>DFFN01000016.1 GCA_002369525.1 Lachnoclostridium sp. UBA3775 | reverse complement strand
TTTTGAGTCTGCTGCGTCTGCCATTCCGCCATGCCTGCAACAAAGTACATTTTAACACATTTTCGGTTTTATTGCAAGAATAAGTTTTACATGTTTTGGAGGCTTAGCCGTTTATGAATTTAATATGCAATGAATATCAAAAGAAAATTGATTCATATATCAATGGCAGCTTAAACGGCGACGAGCTGAAAAGATTTGTGCTTCATGTCAGAAACTGTGATGAATGTATGGAAGAGCTTAAGATCAATTATTCTCTTTTAAAAGCCCTTGACCAGCTTGAAAAAGGCGACGAGCTTTCCGAAAACTATGATGCCGAGCTTGAAAAAGGAATTAATGATTATCTTGCGAAGCAGAAAAGAGGTTTTATCCTTACAGTATTGTCATATGTTTCGATTTTTATTATATCCGTGGCGCTTGGCCTGATTTTTTCCCTGTTTATCTTTAAGCATGAGGGTGTCAAATTCCTTGAAAAAGGAAAGCAGGAGAGCTTTTTCCTTGACTATGACGGAGTGCCTGACTATTTAAACGAAGTAAAGAACATGAACAATGCCTTGAATGAGGATATCATAGAATATATCCATAATCTTAAACTGGAGGATGAAAGGGAAAATGAATGATTACTTGCTGATAATTGACGGTTCAAGCCTTTTGTCGACCCAGTTCTACGGAAATATCCCACGTGAAATACTGATGGCCAAGACAGCAGAGGAAAAGGAAAAATACTACCATAAAATAATGAAGACCTCAAAAGGAGTATATACCAACGCCGTATATGGATTCCTGCGCACTCTGTTTTCGATACTTGACAAACAGAAGCCGAGGTATCTTGCCGTTACCTGGGATCTTACAAGAAATACCTTCAGACGCGAGCTTTATGAGGATTATAAGGCCAACAGAAGCGAAACTATTGAGCCTTTAAAAGATCAGTTTGTACTGATGCAGGAAATACTTAAAAAGATGGGCGTCGCCCAGTTCATGGATGAGCGATATGAGGCTGATGATTTTTCAGGATCCATCGCAGATAAGTTTTCTACAAGCGTAGAAGTTTGTATAATGACAAAAGATCATGATTATCTTCAGCTTGTTGATGATAATGTAAAGCTCTGGCTTATTGTAAGCGATCAGAAAAAGGCTGATGAATTCTTTAAAAAATATAATCTTGACAAGTCGGTGACCATTGTGCCTGAAAAGACGGAGTGGCTTAATGCAGGGCTTGTAAAAGCGGAATTCGGTGTTGAGCCCGAAAGCATTCCCTCGCTTAAAGCTCTGATGGGAGACAGTGCCGACAATATTAAAGGCGTTCCCGGAATCGGAGATAAGGCAGCTGTCCCTTTGATCGCGCATTATAAAACCGTGGATGCGCTTTATGACGATATACATAACAGCAGCGATTTAAAGGAACTGGCTCTTAAATGGAAAAATGAGCTCGGTATCAGCAGGAATCCGATATCATTTCTTACCAAGGAGTCCGAAACTGAGCTTGTCGGCGAAAAGGCGGCAAGGCTTTCCGAAAAGCTGGCAACGATAATAAGAGATCTTCCGATAGATAAAGAACTTGATGATTTAAAAACCGAGTATGACTATGCAACACTTGTAAAAATCCTTGAAGAGCTTGAAATAAGCTCGCTGCAGATTCCGGCCTCGATAAGCCATGAAACTAAAGAGGATGATTTCTATAAGGAATTTAATGATGGTCTGGTGATCATGTCGGACCTTTCGGATGTACTTGAATTTTCGGAAAAATCAGCGAAAATTGCAGAAAACAAGGAAGCGGGCATTGCCGTGGTTCTAAATGACGGAGAGATTTCAGAGCTTGCGGTCTGCATAGATAAGACAACATATTCCTTTAAAACCGAATATTTTGTGACTGCGCAGATTTTAGAGGAAATACTTGACAAGGTTTCCGGGGCTGCAGGATATGTTGCATCGGATAATTATAAAAACATACTGAAAGCCGGCGGAGAAGCAAAGGAGGATTTCTTTGATTTTTCCGTGGCCCATTATCTGCTTGATCCGAACAGTACGAAGCATGACGTTCAAAGCCTGCTTTCATATCTTGAGGTTTATCCCTCGCCGGTAAGCGACATACCTGCATTTACGGCATATACCGCAATTAAAAAAAAGGATGAAGTTATTGAAAAGCTGGAGGAAAACGGGCTCATAAATGTTTACAACGAGGCCGAAAAGCCTTTGATACCTATACTCTGCGACATGGAAAGGGAAGGTATAATCTGCCGTGTGGATGTGCTTGAGGAACAGGGCAGGGAGCTTGACAAAGCGATGAAAGATCTTGAAGAGGAGATATATTCGCTTGCTTCCGAGAGATTCAACATACTTTCTCCCAAGCAACTCGGAGTTATTCTTTTTGAAAAGCTGGGTCTGCCAGGGGCGAAGAAAACCAAGACAGGCTATTCGACAAATGCCGATGTGCTTGAAAAACTTAAGGATGAACATCCGGTCATTCCCAAAATCCTCGAATACCGTACCGTCAGCAAGCTCAAATCCACCTATGTTGAAGGGCTTAAGGAATGCATAAAAGATGACGGAAGGATACACTGTACCTTCAATCAGACAGTAACTGCGACGGGAAGGCTTTCATGTACCGAACCGAATCTGCAGAATATTCCCGTAAGGGAGGAGCTGGGAAGAAAACTCAGAAAAGCTTTCGTACCCAAACCGGGATGCGTATTCGTGGATGCTGATTATTCCCAGATCGAGCTTAGGATAATGGCGCATATGGCCGGTGACGAAAAGCTTCTTGATGACTACAGAAATGCAAGGGATATTCATCGCGCAACCGCTGCCAATGTTTTCCATGTGCCCTACGATCAGGTTACAAAAAAGCAGAGAAGCGAAGCAAAGGCCGTTAATTTCGGAATTATCTACGGAATTTCATCTTTTGGTCTCGGACAGGATCTCGATATCAGCAGAAAAACCGCCGAAGGCTACATAAAGTCCTACTTTGAACAGTATCCGCAGGTCAAAGCTTATATGGACAGGCTGGTTGAGAGCGCAAAGGATAAGGGCTATGCGGAAACCTTACTTGGCAGGAAACGTCCGATACCCGAGCTTTCCTCCTCGAATTTCATGCAGCGCTCTTTCGGTGAAAGGGTTGCTATGAACATGCCGATACAGGGAACCGCTGCCGACATCATGAAGCTTGCGATGATAAAGGTCCACAATGCTTTAAAAAAGGCCGGACTCCGATCGAAGATGCTTCTGCAGATCCATGACGAAATTCTTATTGAGGCCTATGAGGACGAGAAGGAAGAAGTGAAGAACATCCTTGTTGAAGAAATGAAAGGAGCTGTCAGACTGGCAGTGGAGCTTGAGGTTGATGCCAATATTGCAGACAGCTGGTTTGACGTTAAATAAATGGCCGTTGAGAAAAAAGGAAAAATCATCTGTCTTACCGGAGGTATAGGCTGCGGAAAAAGCAGGATATCGGAGCTTTTGAAAGAAGAATTCGGCTTTCATGTTCTTGATTCCGATCTGTTCACAAAAAAATATGTGATGAAACCCGGAATGGAAGGTTATGGGAAAATTGTTTCATATTTCGGTGGCGGAATACTTTCGGAGGATAAAAGCATAAACAGAAAAAAGCTTGCGGAGATTGTTTTTTCCGACAATGAGAAGCTTAAAAAACTGAATTCATTCACCCACCCGGCAACGATAAAGGCTCTCAAGGAGGAATGCAGAAGGCTTTTTAAGGAAGAAAACAGACTGGTTTTTATCGAATCAGCGATTCCGTTTGCGGCCGATTATGAAAAATTCTGTGACGAATTATGGTATGTGTATGCCACTAAGGAAACAAGGATAAAGCGTTTGGTGAAAAACAGAGGCTACAGCAGGAAAAAATGTCTTGACATCATGAAGCAGCAGCCGACGGAAAAGCAGTACAGGCTTCATGCTTCGATGGTCATTGACAATAATGACGGAGCCGACAGGATAAAACAAAAGAACAAAATAAGCAAAGCCGTTAATGAATGGTTTGCAAGTCAGGAGAAAATGTGATAAAATGAAATTTGCCTGTATAGCCAGCGGAAGTTCGGGAAACTGCATTTATGTCGGTACCGGTCTTACGCATCTGCTGATCGATATGGGCGTCAGCTGCAAAAAGATAGAAAGCGGCCTGACTGAATTCGGGATAGACCCCGGCGATATCAGCGGAATATTAGTTACTCACGAGCATATAGACCATGTTCAGGGCATAGGAACATTTACAAAAAAGTACAGGGTCCCGATCTATTCGACGATAGAAACCTTCGCAGCTCTTAAGAAAATCCCGTCAGGCAAGGCAATACCTGTCGAGCTGATGATGAATATTGAAGGAGATGCTTCTTTTTCAATAGGCGATATCGGGGTTGAAGTTACGGAAATTTCTCATGATGCCGCACACCCGGTATGCTACCGATTTACGGACGGCACCAGAACAATAGCGATGGCAACCGACCTCGGACTGTACGACGAAAAGATAATAAAGCACATGTCGGGCTCGGATGTAATATATATAGAATCCAATTACGATCCGGAAATGCTTCTTGTGGGTCCGTATCCATACTACCTTAAACAGAGGATAGACGGGCAAAGAGGTCATCTTTCGAATGAGGTTTCGGCAGAGCTTGTTTCAAAGGTTCTGCATCCGGGTCTAAAAAAAATAGTGCTGGCACATCTTTCCAGGGAAAACAATTTCCCAGAAATCGCGTTCCAGACACATAAAAACTCCCTTGACGAAAACTGGAATTTCGGAGCCGCAAAGCCTGAGATCATGGTCGCAAGGAGAGATGTTCCTTCGGTGAATTTTGAAATATAAAGGAGAATTCAAATGAAAAAAGCAGTTATTACGGTAGTCGGAAAGGACTGTGTCGGAATCATTGCGAAGGTTTGTACCTATCTTGCCGCAACCGACATAAATATTCTTGACATTTCCCAGACAATAGTCGGAGGCTATTTCAACATGATGATGATCACCGATCTTTCTTCTGCAAACAAGGATTTCCTTGCAATTCAGGACGATCTTAACGAGGTTGGAAAAGAAATCGGTACAGTCATCCATATTCAGGACGAAGCAATTTTCGACATGATGCACAGGATATAAATAGAACGTGCTAAAACCCGTTAAAGCATGTCGAAATGAGTTAAAACAAGCCTTGAAAATGGTTCAAAACTGATGAATCTGGTATCACTTTCAAGTATCACTTTTCTTCGGTCTTGAATCAGGAAGCTTTTATTTATAAGGCTTCCCATGGGGATGTTTTGGTGAAGTGTGCATTATTTGACGTGATGCACAGGATCTGAAAAAATGTGGGGTTTACCACTTAAAATTAGAAAATAGAAAGGAATACAAAAATGTCAACTAAAAATCTTTACTCGGTTAACATCATTCCACAGGGGGAAAAGGACGTATCACCCATTATCGAAATGCTCGAGGAAATGGATGAGTCCAGCAAAAACAATTACGACAATAAATTTAAAAGCATTGACGGAGCAATTACAGAGGCCGATGAAACAGCCGCTCTGCTCGACAAGAACTTCCCGTTCTTTGACAATGCAGTCATGACAACAGAAGTTGCATATATACTTGCCATCATGTATGACTGCCTGTACAAGGTATGTGACATACTTGAAAAAGATAAGAAGGATTCGCTTATCAAGCAGTATCCTCCCGAGCAGATTCCTTACGGAAGCATTAAAGAGCTCAGAAACACGATAAGCATACGTCATGCTTCGCCGTCCACCTTTATCAAGGAAGACATCATGCAGCTGCTCAACTATATCAAATATGTGATAAAGGACAGCAAAAGCAATATCACCTTTGACGACTGCATCACTATCAACACTCTTATCGGAATTTCAAAGAGAGATCTTGAAAAGATCACTACCTCAAAGCATGACCGCAAGCTGATCCTCGGAAAACATTATATTATCGATATTTCCGATGATAAGGTGGAAGATGATTCAAATGATGAACCTGTAAAAGAGGCTGAGAAAGAGCCTGAACCTGCTTTTGTATTCGAAAGAAAGACGGCATCTGAGAGCACTGCATCATCCTTCTTTGCCGATATCGAAAAGGCAAAAGAAGAAGCTCCTAAAGCAGAACCCGTAAAAGAGCCTGAGAAAGAGTCCGTTAAAGAACCTGAAAAAGAGGAAGAAACAAGGCCGGAGCCGGGTCTTTCCGTAGATCAGGATTATCTTGAAAAGCTTGCTAAGCTCATACCTGAAATTTCATCCGGTATCACAGAGCTTGACAAGACCATGGCAACCATCAATGACATCAGGGCCAGCCTCAACATCAATATACCGGAAAAGAACATTTCGGATGCTTCGAGAAACATCGTTGACGATATCATGAAATCGATAAATTCGACGATCAATGAGCGTATCAGACCGCTGACCGACAAGGCCGGTGCGGATTATGCTGACCTTGAAAAGAAATATAATATTTTTATGGCAGAGACCGAGAAGCTTAAAGCGTATATGGAAGACGCTAAAAAGAAATTATCGGAATAATGCCTTAAAAGTGAGGATTTATGATTAATATTAGTGAGGTCCTTGAGACCAATGAAATGATTGAAAAGGAAAATCTTGACGTAAGAACCATTACGATGGGTATCAGCCTTCTTGACTGCATAGACAAGGATCTTGATACCCTGAACAAAAATATTTACGACAAGATAACGAGGCTTGCCGGAAATCTTGTTAATGTCGGCAATGAAATCGAAAGGGAGCTCGGAATACCGATTGTCAACAAAAGAATTTCGGTTACACCGATCGCACTTGTCGGCGGAGGTGCATGCAAAAGTTCCGATGATTTTGTAAAGATAGCTAAAACGTTGGATAAGGCGGCAAAGGATGTAGGCATCAATTTCCTCGGCGGCTATTCGGCACTTGTAAGCAAGGGTATGACCCCGGCAGATAAAATGCTGATAGAATCGATTCCGAAGGCTCTTTCCGAAACCACCTATGTTTGCTCTTCGGCAAATGTCGGCTCCACAAAGACCGGTATCAACATGGATGCCGTCAGGCTTATCGGTGAAAAGATAGTGGAAACCGCAATGCTTACTGCCGATAATGATTCAATCGGCTGTGCAAAGTTCGTTGTTTTCTGCAATGCACCCGATGACAATCCTTTCATGGCAGGAGCCTTCCACGGAGTGACAGAAGCCGATGCGATAATAAACGTCGGTGTCAGCGGCCCCGGTGTTGTGTTAAAGGCACTTGAGAAGGCAAAGGGCAGGGACTTTGAGTACCTTTGCGAAACAATCAAAAAGACAGCTTTTAAAATTACGAGAGTAGGACAGCTTGTAGCCAAAAGAGCGTCCAAAATGCTTAACGTTCCATTCGGCATAGTCGATCTTTCGCTTGCGCCGACACCCGCAATCGGGGACTCTGTGGCTGACATATTAAAGAGCATAGGTCTTGAGCATCCCGGAGCTCCGGGAACCACAGCCGCCCTTGCTCTCTTAAACGACCAGGTTAAGAAGGGCGGGGTAATGGCTTCTTCCTATGTCGGCGGTCTTTCGGGAGCGTTTATTCCCGTAAGCGAAGACCAGGGCATGATAGACGCCGTCAAAGCAGGCAGCCTTACGCTTGAAAAGCTTGAGGCAATGACCTGTGTATGCTCAGTCGGACTCGACATGATCGCTATCCCCGGGGATACCAAGGCAACAACCATCAGCGGAATAATCGCCGATGAAATGGCTATCGGAATGGTTAATCAGAAAACAACCGCGGTAAGGCTTATACCTGTGATCGGAAAAAAGGTGGGAGATCAGGCAAGCTTCGGAGGACTTCTCGGCCATGCACCGATAATGCCTGTAAACAACTTTTCATGTGATGAATTTGTAACCAGGACAGGCAGGATCCCCGCACCGATACACAGTTTTAAAAATTAACCGAAACCGATCGGAAAGTGAAGTTATGGGTAAAAAAAGAGAAGAAGTTCATTATGATTATAACGATGAATATGAATTCGTCGATTATGATGAAGAGATCAAGAAAGAAGAACGGGAAGAAAGACTCAGGAATAAAGCATTAAAGAAACATGAAGGAAAACGAAAGAAAAACAAGGCTGTGGGATGTCTTGGACATATCATTGTTTTCCTTCTGATAATTTCCGCAATCGGAGTATTTATGATTTACACCCGTCCGGGAAACAAGCTGCTGTTGAAAGCCGGCAGTTTATATGCCAGGCATAAAATGAAAACTGATACAAATGCGGAGCCGTTTAAGGAACCTGAAAATGTTCCTGCGGGCTGGGTATATGATAAGAATGTCATCAATATACTTCTGGTAGGAATCGAAACCTTTGAAGGCGGTAACAGGACCGATTCGATGATACTTCTTTCGGAGAATACAAAGACCGGTAAGGTTACGCTTGTTTCATTCCTCAGGGATACCTATGTTGATATTTCCGGTCTTGGCGTAAAAAGAAAGCTTAACTATGCCTATGGGCATGGTGAGGGTATGAAAACCCTGATTAATACCATACAGGATACATTCAGGATTTATATCAATGCCTATGCCTATGTGGATTTTGACAGCTTTGAAAAGATCATTGACGTTCTGGGCGGTGTTGATATTGAAATCAGCGACAAGGAAGCAAGCTATCTTAATACAACAAACTATATTTCGAATGCAAAATACAGAAATCTTAAAAGCGGAGTAAATCATTTTAACGGAAATCAGGCTCTGGGATATTGCAGAGTAAGAAAGATACCGACACTTGAGGGAGTAAATAACGACCTCGGAAGAAGCCTGAGGCAGCGTAAGGTTCTATCCGCCATATTTGAGAAATATAAGAATCAGAAAATTACGAAGCTTGTGTCGGTGACAAATAAAATACTTGAGTCCATGACAACGAACATGAGCTCGGGAAATATCTATACACTGCTTGAAGCCTACACGGAGCACAGGGTCGAAAGAACTGAGCAGCTGATGATCCCCGCGGCAAATCTTTTCGAACCCGTTACAATTAACGGAGTAGGTGCAGTGCTTTCGATCGATAAGTTCAGAGAGCAGAATATAGAACTGTTGCACAGTACTCTCTACGGAGAAATAACGGAGAATGTGAATTAATGGAAATCAAGCTCTGGAAGGATATTCTGATGCCGTATTCACTTGCGGTTGACGAATTGGTCATTAAATTCAACCATGTAAAGCAGGCCTATGAAAAACAGGGACTTTATTCGCCTATCTATTCCGTAAGCGGACGTGTGAAGAGCATATCCTCCATACTTGATAAGGTAATGCGCAAAAAGCTTTCCCTTGATAATTTCGAAGAAGGGGTAACCGATATTGCGGGTATAAGGATAATATGCCAGTTCCATGATGACTGTTATAAGGTTGCGGATATAATTAAAGCCCGTACGGATATGCAGGTCATAGAGGAAAATGACTATATCACAAATCCCAAGGAAAGCGGATACAGGAGCTATCACCTCCTGGTAAAATATACTGTACAGCTGCTTGACGGACCGCGCGAGATCGTTACCGAAATCCAGATAAGAACGATGGGAATGAACTGCTGGTCGACTATCGAGCATTCCCTTCAGTATAAATTTAAAGAAAAAATGCCCCCGGAGATCAGAAAAACCCTGCTTGATGCTGCCGACAAAATACTTGTTTCCGAGATTGAAATGTCAAAAGTCAGGGACGAGGTCATGAATGCCATGTCAACAAGGGAAGAGGAGGACAGCCTGATAAGCGATATCCTGATAACGATAGTTAACATTTACCAGAATGCTTCCAGACGCGAGGCAGTAAGGATTCAGGATGAATTCCTTGAGGTATATGCAAGCGGGAATATGGAGAAATTAAAGCACTTTGCGGCAGAACTTGACGTTATTGCCGAGGGTTATGGACAGCAATCGATATGAGTATAAAATTACCTGAAAAATTTACTGCCAGGATGCTTGATATGCTCGGGAAAGAGGAATTCGGAAAATATCTTGAAAGCCTTGAATATCCGGCAAAATCGGGAATACGCCTGAATACGCTTAAGCTTGACGGAGAAGAGTTTAAGAAGATAAGTCCTTTTGATCTCAGTAAGATTCCATGGATAGACAATGCCTATCTTTACGGACCTGACGATATTGTGACCAAGCACCCGTATTACTATGCCGGTCTTTACTATGTACAGGAGCCTTCAGCAATGACTCCTGCCTTTTTATTTGACGTAAAACCGGGCGAAAAAGTTCTTGACCTTTGCGCTGCACCCGGCGGAAAGTCAACCGCGCTCGGAGCAAAGCTAAAGGGAAAGGGAGTTCTCGTATCCAACGACGTAAGCAATTCAAGAGCAAAGGCTTTGTTAAAAAACATTGAACTGTTCGGCATCAAAAATGCGATAATCGTAAGCGAAAGCAGTGACAGGCTGGCGCAGCGTTTTGCCGGTTACTTTGATAAAATTCTGGTAGACGCTCCGTGCTCGGGCGAAGGAATGTTCAGAAAGCAATCAAAGATAACGGAAAACTGGGAGCAGTACGGTACCTCTTATTATGCCGCGCTGCAAAGGCAGATACTTCCGGATGCCGTAAAAATGCTCGCGGAGGGAGGCCGTCTTCTTTATTCGACCTGTACCTTTTCGCCGGAAGAGGACGAAGAAAGCGTTGCATGGCTGCTTGATAAATTTCCCGGACTTAAGCTGGTAAACATAATAAGCGACGACAAGAAGCAATACTACGAAAGCCTGGGCTTTGATCACGGAAGAAATGAGTGGCTTGAAAAAGAGTGCAGGGAAGATCTTTCAAAATGCATCAGACTGTTTCCTCATAAGCTTGACGGCGAAGGTCATTTTATCGCCGAGTTCGTTCTCGGAAGCAGTAACGAATATGCCGATATAAAAGCGCCGGTAAAGTCGAAGCTGCCAGATGAGCTTCGTGAGTTTTTAAGCCATGTAAAAATGGAATATGAAGAAAGCAATATTGTGATCAAGGACCAGAGGGCACTGCTTCTTCCCGGTCCGGTACCCGAACTCAAAGGTTTAAGGATATTAAGGGAAGGTCTGCTGCTCGGGGAAATGAAAAAGGACCGTTTCGAACCCTCACAGGCACTTGCAATGGCCTTAAGAGCCGATGAATATGACAATGTATATAATATGTCAAAGGATGATCCGGATGTCTGCCGATATTTAAAGTGTGAAAGCATTGAGGTTCCGGACAGTGTGAAGGACGGATTTGTGCTTGTTTGCGTGGACAATTATCCTCTGGGCTTCGGAAAGGTAAAAAACGGCAGCTTTAAAAATAAATATCTGCCGGGCTGGAGGATGATGTGACAAGGCTTGATAAATATGTTTCCGAGAACCTTCCGTGTACGAGAAGCGAGGCAAAAAAACTGATCTGCTCCGGCAGGATAAGTGTAAAGGGCGAAATTATAAAAGTGCCTGATTTTAAAATCGAAGAAGACTGTGATGTTTTTTGCGGGCAGAAACGCATTGAGAAGATCAGCGGTCTCTATTTTATGCTGAACAAGCCAGCCGGAGTCATAAGCGCCGTAAAGGATGATATCCATAAGACCGTAAATGACCTGTTTCCGAAGGAGCTTGCTTCAAGGATCTTTCCGGTGGGAAGACTTGATGTTGACACCGAGGGCCTTCTCATAATGACAGATGACGGCGATTTCTGTCACAGGCTGGAAAGCCCGAAGAAAAATGTTTATAAGACCTATTTTGCGAAATGCAGTAAAAAGCCTTCTGAAGATGCGGAAAGGATATTCGAAAAGGGAATAGCCTTTAAGGATTATACAACAAGACCGGCAAGACTGCGTTTGCTTGGAGAAGAGGACGGCTGTGCATGTGTCGAAGTGGAAATCTGTGAGGGCAGGTTTCATCAGGTAAAACGGATGCTTCATCATGTCGGCGCTGATGTTATATATTTGAAAAGGACAGGCATCGGAAGACTGAAGCTGGACCAAAGCCTTGAAAAAGGTACATACAGGGCTCTTAATGAAGAAGAATTAAAAATGTTGACGGAGAATTAATATATGCATTTGCAAGTTGGAACCCGGGCCGTCATTTTCGATCTTGACGGTACATTGGTTGATTCGATGTGGATATGGAAACAGATAGATATCGATTACCTTTCTCTGTACGGAATTAAACTTCCGCACGATCTGCAGAATTCGATAGACGGAATGAGCTATTCAGAGACTGCTCAATATTTTAAGGAAAGATTTAATATACCGGACAGCATCGAAAAGATCAAAAAAGACTGGTATGACATGTCGATAGAATTTTATAAAAACAAGGTCGGGCTGAAGCCCGGGGCTCTTGAGTTTTTGAAAAGGCTTAAGAAACAAGGAATTAAAACAGGGATTGCGACAAGCAATTCAAGAGAGCTTCTGGAGACGGCGCTTGACAGTCTAAAGGTAAGAAAATATTTTGACTCCCTGCATGTCTCCTGTGAGGTTGCGAAGGGAAAACCCGCGCCGGATATCTATCTTCTCGTTGCGGACGAGCTTGGAATCTCTCCTTCGGAATGCCTTGTGTTTGAAGATATTACCCAGGGCATCGAAGCGGCGCATTCCGCAGGAATGAGAGTATGCGGAATCCATGACGAAGTGTCGTATGAACGCGGTCACCGGCTCGAGGAAATTGCGGACTATTATATAAAGAGTTTTGATGAAGTGATTGTCGGTCCCTGAGACATGAAAGGAAAGAAATGGACAGATATAAAGGAAAAAAAGGATACATATCCCTGTTAAAAAGATATGATATGATATTTATTCTGATCTCGGCGATAATTGCGGTCGGTGTTTTCCTGACAGGACTTAATATATGGAAAACCAAGGCAAATATTGCAACCGTGGTTTCCGTTTTGTCCCTGCTCCCGGCATGCAAAAGGCTTACAAACCTGATAATTATACTTCCGTTTAAGGGTATTAAGGATGAAAACTTTGAAAAAATAAGTCCAAAGCTAAAGGATGGCTGGTTCGTACTGTGCGATATGCTTTTTTCCACGGAAAAATATATGCTGAAATTTGAGCATATGGTGATGGCCGGAAATAAAATGTTTATCTTTTCCGAAATGACGAAGGATAAAAACAATTATTCCAGGGAATATCTTGAAAATGCTTTTAAGAAAAGAGCTATTGACGTAACCGTGAATCTTTATGATAAAATAAATGACTATACGGCTGTTCTCGGCAGATGTGAAAGTGACGGCTTTGACAATGAAAAAGCAAGGGATTATGTGACCTCACTGCTTGTTTGAGGAAACTGTCAGAGATTTGATATGAAAATATTTATTGTAGATGATAAAAACAAGGGTCAGCGTCTTAATAAGTTTTGTGGGCGTATTCTTAAAGAAGCGCCCGATTCTTTTGTATACAAAATGCTGAGGAAAAAGAATATCACGCTCAATAAGAAAAAGGCAGGCGGTGCGGAAATACTTAATGAGGGTGACGAAGTATGTTTTTTTCTTGCCGACGAGACATTTGAGAAGTTTTCGGGAAAGACTGATGAGAATAAGGTCAATCCCGGTGTCAGTCCGGTCGAGAGCAAAAGAATTGTTTATGAAGACGATGACGTGCTGATATGTTATAAAAAAGCAGGCGAGCTTTCGCAGAAGACCGAAAAAAATGACATATCGGTAAACGAGAGAATGCTGGCTTACCTTGAAAAAAAAGACAAAGACACCGGTTTTACGCCGGGGGTAATCAACAGGCTTGACAGAAATACCGACGGGCTCATCGTAATGGGAAAAAATGTTCATGCCGCATCCGTTTTATCAAAGGCTTTTGCGGGACATGAGCTTGAAAAAAATTATATAGCGGCCGTAAAAGGACAGAAGGACCGTTTAAAAGAAGGCAGGCTGAGCCTGTATCTTAAAAAAGACAACAACGAAAATATTTCGGAAGTATTTGAAAACGAGGTTCCAGGAAGCGTCAGGATAGAATCGGAAATCTTTTGTATCGCCGAATCCGGAAAATATTCTCTTTTGAAAATCAGGCTTTTAACCGGAAAATCACATCAGATACGTGCAAGCCTTAAGTTCCTTGGCTTAAGCGTGGTAGGCGATCCCAAATACGGCGACAGAGAGGACAACCGCATCAACAGGGAAAAATACGGTATTTATGCCCAGCTTCTTACTGCATATGAGTTAAAATTTCCCGAAAGCTTTCCCGAACTACCCGCTTTGGCCGGCAGAAGTATAAAAACAGAGCTTTCGGAGAGCTTCAGAAGATTTATTGACGGCAACGGATTAAAGGAAGGATAGATTATGGCATGGAAAACCAGAGGCCTCAGAGGATCGTTTCTTGAGGAAGTAATAAATTTAACTAACGAGCATTACAGGGATAAAAAGATCGCGCTCGTACAAAAGATCCCGACCCCCATCACTCCGATTGAGATCGACAAGCAGACAAGACATATCACACTTGCGTATTTTGATCAGAAGAGTACTGTCGATTATATCGGCATTGCTCAGGGAGTGCCGATCTGCTTTGACTGTAAGGAATGTGCTGTTGACACCTTTGCGCTTGCAAATGTTCATGAGCATCAGCTTGCTTTTATGAAAGATTTCAAGGAGCAGGGCGGTGTTGCTTTTCTTCTTATTTATTACTCCCATAAGGATATTGTATATTATATGCCCGTAGATGAGCTGGATCGTTTCTGGATGCGTGCAGAGAACGGCGGAAGAAAAAGCGTTGCGTTCGACGAACTTGACCTTGACTTTTGTTTCCCGGTAAATCAGTCAATGTATATCAATTATCTCGAATTTGTCAATCAGGATCTGGAAAGAGAAAAATAAAATTGACTTTTTAAATTTCAGGAAGTATAATATTATCTTGAATTATTGTGATCGTTGGAGGAGTTATGATAAATCTGCTTCACATTCCGGAGGGTGTAAGAGATATTTACGGCCAGGAATGTATCAATAAGGCTAAATTTGAGAACGAAATTAAAAAGTGTATGCATAGCTACGGCTACGGCGATGTCGTAACTCCGAGCTTTGAATATTTCGATATTTTCAATAAGGAACGCGGTACCATGTCCTCAAGGGACATGTATAAATTCTTTGACAAGGACGGAAACACTCTGGTTTTAAGACCTGACATCACCCCGCCGATGGCAAGAGTTACCGCAAAATATTTTAAAGACAGCTTCATGCCCGTAAGGCTTTGCTACAGGGCAAAACAGTATATAAATCACAGCTCCCTGCAGGGTAAGCTGAAAGAAACAACGCAGCTCGGTGCAGAGCTATATAACGATGCTTCCGTTTATGCTGATTTTGAAATACTGCTTATAGCCATAAAAAGCATACTCAGCTGCGGAGTACAGAAATTCCAGCTTGAAATCGGAATCACAGACTTTTATTACGGCATAACCGAGAAAGCGGGAATTGACGGTGAAGAAGAGGAAAAGCTTCGTGAGCTTCTCGAACAGAAGAATTTCTTCGGCCTGGAGAACTTTGCCAGGGCTTGTAATGCAACAGAGGATATTAAAGTCCTGATTTCGGGTCTTGCCGAGCTTTACGGCGGAACTGAAATATTTGAAAAAGTAAAGAAACTCAGTCTTCCCGAAAAATCGCTTCATGCTCTTGAAAGACTCGAAAGCCTGAATACTATGCTTGCCGGGCTCGGTTATGACAAATATGTATCCTTTGATCTTTCGATGCCCAGTAAATTTTCCTATTATACAGGTATCTTTTTCAGGGGAATAACATATGGTACGGGAGAACCGATTGCCTACGGAGGACGGTATGACAAGCTTGTCAAACAGTTCGGACTTGATGTTCCGGCCATAGGTTTTTCAATAACGCTTGATTATCTGATGATGGGGCTTGAAAGAGAAGGGCTTATGCCGGATGCAAAAAGGGATGTGTGCCTGCTTTTCTATGGTGAAGAGGACGGTCTTGAAGCCTTTAAGAAGGCTGAAGAGCTCAGGGCAGGCGGTCAGAAGTTCCGCATGGTAATGGACAATGACGGCAGCATTTCCGAAAAGCTTCGGGAATATCATGACATGATCATAAACGATGAAACCAAAAAGGTCATCGTACATGAGCTTGAAACCTTTGACATCGGTGATGTCATGGTTCTGAATTAAAATGTGATCAGAGGGAAATTGATGAAATATCTTACCATAGCCCTTGCCAAAGGCAGGGTTGCAAAAAAAACGATGGAGCTTCTTACCAAAATCGGGATAACCTGTGATGAGGTAAATGACAAGGATACCAGGAAGCTCATATTTGAAAACGAAGAACAGGGCCTGAGATTCTTCCTTGCCAAGGCAGACGATGTCCCTACATATGTTGAATACGGTGCTGCCGACATAGGCATAGTCGGAAAGGACACTCTGCTTGAAAACGGAAGAAAGCTCTATGAGGTGATCGATCTTAATATGGCAGCCTGCAGGATGTGCGTATGCGGGCCCGAAAGCGCAAGAGCGGTTCTTGATTCCGGAAGGCTAATAAGAGTAGCAAGCAAGTATCCGAACATTGCAAGGGAGTATTTTTACAATACAAGGCACCAGACTGCCGAGATAATCAAGCTTCACGGAAGCGTGGAACTTGCTCCGCTCGTCGGTCTTGCCGATGTGATAGTTGATATTGTTGAGACCGGTTCCACGCTCGCGGCCAACGGTCTTTCGGTGCTTGAGGAGATAGTTCCCTGTACCGCAAGAATGGTTGTTAACCAGGTGAGCATGAAGATGGAACAGGAACGCATAAGGAAAATGATAGAAAATCTTAAAAAAGTACTTACTGCCGAAACGGACAGCTAAGGGTTAAAGGATTAATGATGAGAACAGTAAAATTGACAAACGAAACCAAAAAGGATCTGCTTTCAAATCTTTTAAAGCGCAGCCCGAAGCAATACGGGGAATATGAAAACCGTGTTGCGGCAATACTTGAGGACGTTGAAAAGCGCGGGGATGAAGCGGTATTTGAGTATACAAAAAAATTCGATCAGGTTGAGCTTGACGAAAACAATATAAGGGTAAGCGAAGCCGAGATCAAGGAAGCCTATGAAAAAATAGACCCCGCAGTTCTTTCCGTGATCAGAAAGTCTGCGGCAAACATAAAAAGCTTCCACGAAAAACAGAAGAGGAATTCATGGTTTGATTACGGTGACGGCATTATTATCGGGCAGAGGATAATTCCGATAGAAACCGTCGGAGTATATGTCCCGGGTGGTTCGGCCCCGCTTTCGAGCTCCGTTCTTATGAATACCCTGCCCGCTGTAGTTGCGGGAGTTAAGAGGCTTATAATGCTTACGCCTCCGGGAAAGGACGGAAAGATAAATGAATGCGTGCTTGTCGCAGCTGATGTTGCAGGAGTGAAAGAAATATATAAATGCGGCGGCTCTCAGGCCATAGCTGCCATGGCTTACGGAACTAAGAGCATTCCGAGGGTTGACAAGATCGTCGGACCGGGAAATATTTATGTCGCTCTTGCCAAAAAGAGAGTATACGGAAATGTCGGAATTGATTCTATAGCAGGTCCCAGCGAGATACTTGTAATTGCTGACGAGACCGCGAATCCGAGATTTGTGGCTGCAGACCTTCTTTCCCAGGCAGAGCATGATCCTTTGGCAAGCGCGATTCTGATCACCACAAGCAGGGAACTTGCCGAGAAGGTATCGGAAGAGGTTGATGATTTTACCAAAAAGCTTGAAAGAAAAGAAATCATAGAAAAATCGCTTGAGAATTTCGGTTATATACTTGTTGCCGATAATATGGACGAAGCGATCGCAGCGGCAAACGAGGTCGCTTCCGAGCATGTCGAGGTGATGACTAAGGATCCCTACGATGTTATGACAAGGATATACAATGCAGGTGCTGTTTTCCTCGGTCAGTATTCAAGCGAGCCTCTCGGAGATTATTTTGCCGGACCCAACCATGTGCTTCCCACAAACGGAACCGCGAGATTCTTCTCGCCGCTTTCGCTCGATGATTTCATTAAAAAATCGAGTGTGATCTCATATTCGCGTGAAGCGCTTGAAAAGGTACACAAAGATATCGAGACCTTCGCAAAGGCAGAGGGACTTACCGCACATGCAAATTCAGTTGCGGTAAGATTTGAAAAGCAATAAAATATATTTAAGGAAGAAACCGATGGAGAAAAAAGAGATAATCGCGTATCTTAATGCCGAGACAGAATATCCCAATGTGGTTCTTGAGCAGGCTGTAGAATATGAGCAGCAGGGAATTGACGGTCTTTACATCTATAATTATGACGATGACCGCAAGGTTCAGGCCGATTTTATCGCAACAATGAAGCTGATAATCAAAAGGGTCGATATTCCCGTATATATAGGTGTGACCGTAAAGAAATTCGAGGATATCAAAAAGGCTTTGTATACAGGCGCTTCGTATTGCGTCGTTAATTACAGCCCCGACCTTGACAAAAAAGCTCTTGTTCAGGGAATCGACCGTTTTGGCAAGGACAAAATCTGCATGGTACTTAATGCCGATATCGATTCGAGCAATCAGACAGCCTTTGACAAGGAGCTTATCGAAGAGCTTTCGGAACTTGGAATTGCCAAATTCTTTATAAAGCATGTTACGATAGGAACAAAATCAAAGGAAGCTATCGCAGCAATTGAAAAGCCTGTGATCATCAGGGACAGCCTTGTGAGAAACGATATAGTTTCCCTTCTGTCTCTTGAAAATGTAAACGCTGTTGCAACAAATTATTACAGAGGCAAGGATGTTCTGGCACTTAAGCATACTCTTAAATCCGAGGATATCGACGTTAAGATACTAAAAAGCACCAAAGAGTTTTCGGAATTCAAGACCGATGCGAACGGACTTGTGCCTGTTGTGGTACAGGATTACAAAACTCAGGAAGTGCTGATGCTTGCATATATGAATGAGGAAGCATTTAACACGACGATCAAAACCGGCAGGATGACCTACTGGTCAAGAAGCCGTAATGAGCTTTGGGTAAAGGGAGAGACCAGCGGCCATTACCAGTTTGTAAAAAAGCTGATGCTCGACTGTGACAATGATACGATACTTGCAAAGGTACACCAGCTCGGAGCCGCATGCCATACCGGCAATTATTCTTGCTTCTTTACCGAGCTGGCAAAGAAGGAATATTCTGACCTTAACCCGCTTTCGATACTTACTGAAGATTATAATATCATAATGGACAGAAAGGTCAACCCCAGAAAGGGTTCCTATACCAACTATCTGTTTGAGGAAGGCATCGATAAGATTCTTAAAAAGTGCGGTGAGGAAGCAACCGAGATAACGATTGCGGCAAAGAATCCCGATGCGGAGGAGCTTAAATACGAGATAGCAGATTATCTTTATCATTTGATGGTTCTGATGGTTGAATGTGATGTTGACTGGAACGACATAGTTAAAGAGCTTGCCAACAGGCGTAAATAAAGGAGGATATGATGGATTTTCTTTTTGAGGTATTGAGAGCAGGAATTAAATTTATTTTCCTCGGTTGCTGTGCCGTTACCGGAGTTCTGATCGGGAAAAAGGCCAGAGACAAAAAAGATGAGAAGAAAAATCAAAAATAACTTGATTTTTTTCTCGCGCAGTGCTATACTACAAAAGATCTTAGTAAAGTATTTGAAAAGAGTGGGTTGCAAACCCGCTCTTTTTTCATGAAGAACAATCGGAGGTCACATGTCAAAAAAAGAAGATTATGAGGCAAAGGCAGAGGCGCTTATAATGCCGATACTTGAAAGCAAAGGCTTCAGTCTTTATGACAGCGAATATGTCAAAGAGGCGGGAAGCATGTATCTGCGAATGTATATCGACAAGCCCGGAGGAATTACCATCGATGACTGCGAAGAGGTCAGCCGCGAGTTTAATTTGAAGCTTGATGAGGCTGATTTCATTGACGAGGCCTATATTATGGAGATAAGCTCTCCGGGGCTCGGCAGGCAGTTAAAGAAGGACAGACACTTTGAAAAAAGCATCGGTGAGGAAGTTGAGTTGAGGCTATACAAGGCAGTTGATAAATGCAAGGAATATACCGGCATACTGACCGGCTTTGACAAAAAAAGCATAACGATTAAGGATGCGGATGACCGTGATCTTGTGTTTGAACGCAGTGATATATCAAGCGTCAGACTTACTATCGATTTTTAAAGCAGGAGGAAAAAAGAAAAAATGGACAAGGACGCAAGAGAGTTGATTGAAGCATTGAATGCTCTTGAAAAGGAAAAGAACATCAGCAAGGATGTGCTTTTCGAAGCGATTGAGAATGCGATACTTATGGCATGCAAGAACCAGTATAAAGATACCGAAAACAAGGACGCTAATTTCAAGGTCATTGTTGATCGTGAGACCGGTTCCGTAAAAGCCTATATTGAATATGAGGTTGTTGAGGAGGTTGAAAATCCCCAGACCCAGATTTCTGTTGAGGCTGTAAATGCACGCTTCCCTGAGACAAAGTTCGGAGTTGGGGATGTTGCAAGGATTGAGCTTGTTCCGAAGGATTTCGGAAGGATCGCAGCAGGTGCCGCAAAGAATGCTGTTGTACAGAAGATCAGGGAAGAGGAAAGAAACCAGCTTTTCAGATTATATAAAGATAAGGAAAATCTTGTTGTTTCCGGTATCGTTCAGAGAATTTTCGGTGTCGGAAGCGAGAAGAAAATTGCAATCCATCTCGGAAAATGCGACGGTATCCTTCCGGAAAGCGAGAAGATCAAAGGAGAAAACCTCACACCGGGTCAGAGGGTAAAGGTATATGTCCTTGAAGTTAAAAACGAGAACAAAGGACCCAAGATCACTTTGAGCCGCACTCATCCTGACCTGGTTAAACGTCTCTTCGAGATGGAGGTTACAGAGGTTGAATCAGGTGCTGTGGAGATCATGGCAATTTCTCGTGATCCCGGCGCAAGAACAAAGATCGCGGTAAGATCCAACGAGGAGGGAGTCGATCCCATCGGAGCATGTGTAGGTCCTAACGGAAGCAGGGTAAATGCCGTTGTAGATGAGCTCGGCGGAGAAAAGATCGATATCATCTGCTGGAGCGATAATCCCGAGATCCTTATCAAGAACGCTCTTTCGCCTGCAAAGGCAAGCTATGTAACAATAGATACAGAGTCCAGAAGCGCAAGGGTTGTTGTTCCCGATAACCAGCTTTCGCTTGCGATCGGCCGTGAAGGACAGAATGCAAGACTTGCCGCAAGACTTACGGGCTACAGGATCGATATAAAGAGCGAATCACAGGACTATGACGAAGAGGAAGAATAATCCGGAGGCGATTTTGTGAAGCAGAAGAAAATACCAATGAGAAAATGCATCGGCTGCGATGAAATGTATCCGAAAAAAGAACTCATCAGGATTCTGCTTGATGAAGAAAACAGGCCGGTAATAGACAAGACGGGCAAGCTTAACGGGAGAGGATGCTATCTGTGCAACAAACCCGAATGCCTCGAACGGGCGATCAAAACTAAAGCCATAAACCGTTCAATGCATGTAAATATCGGCCCGGAAGTCTATGAGGAGCTTAAAAGGAGTCTTTCGGATGCCTGACAATAATAAAAAAGCCGCATCATATATCGGACTTGCCTGCAAGGCGGGAAGACTTGTGAGCGGAGAATATATGGTTGAAAAGACGATAAAGGAAGGCAATGCCAGTCTGGTGATCGTGGCCGGCGATGCCTCGGAAAACACCAAGAAGAAATTCAGGGACACATGTGCATACAGAAATGTCCCGTGTCTTGAGTTTTCCACTAAGGAAGAATTCGGACATATGACCGGAAAGGAAATAAGGGCCTGCATAGCCCTTACGGATCCGGGTTTTGCGTCCGCGATAAAGAAGTGCCTATATCAATGTTCCAAGAACGGAGGAGAACATATTGAAGAAAATAATTGATGTCGCAAAAGAATGCGGAATATCAAAAAATGAGCTAATGGGCTTCCTCAGAGAAAGAGGTATAAATGCGATAAGCGCAACAAGTACGCTTGACAGCAATGAACTTGATGTCGTTTATCAGTTTTTCGGTATGCCCAAAAGTGTCAAAAAGGAAAGAGAAAAGGCTGCAAATACAAAGCGTATCCTTTATGATGCTGAAGGCAAGCCCATCAAAAAACAGTACGATGAGAACGGCAAGGAAATCCCTTACAAGGGACCTGTCTTCGATGAAAACGGCAACCAGCTTAAAATCAAGAAGGCTAAGCCGGTATTTTATGATGCAGATGGAAATCCGATCAAGAGAAAGCTTGACGAGAACGGAAAGCCCATACCTTATGACGGCCCTATTTTCGATGAAAACGGCAGAAGGGTTAAAATAAAGAAAAAGACCGATTCTGAAATCGAAAAGAAGGCTGATGAGGATAAGAAGGAAAAGAAAGAAAAGACGGAAAAGACCGAAAAGGCAAAGACTGAGACCGAACCCGTTAAAAAGCCCGAGGAAAAGGAAGCTGTTAACGAAGAAAAGGTTAAGGAAGAAAAAGCTGAGAAACCTTCAGAGGAAAAGCCTGTAGAAGAGAAAACGGAAAAGCCGGCCGAAGAGCCCGAGAAGCCTGTAAAGAAGGTTCTCGGTAACGTCTTTGATGAAAGAAAGAAAAAAGAAAAGGCTGCAAGGGAAGCACAGAAGGCAGGAGATAAACGAGGCTCCGACCGCAGACAGGAAAAGGGAGAAAGACCCGCAAGATCCGACCGTCCTGACAGAGGTGACAGGAAAAATACAGGCAATGCCAACGCTGCACCCAAGAAGGATTTCGTAGCATCAATGAAAGGTGCTTTCGATAAGGACAAGGATGCTGATAACGGTGCAAGGAAGAATTTCTCAAGAAAGAATGAGAGACCTGCCGGAGGCTCTATAAAGAGCGAAATGGGCAAGGCGATCAGCAAGGATCAGAGAGCAACAGCCTTTAACGAGCGTAAGAAAGAAAAGGCCGGAAAGAATAAGAACCGTGATTTCGAAAACGAAGACGGTCTTAAGAAGCCGAAAAAGAAGGATCCCAACCGCAAGGGTGCATTTATCATGCCCAAGCCCGTTGCAAAGAAGGAAGAAGATCCCAACGAGATCAAGACCATTGTTGTTCCCGAGCTTATCACGATAAAGGATCTTGCAGACAAGTTAAAGCAGAATGCTTCTTCCATAATCAAGAAGCTTTTCATGCAGGGCAAGATGTATTCAATGAACTCCGAGATCCCTTTTGAAGAGGCTGAGGAGATTGCACTCGGTTATGACTGCATAGCCGAAAAGGAACAGATAGTAGATGTTGTTGAAGAACTTATGAAGGATACCGAGGATCCCGAGGAAAGCCTCAAGGAACGTCCTCCGGTTGTCTGCGTAATGGGTCATGTTGACCATGGTAAGACTTCAATACTCGATGCAATAAGAAAGACCAGCGTTACCGCACGCGAGGCAGGCGGTATCACCCAGCACATTGGTGCATATATGGTTGAGGCAGGCGGAAGGAAGATCACCTTCCTTGATACGCCCGGTCATGAAGCTTTCACGGCCATGCGACTCCGCGGTGCAATGTCAACCGATATTGCTGTGCTTGTTGTTGCAGCCGATGACGGCGTAATGCCGCAGACTGTTGAAGCCATCAATCATGCAAAGGCTGCCGGAGTTCAGATCGTTGTTGCGATCAACAAGATGGATAAGGAAGCAGCCAATCCCGACAGAGTAATGTCGGAGCTTTCCGAGCACGAGCTTGTTTCGGAGGAATGGGGAGGTTCCACAACGATGGTTCCGGTTTCTGCAAAGACCGGCGAGGGAATCAGCAACCTTCTTGAAATGATACTGCTTACCGCAGACGTTATGGAACTCAAGGCAAATCCCGACCGTAAAGGACGAGGCCTTGTGATTGAAGCCAAGCTTGATAAGGGCCGCGGTCCTGTGGCTACCATGCTTGTTAAGAAGGGTACTCTTCGTGTCGGCGATCACATTGTTGCCGGCTCGGTATACGGTAAAGTAAGAGCAATGCTTAACGAAAACGGTATCAATATGAAGGAAGCAACTCCTTCGACACCCGTTGCGATCCTTGGTCTTAACGGCGTACCTAATGCCGGAGACGAATTTGTTGTTACCGAAACCGAGAAGGAAGCCCGTACGATCGCGGAAGCATTTATTGCACAGGGCAAGGAGAAGCTTCTTGCCGAGACCAAGGCCAAGCTTTCGCTTGACGGACTTTTTGATCAGATCCAGGCAGGCAATGTCAAGGAACTCAACATTATCGTTAAGGCCGACGTACAGGGTAGCGTTGAGGCTGTCAAGACCAGCCTTGCAAAGCTTTCAAATGATGAGGTTGCAGTAAGGATAATCCACAGTGGTGCAGGAAACATCAACGAATCCGATGTATCCCTTGCGTCTGCTTCAAATGCGATAATAATCGGCTTTAACGTTAAACCCGATAATGCTGCCAAAGAAACCGCAGAGAAGGAAAAGGTTGACCTTCGTCTGTACAGCGTAATTTACAACGCAATTGATGATATAGAGGCTGCCATGAACGGCATGCTCGATCCCGTATATGAAGAGAAGATACTCGGACATGCCGAGATCCGTCAGATATTCAAGGCATCAGGTATCGGTAACATTGCAGGTTCCTATATCCTTGACGGAAAGGCGATCAGAGGCTCCAAGGTTCGTATATACAATGGAGAAGAGCTTGTTCATGAGGGTGAGCTTGCTTCGCTTAAGCGATTCAAGGATGATGCGAAGGAAGTTGCCGCAGGCTATGAATGCGGTCTTGTATTCGACAAGTTTAATGAATTCGAAGAAGGCTTTACCGTTGAATTCTATAATCTTGAGCAGGTTCCGAGGGATCGCGTAAAGAAAGCGTGATGACATGCGTAAAAACAGTATAAAAAACACAAGAATAAACCAGGAGGTTCTTAAAGAGCTCAGCGTGATCATTTCACGCGAGCTCAAGGACCCCAGGATCGATCCGATGACAACTGTTACAGCCGTAAATGTTGCGCCGGATCTTAAAACCGCAAAGGTATATGTGAGTGTCATGGGCGGTGAACAGTCAAAGAAGGACACGATTACAGGACTTAAAAGTGCATCCCCCTTCATACGTTCATGCCTTGCAAAGACGGTCAATCTCAGGAACACGCCTGAGCTTAAGTTTGTGATTGACGATTCGATTGAGTACGGCATGAGAATGACAGAACTCATTGAATCACTGAATATTCCCGAAGCTGAGGAAAATGATGACGAAGACACTGATACAGGCAATTGAAGAATCAGGAAAAATAGGAATAACCGGTCATATACGTCCGGACGGGGACTGTGTGGGTTCAACCGTGGCCCTTTACAACTATATCCGTAAAAATTATCCGGATAAAAGCGTATCGTTTTTTCTTGAAACAGTTCCGGATGAAATGTCAAAGGTGCTTAATGCCCCTGATCCCTTAAACGGTGACGAATGCGATGAAACCTTCGATCTTTTTGTTTCGCTTGATTCCTCATCGCTTGACAGGCTTGGTCCTAATGTTCATCTGTTTGAAAAGGCAGGTATTAAATATGTTGTCGATCATCACAAGACAAATACCTGCTTCGGTGACTATAATCATGTGGTAGAGGATGCAAGCTCATGCTGTGAGGTGCTTTTCGACCTTCTTGAATACGAAAAGATGGACTTAAGCGTCGCCATGGCTTTATATCTGGGAATTGTACATGATACCGGAGTGTTCAAGTACAGTTCAACCTGCCGACATACCATGGAAATCGCAGGCATGCTTTTAGATCTCGGCGTTGACTCTGCAAGGATCATTGACGGAACATTTTATGAAAAAAGCTGGGCTCAGAACAAGCTGCTTGCTATTGCCTTAAATAAAGCGATGCTTTATGATGAAGGCTATGTTGCCGCAACCCTGATAACAAGACAGGATCTTAAGTCTGTGGGGCTTAGTATGAACGATACCGACGGTATAGTCGAACAGCTCAGACTTACAAGAGGGGTTGAAATCGCAATTTTCGTAAGAGAAGACGGAGATGATTATTATAAGTTCAGCCTACGTTCCAAAAACGGCGAGGTGGATGTTTCAAAAATTGCCGTTTATTATGAAGGCGGTGGGCATTCAAGAGCTGCGGGCTTTAATGTGAGCGGAAACATCGATGAGATCATTGAAAATGTTCTCAGACTGATAAAACAATATAAAAATAAAGCTTAGACAGGAGAAGTATAGCATGAAAAGCGGTATTATTAACATATACAAAGAAGCAGGCTATACTTCTTTTGACGTTTGCGCAAAGCTTCGCGGCATTTTGGATGAGAAAAAGATAGGGCACACAGGAACCCTTGATCCGATGGCGGAGGGTGTTCTGCCTGTCTGCATAGGAAAGGCAACCAAGCTTGTCGGACTTTTGACCGATAAAAGAAAGGAATATGTAACCGAATTTGAGCTTGGAAAAACAAGCGATACTCAGGACATCACCGGAAATCTGATAAAGGAAAGACCGACAGAAGGCATTGATGAAGAAAAAATTATTGAAACGATCAACGGCTTTACAGGTGAGATCGAGCAGCTTACCCCGATGTATTCTGCCAGAAAGGTTGACGGAAAAAAGCTTTATGAGTATGCAAGAGAGGGCAGGGAAGTTGAGAGGAAAAGCGTACGGATCAAAATATATTCAATCTCGGATATAAAAATCGATCCGGTGAATAAGCTTGTCTCAATGAGGGTTTTATGCGAAAAAGGCACATATATCCGTACTCTGTGTAATGATATAGGAGAAAAGCTTGGATGCGGGGCAGTAATGACAAAGCTTTTAAGAACAAGAGTTGATGTCTTCGGACTTGAAAATGCTTACAGGCTGTCCGAACTTGAAATTCTTCGCGACAGCGGAAGGCTGGAGGAAGCGGTTCTGGGCGTTGACAGTCTTTTTAAAGACTGCAGGCGTCTTGTGCTTGGCGATGAATTAAAGAAATATGTTGTCAACGGAAATCCTCTCAGAAAAGATAATTTTGAGACCGTGTTAAATGAAAACGAGAGAGTACTTCTTTATGATAATAAAGGCACATTTCTTGCAATTTACTGTTTCCATGATAATATGCTGAGAGCTGAACTGATTTTGGTGTAAATAGGACGTTAAATGCTGATAATAGATCAAAAAACTGAAATAACTGCAGGCAACACCGTGCTTACCATCGGTAAATTCGACGGGCTTCATATCGGTCATATGAAGATAATAAGAAAGCTTCTGGAAATGGCGGCAAAGAATTATTATTCTCTTTCAAAGCTTGTGGTATCCTTTGTTAATCATCCGAACGAACTGCTTAAGGCAAATTATAAGGGCAGTCTGATGTCGGAAACCGAAAAAACGGAAATACTTATGCACAGCAATATTGACTATTATTGTCCGCTTGTTTTTGACTCATCTTTAAGGGATACCGAAGCAGAGGTGTTTTTTGAGGAATATATAGTAAAAAGATGGAAGTGCAGGTGCCTTGTTGTCGGAGACGATTTCTGTTTCGGAAAAGGAAGAAAAGGAAATATTGATTTTTTAAATAAGGCATGCCGTATTCACGGAATCGATCTCCATGTTGTTGAACGGGAAAAGTATCTTGGTGAACCGGTATCAAGCAGCAGGATAAGAGAGGCTCTTGATGAAGGCAGAATGTTTGAGGCCGGATTTATGCTCGGAAGAAGATATACGATCAAAGGTATAGTTGAAAAAGGAAGACAGTTAGGACGCACCATAGGTTTCCCGACCATAAACATAACTGTGCCTCAGAGTAAATATCTTCCTCGCTTCGGTGTGTACGGCGGTTTTGTGGATCTGAACGGGGAGCGTTTCAGGGCAATTTCAAATATCGGTGTTAAACCAACCGTCGGAAGTGACAGGGCAGGTCTTGAAAGTTTCATATATGATTTTGACCGTGAAATATACGGAGCCTTTGTTACGGTGGCACTTGAAAGCTTCATTAGGCCGGAATTACATTTTGCCGGTCTGGAAGAATTAAAAAAACAGATAGAAATTGATAAAAAAAGCTTTACAAACCAATGAAATAATGATATTATATCTGTTGTTGTAATTACCGTTCCTCAGTTGACGGGCAAAATACTCCTGCCGCAGCCTAGGAACCGGAAAAAACTTAATGGAGGAAAAACAAAATGATTACAAAAGAAATCAAGGCTCAGATCATTGCTGAGTACGGAAAAACACCCGAAGACACAGGTTCCGCCGAGGTTCAGATCGCTCTTCTTTCTTACAGAATCAAGGAGCTTACCGAGCATCTTAAGAACAATAACAACGATCATCATTCAAGACGCGGTCTTTTCCTTATGATCGGTAAAAGACGTGGTCTTCTTGATTACCTTGCTTCAAAGGATATCGAGGCATATCGTAACCTTATCGCTAAGCTTGGTATCAGAAAATAATAAAGTTTACCAAACCATGTACAGAGTAGAAGTGACAGCGTTAAGTGCCGGCTGAACGGGGAGTTGTCAGACGGACGAAAAGTTCTTCTTGCGGTTGTCACTTCGCATCCCGCTGCTACACCGGTACATTGTATACCTCTGTAGCATATTTGTGAAAGAGGTGTAAGATGGAGAATGAACAAAGAAAGAGGCTCCTTGCATCCCTGCAGGAGTCTTTTTTTGGATTTTATAAAGAAAAAAATATTAAAATTGTAATGAAGATATGTTTAATGGGGCTTTTGGTGGCTTTGCTTATAGTCTTTGAAAGAACCGTTTACATACCAGTAGGCGACAGCTCAAGATACTCGTTTACCTTTATAATGATCTATGTTTCCGGACTGCTGCTCGGAGCCGTTGATGCAGCTCTTGTAGCGGGAACTGCAGATGTTGTCGGCGGAATACTTGCAGGCTATTCGATAAATCCGCTGATCACGGCCTGTGTAATGATTTCGGCTTTTGGTGCAGGACTTCTGCTGTATAAGGACAGAAACCTTGTAAAGCTCTCTGTTGCTATAATAATCAACGAGCTTGTATGCAGCCTGCTCCTTAAATCCGCTGCGTTTGCGATTTTTTACGGCGGAGGAATGAAGAGCTATCCGCATTACCTTGGAATCAGGATAGTACAGTTTGCCATCATGACACCGGTTGAATTTGTTGTCATGTTCCTTCTTTATAAAACCCTGTTTCCGAGACTTAAGAAAATGGTCAATGAGGTCATAATCAATGAACGTTGATGCAGAATATAAAAGAATAAAGGATATTTTGCTTTCTGATGAGATGAATTCCTTTATGCCCGGAACAGGCAGGATAGACAAATGTCTAAAGCTGCTTGGAAATCCTCAGAACGCTCTCAACGCTGTTCATGTCGTCGGTACAAACGGAAAAGGCTCCACATCCAGGATGCTTGCCGGAATGCTTATTGCAGACGGAAAACGCACAGGTGTCTTTACTTCACCCTATATAAGCGAACTGACTGAATACATACTTGTTGATAATGAAGAGATATCATGCGGGGATTTTGCGAGACATGCAGGCTTCCTGCTTGATTTTTGTTCATCAAACAATCTGATTTTGTCACATTTCGAATTTATCACAGTGCTTGCTGTTTTATATTTTAAAGAGCAGAGCTGTGATTTTTGCATTTTTGAGGCAGGACTGGGCGGAAGAGAAGATGCTACCAATATTTTCGAAAAATCTTTGCTGACAGTCATTACATCGATAGGTCTCGATCACACTGCTTTTCTGGGAAACAGTGTCGCATCGGTAATTAACAATAAGCTCGGAATATGCAGACCGGGCGAAACTGTTGTAAGTACGGATCGTCTGATTTTTAAATCGGTACACGATGAGCTGAAGCTTGATAATGATGAAAATGCAGTTAAAGACATAGAAAAATATTGTAAGGATAATAAGCTAAAGCTTTATTCCGCTTTTGACGGTGCAGAGCTTTCCCTAAAAATCATCGATTGCGGTACAGTGTTCGGTTTTGGTGATTTGAAAGAACTGAAACTGAACACCGGGGCTCTTTATCAGGTGAAAAATGCCGTTGCATCGATTGCGGCCTATACCGCGCTTGCAGAAAAAGCATACTTTCCTGTTAATGAAAAAAGTATACGTGCAGGCATAGAAAGTTTTTCGCTGAAGGCCAGATTTGAAAAAGTGCTTGATAAACCCGGCTTTTTTATTGACGGCGGTCACAACGAGGCATGTATTAAAGAGCTTGTTAACACCTTTAAGGAAAGAAGAATCAGAAATATTACACTCATAACCGGTGTAATGGCAGACAAGGATTATGAGAAAATGTACGAACTGCTCGATCCTTTTGTGAAACGATATATATGTATCGATGAATTTGTCGGCAGAGCTTTGAAAACACATGAGCTTGCTGCACATCTCCTGAAGTACGGAAAGCCTGTTATAAAAGCCTATACCGCAGAACTGGCGCTTTCATACCTTTCCTGTGATTACAGTGAAGATGAAACCATAATTTTTGCCGGAACGCTGTATATGAGCGACAAGGTCAGAATGGCTGTTGATAAATATTTTTGCTCAATAAATACCGAAAAAGAGTATTCTACAACTGTAGATAGATTGGTCAGCAAAAATTTCTTTTCAAAAAATTACAGCCTTGATGATATGAAAAAGCTGCTTGATGCTTTTGGTCATCCCGAAAACGATCCTAAAATCATACATGTTGCCGGTACAAACGGCAAAGGGTCTGTATGTTCGATGCTTGCTTCGGTTTTTACGGAGGCGGGATATAAAACCGGTCTTTTTACCTCTCCGTATTTACGTGAATTCGGTGAACGTATCAGGCTTGATCAAAAGCTGATCGAGAAGAATATGCTTGTTGCGATAATTACGGAGCTTGACAAAAAACAGAAGGAACTCGGACTTGATCTTAACCAGTTTGCTCTTATCACCGCAGCTGCTTTTATATATTATTCGGTAATGAATGCCGAAATGGTTGTGCTTGAAACCGGACTCGGCGGGACCTATGATCCGACAAATATTGTTGAAAAACCTCTTTGTACCGTAATTATGAATATTGGCCTGGATCATATGTCAGTGCTTGGAAACAGCATTGAGGAAATTGCCGCGGCAAAGGCCGGCATCATAAAAAAGGATGTGCCGCTTGTTATTTATCCATCGGAGAAAAAAGCCGTTGATGTAATAATAAACAGGGCGAAGGAGCTTAATGTTAATTATATTCTTGCAGACGCGGATGATATTAAGACAAAGGAAAAATTGAAAAAGCATGACCATATAAATAGTTTTACATACAAAGGCATTGATTACGATCTGATGCTTGAAGGGGATTTTCAGTGCAAGAATGCCGTTGTTGCGATAGAATGCGCAAAGCTTGTTCTTTGCAATAAAGATAAGGACAGTATAATTGTCCGGGGGCTTAAAAACTGCAGGTGGTCCGGAAGACTGCAGTGCCTGTCCGAAAGACCTCTTGTCTACATTGACGGAGGACATAATCCGCAGTGCATAGAAGCAGTGACCGCATTTTTGAACAGGGAATATTCAGGCTTCAGAAAAATATTTATCGTTGCATTCCTTAAGGACAAGTCATATAACGAAATGTACGGGATTTTAAGCCGTTCGGCGGAAAAGATTTTCGCGTTTCCGCTTAAAAATCCGCGTTCTTTGTCGAAAATGGAATTGACTAATCTGCAAAAAAATTATATTATTAAAGGTAAGGTGGCAGATAATGCTGCCGAAGCTTACAGAGAAGCTTTAAAGGAATACGATGAAAAATCGATTATTGTCTTTACAGGTTCCTTGTATATGATGGATGAGGTTTATAAACTTTTTGAAGAAGAATAAGTGAGGTTTACTATGGACGATATGGATGAATATACCAAATTGGTCAAAAGTGTTTCTTCTGAGCCCAAAAAGAAAGGAAAAGGCCAGGTGAAGGCTGTCATAGCGATTGTCTGTGCGGCTGTTGCAGGCATCGGCATATATATGTTCTCCTCAAAGGGTGACGGAATGGACAATCCTTATAAAAAGAAGGATACCGGATTTTCTATGGAGTTCAATAATGACAAGATCATAGAGGCTTCAACGGCTCCCGAGAAGCAGGATACTCCGGGACCCGGAAATACCGAAGAGCCTGTACCTCCCACAAAAGAGCCTACACAGGAACCGACGGCTGCTCCGACCAAGGCAGCTGTGCCTACCAAAGCGGCTGTAAATACACCTGCGCCAAAGCCTACAAAAGCTCCGACAGATGAGCCGACGAAGGCCGTGACCAATACTCCTACGGCGGTCCCGACAAACGTTCATACAAAGGCTCCTACAAGTGCGCCGACGTCAAGGCCCACAAGTACTTCAGCGCCCAAGCCTACGAAGACACCGTCACCAAGGCCTACAAGCACTTCAGCGCCAAAGCCCACGAAGACACCATCACCAAGACCGACAAGCACTTCGACGCCCAAACCCACGAAGACACCGTCACCAAGGCCTACAAGCACTTTGACGCCAAGGCCGACCAAGACACCATCACCAAGGCCTACAAGCACTTCGACGCCAAAGCCGACCAAAACACCGATACCGACTCCCGATTTTAATGCAAAGATTAATGTGAGCTATGGTGACAGTACATATTCCGGAATGCTTGTTACAACACAGGGCTGGTATAACGGGGCAAGACTGGAGATCAAGTATACAAACCCTGCAAGATTTCCTTTGGCTGACTGGGAATGCAAGATTGTCTTCGACAAACCTTTAAAATCAGCTTCATTTGACGGAGGAAGCGCGACTCTTTCGGCAAACAAGAAAACTTTGACGCTGAAACCTGCTGATTGGAATAAGTCATTTGGCAACGGCAATTTCACTATAGCAACAGATTACAGCAATATTAAATGTACAGGCTTAACGTTTACGCCTTCATATTAATATAATATTTAAGTATATTTCGACGGCTGTCCGGTTGACGGATGGCCGTTTCTTTTAAAATAATATTGAAAAAATGACCAGAATTTAAAGCATGGATTGTTTAACAAGTATGCCGATAAAAAAACAAAAACAGTAAAAACAAAGAATACATTATAAAGTAATGCAAAGTATATTTTTTACTTGCTAAATACATTATGTTGTGCTATAATTCAGATTGGTATTGTGCCAACCTGAATTTGTTTTTTATAAAGCATCTTCAGTAGGGGCTGCAAGCCCGTAACTTCTTAAAAAATCCCGACATTCTTCGGAGTTTTCTAAGATGTTGCGACAGCAGTCCCTGAAAATTATTATTTTTTAAGGAGTGCGAAATGTACAAATCATTTTCAATGGAGCTCGCCGGAAAGACTCTTACCGTAGATGTCGGCAGAGTGGCAGCTCAGGCAAACGGTGCCGCATTCATCCACTATGGTGATACAACGGTACTTTCAACCGCAACGGCCAGCGAAAAGCCCCGTGACGGTATTGATTTTTTCCCTCTCTCCGTAGAATACGAAGAGAAAATGTATGCTGTGGGAAAGATTCCCGGAGGCTTCAATAAGCGTGAAGGAAAGGCAAGCGAAAATGCGATTCTTACCTCCCGTGTAATTGACCGCCCGATGAGACCTCTCTTTCCCAAAGATTACAGAAACGATGTAACGATCAACAACCTGGTCCTTTCGGTTGATCCCGAGTGCAGCCCGGAGCTTACCGCAATGCTCGGTTCTGCAATCTGCGTAGCAATTTCCGATATTCCTTTTGACGGTCCCTGCGCTACAACCCAGGTCGGAATGATAAACGGTGATTTCATCATCAATCCCAATTCCGCCCAGGACAAAGAGTCAGATCTTAAGCTTACCGTTGCTTCCACAAGAGACAAGGTAATAATGATCGAAGCCGGTGCAAATGAAATTCCCGAAGCAAAGATGATTGAAGCAATCTATCTTGCCGATTCCGTAAATAAAGACATCATTGCATTTATTGATGAAATCGTTGCCCAGTGCGGAAAGCCCAAGCATGAATACGAAAGCTGCGCTATCCCCGAGGAAGTGTTTGATGCGATAAAGGAAATTGTTCCTCCCGCAGATATGGAGGTTCTCATGTTCTCTCCCGAGAAGCAGGAAAGAGAAGAGAGAATCAGAAACATGAAGGACACTCTTGCCGAGAAATTTGCGGAGAATGAAGAATGGCTTCCTCTTATCGATGAGGCTGTTTATCAGTATGAAAAGAAGACTGTTCGCAAGATGATCCTTAAGGATCACAAGCGTCCCGACGGTCGTGAAATCACACAGATCCGTCCTCTTGCAGCAGAAGTTGACATTATTCCCCGTGTTCACGGCTCGTCAATGTTCACCAGAGGCCAGACTCAGATCTGCGATATCGTTACCCTTGCTCCTCTTTCGGAGGCTCAGAAGGTTGACGGTCTTAATGAGAACATTACTTCAAAGAGATATATTCATCACTATAATTTCCCCGCATACTCTGTAGGCGAGACAAAGGTTTCAAGAGGACCCGGACGTCGTGAGATCGGTCACGGTGCACTTGCTGAAAGAGCACTTATTCCGGTTCTTCCTTCGGAAGAGGAATTCCCTTATGCGATCCGCGCCGTATCCGAGACCTTCGAGTCAAACGGTTCAACCTCAATGGCTTCAACCTGTGCATCCTGCATGTCACTCATGGCTGCCGGCGTACCGATCAAGAGAATGGTTGCCGGAATCTCCTGCGGACTTGTTACAGGCGAAACCGATGATGACTATATCCTCCTTACCGATATCCAGGGTCTTGAAGATTTCTTCGGAGACATGGACTTCAAGGTAACAGGTACAACAGAGGGTATTACCGCAATTCAGATGGATATCAAGATCCATGGTCTTACCAGACCCATAGTTGAAGGTGCGATTGCAAGATGCCGTGAAGCAAGACTTTTCATCATGGATACCTGCATGAAGCCCGCCATCTCAGAACCCAGACCCGAAGTCAGCAAGTATGCTCCCAAGATCATTCAGCTCACCATCGATCCTCAGAAGATCGGTGATGTCGTCGGACAGAGAGGCAAGACGATCAACACGATCATCGAGCAGACCGGTGTTAAGATTGATATTACCGATGACGGTTCGGTATCTATCTGCGGAACCGATCCCGAGGCAATGGCACTTGCGAAGAAGTATGTTGAGATCATCGCTTCTGATTTTGAAGAGGGTCAGGTTCTTGAGGGCAAGGTTGTCAGCATAAAAGAATTCGGTGCTTTCCTTGAGTTTGCTCCCGGAAAAGAGGCAATGGTACATATCTCCAAGATTGCTGACCGCAGGATCAACAGGGTTGAGGATGTCCTTACTCTCGGAGATGTTGTTAAGGCTGTTTGCCTTGGCAAAGACAAGATGGGAAGAGTAAGCTTTTCAATCAAGGATGTAAAATAATTATTGATTTTTACAAGGGCATCATATTTGGTGCCCTTGTTTATAATCAGAACGGAGAAGAAATGAAAGAATTAATGCGTTATCATGAGGATTTTAATACTCTTCACGTTAATACAACAGACGATCATTGTTATTATATTCCATTTGACAGAACTCAGTATCCCTTTGCCGAAAGGGAGGAATCGTCCGAATTTCAACTGCTGAACGGAGAATGGGATTTTAAATTTTATAAAAGTTTCAGGGAGATCAGTGACAGGCAGATTCTTTCCGCCGATTTTGAAAATAAAATAGACGTGCCCTCATGCATACAGATGAGAGGCTTTGATTACCCCCAATATGTCAATGTACAATATCCGATTCCTTATAATCCGCCCTTTGTGCCGGACGACAATCCGGTGGGCGTTTACAGAACCTTTTACGAATATGAAAAAGACGGTAAAGACAGGCTGCTCGTATTTGAGGGCGTTGACAGCTGCTTTTACCTTTTGATAAACGGTGAGCTTTTCGGTTACTCACAGGTAACACATGCCACTTCGGAATTTAATATTACCGCAGCGCTTAATCCCGGGCAGAATGAGATCAGGCTTATAGTCCTTAAATGGTGTGACGGTACTTATCTTGAGGATCAGGACAAATGGAGGCTTACGGGCATAATAAGAGATGTTTACATGCTGAGCCGTCCAAGGAAACGTCTTAAGGACTACAGAATCAGCACTTTGTTTAATGCAGATTATACGGAAGCCCATATCAGGGTTGAAATCTTTACCGATACCACTGTTGAAGCAAGGCTTTACGATCCGAAGGGCAATGAGCTGGACAAGAAAACATTAAATGACGAAGGCATTATAAGCTTTAAGGTAAACAATCCTTTGCTCTGGAGCGCCGAAACACCGGTGCTTTACAGAATAGTGTTTGAAACAGATGAGGAGCTTGTCGGAGAAAAATACGGCCTCAGGGAAGTAAAGAACGATAAAGGTGTGCTGAAGATAAACGGCAGTCCTGTAAAGCTTAAGGGCGTTAACAGGCATGAAAGCTATCCCGACACCGGAAGCGTCGTCAATAAGGAAAGGATAATGTCCGACCTTATAATAATGAAAAATTTCAATATCAACACAATTCGTACCTCACATTATCCCAATGTCCCCTATTTTTACCAGATATGTGACGAAATGGGATTCTATGTTGTGGACGAAGCCGACATCGAAGCTCACGGTCAGATAGATATTTTTCAGGATTATCAGAAAAAAGGTCTTGAATATGACATTCCCTTTGTTCCGTGCGCAAAGGAATTTGAAAAGGCCGTTATCGACAGAATAAATAAGCTTGTGATCAGGGATTACAACAGATCATGTGTTATTTTCTGGTCGCTCGGAAACGAAAGCGGTTACGGGGATAATTTCAAAAAGGCCGCTCAGATGATAAAGGCGTTGGATGCAAGCAGACTTGTTCATTACGAAAGCGTATGGTGCAATTCGGACAATTCGGATCTTTCTGTACTTGATATGGTTTCCTACATGTATCCTAGCGTTACAGAGCTGTACAAAAAAGAAGTAAAGGATTCAAAGATCCCGTATTTCCTCTGCGAATATTCACATGCTATGGGCAACGGCCCCGGAGATATCGAGGATTACTGGAATGCCTTTTATTCAAACGATAAGCTTTGCGGAGGCTGTGTATGGGAGTTTGCCGATCACGGTATATTTGTCGGCGAAAGAAAAGGCAAGCCTGAATATGCTTACGGCGGAGATTTTGAAGAATTAAGGCATGACGGAAATTTCTGCATAGACGGTCTGATGTATCCCGAAAGACTGCCTCACACAGGAATGTACGAAATGAAAAATGTTTACAGACCCGTACGTGTTTATGCCGAGGATATCAAAAAAGGTGTTTACAGCTTCTTTAATACCATGGATTTCCTCAATATCAAGGATATTTTCAACATAAGCTATGAGGTTAAGGACAACGGAGCGATAATTCAGACAGGAGATATCGAGGTTGATGCGCCTCCTCATGCCTATGTCACCCTGCATATACCCAGACTTACTTCGATTACCGGTCAGAGCGTATATGTAAGGTTCATTACAAAGCTTAAGAAATCCACCGATTACATCGATTCCGAAACCGAGCTCGGCTTCGACCAGATCAAGCTTGACGTTACATCAAAGCGTTTTAAGCCCGTAAAGGTTAAGGGAAAGAAGTTCCTCGGTGTAAGGGAAGAGGACGGAAATCTCAGGATAACCGCAGGCTTTATGGAGGTTGCGATCTGCACCAGATGCGGAATGATAACAGAAATCATCAAGAACCGCAAGGATATACTCAGAGCTCCTTCGAAGCTCAATCTTTACCGGGCTCCTCTTGACAATGACCGTAACATCGATCCTGAATGGAAGAAATTCGGCCTTGATAATCCCGTGACCAAGCATTATTCCCACAGGGTGATCGACAACGGTGAAGATATAACCGTTACCTTCAATCTCGGTCTTACGAGCGACAATGTTCCGGAGCTTGCAAGAGTGAAGCTTGTGTATAAGTTCTATCCGAGCGAGGATATAAGCGTGAGCGTAAAGGCTCATATCGGAAGCACGGTTCCTTATCTTCCGAGGTTCGGACTCAGGTTTTTCCTTGATGATGAATTCGAAAACCTCAAGTACTACGGTTTCGGTCCTTTTGAAAGCTACGTCGACAAGCATCATGCTTCCTACATAGATCTTTTCAATTCGACTGTAAGTGATGAACATGAGGACTATATTAAGCCTCAGGAAAACGGCTCACATTTCGGCACAGAATATCTTACTCTTACAAAGGGTATACAGAATTTCAACGTATTCTCCGAAAATCCCTTCTCTTTCTCTGTAAGCCATTACAGACAGGAAAGCAAGATAAGAGCCGACCATAACTACAAGCTTAATGCCGATGAGCTAACCGAGCTTTGCATAGACTATATGATGAGCGGCGTCGGTTCTGCTTCATGCGGACCTGAGCTTAAAGAAGAATACAGGCTGAACGATAAAGATATAGAATATGATTTCTGGATGAATATTCAATAACAGGAGTTTGAATGTCTGAATTATTTTACAATAAAGAAGCAGGCTGGGACTGGAATGCGGCGCTTCCTGTCGGAAACGGCAGGCTGGGAGCAATGATTTTCGGAAACGAAAAATGCGAAAGACTCCAGCTTAACGAGGACACGCTTTGGTACGGTGGTCCGATGAACAGGATAAATAAGGATGCCCTTCCGAATCTGGAAAAGGTCAGAAACCTTATCTTTTCTGGCAAAATTCCGGAGGCAGAAGAGCTGATGCTTCACGCTTTTTCAGGAAATCCGCCCAGTATGAGGCCTTTTTCACCCATGGGTGAGCTTAATATAAGCTATAAGGACATCAAAGGCGAATGTTCACAGTATTTAAGGAAGCTGAACCTTGAAACAGCCGTTCACAGCGTAAAAAAAACGTTTGACGGAATCGCTTACAGTGAGGAAATCTTTGCTTCTGCCGTTGAAAACGTAATTGCAATAAAAATTTATACCGAGGACGGTTCTGCGTTTAATGTTGATGCCGACTGCGGAAGAATGGTTTTCTACGATAAGGCGTTTCACGATGATAACAACGTGTTTTACAGCGGAAAAACAGCCGGAACTCCCTATTCCTTCTGCGGAGGTATGACAGCAAAGGCTGAAGAGGGCGAGATAAGCATCGCCGGCCAATATATTTCCTGCAGGAAAGTAAAAAATCTGGTCATATATTTTACTGCAGCCACAAGCTATCGCGGCATCGATCCTTATGAATATGTTAAAGAACGTCTTGACTCTGTAAAGGAAAAGGAATATAACAGCATTTTAAACGATCATATTGAGGATTACCGTAAGTATTTCTCAAAGTGCGAGCTGCTTCTTGATCATGACGAAAATCTGGACAGTGTTCCGACTGATGAAAGGCTTGCCGCTTTTTCGGCTGAGGATCCCGATATCGGTTTGGTCAAAACCTATTTTGATTTCGGAAGATATCTTCTGATCTCATCCAGCAGACCGGGGACACTTCCGGCAAACCTTCAGGGAATATGGAATAAGGACATGGACCCGCCGTGGG
>DFFN01000202.1 GCA_002369525.1 Lachnoclostridium sp. UBA3775 | reverse complement strand
AAGCTTGAGGAAGTTGGCGCTAAGGTTACTCTTAAGTAATTCAATTTACGAATTTATGACATTTAAAAGGTCCGCAAACCCTTATATACAAAGGGTTTGCGGATTTTTTTGCTGTATAATTAGGAGAACAGTGAGTACGGAAATCCGGCGCTGTTCAGGATGATCGAGGAGAGGGAAGCAAAGGAAATATATCAGTTAATACAGGGAACGGTTCGGATGAGCCGCTTTTTTGACACAAAAATATATTGACGAATCAAAGCAAATGTGATATATAATTATCGGTTAAACAAAACTAACTCACGGGTAACACAATTGGTTGTAAGCCTGCCTGCAGGAATTTCGACAAAAATATATAGCATAATGAGGAAACGCCTGCAACAAGGCAAGAGAGGACAGTATGAAAGAGGCACTTCCTTTCCTTGAAGGATGGGAATAAGGAGACTGCACATCTGACAAATGGATTTTTTTCAGTAAGCGGTGATATAATACGAAGTTAGCAGGTTTTAACTGCAATTATCATAATATAAGAAAAAGGAGCAGTATGCAGCACTGTGAATATATGGCAAAGTTCCCTGAGGATTACATAAGAGAAGTAGAGGGTGGCCGGTAATGATTGCGGCATCAGGGATTCCGGGATCTGCTGTACTTATAGCATTATTAAAGAACCCAGCAAATAAGAAGAAAGATTATTGAGGTAATAACTCCAAGGCTTTGCCAAAGCCCCCAAAGCCGATGATCACAAGCACCTGCAGTACGTAATATATATGTTCCTGTTTTTCACTTGAAAGCAGGTCTTCTTCGGCATGGTTTGCAAGTCGCGGAAGAGCAATTTGCAAAAACATGAAGGAAAGGAGGTATTCTGACACTTATGAAACCATATAATCAGCTCTCTTTGGAAGATATTTTATCAGATTGTAAAAATTTTTTTGACTCAAAATCACCAAAACAGAAATTTCGGTATTGCAAATCAATTCCTGCTATGGTATATTATATGAGTCACTACATATAGTGGTTGTTTCTCTTTTAGACCAGCCCGACTACATAGTAGTTGTATTAGATCAAGGAGGTTCAAAAAAAAGAATGAAAAGAAAAATAGTGCAAATGTCTGCGGCTCTTCTTGCAGGTATTTTGCTGGCAAGGACAGGACTCGCAGAGCTAAACAGAACGGGACTTTTAAACCTGTCTTTATCTGTTCAAGCAGCTGCAGAGGAATATAGTATAAACGTAGGCGAAGCCGATAACGGTACACTTACAGCAAGCAGTACCGTCTCTGCTCTCGGAGAAACGATAACCCTGACTTCGACACCCGACCCGCATTATAAGACCGGTGAGATCAGTTTCTACAAGGTCGATGCAATGGATCAGGCGATCACATTCACGGCTCTTGGCGGTGACAACACCAATCACGAAGGATATGCAAAGCTTGTTGACGGTGATATCTATACCAAATGGGGCCTGAACTTTTCCGGCTCAGCTCATGTTATTTTAAAAGCAGACGCCCTTACAGTCCTGAAACGCTATACGCTTACAACCGCAAATGACAATTCAAGCTGGAAAGGCCGTAACTGGAAGGACTGGACAATATACGGAGCGAATTTCGACTCCGACAGCGAAGTCACAAGAGACTCCTCTGAATGGAAAGAGATCGTTTCCGTTAAGGATGACTCAAGGCTCGAGGATCAGGACTTTAAGTCCTATGACTATATGCCTGACACAGCCTCAAGACCTTATCAGTATTTCAAGATAGAAGTCACCGCAAGCAAGGGGGCTTCGTTCATCCAGATGTCCGAATTTAAAATGTACGGCGACAAGTGTTCTGAGTTTACAGCCGAAAAAGAAGCAGACAGCTCGGATTATCAATTTGAAATGCCCGCCGGAAATGTCTATGTTTACGCAACATTTGAGAAAAAGGCAGCTCCCGATTCCGCATACATTTCAACGGAAAATATGACATATAATTTCGACACGATAAGTATAGAAGGAGTAGACGGACAGGAATATATTATCGTTGAAAAGGGTACTGAGGTTACTGAGGAAGCCTGGGATAATGCTATCCTTCCCGATGCCGAAAGAGATAACTGGGTATTCTTTGACGGTTTGTCCGGATCTACCGAGTATGAGATTCATACCCGTGTAATGGAAACCGAAGATCATTATGCGAGCGAGCCGGTAAGCGCTGTTATATGCACTACAGTTGAAAGCATTTCAACTGATGCCGAAGGCGATCTTGTAGGTGCAAAAATGACTGTTTATCCAGAACCTGAGAAAAGCGACTATACCTATAAATGGTATCGTAACGAAAAGACCCTTAACGAAGAGGGCACTTATCAGGACAGCCTTACAGAGATAGAGGGAATTACAGGAGATTCATATACATTTGCTCCCGAAGATGAAGGCAAGTATATTGTCACAAAGGTATTTGCCGGTGAGACCGAGGTCGGAGATGTTGAATTCGGACCTATCGTCTACGGAACAGTTGTTTTTGACAGCATGGGCGGATCTGATGTCGCAGCTGTTGCCGACCTTACCTACAATTCGAAAATTACAAAGCCTGCCGATCCCAAAAAGGAAGGATATTCATTCAGCGGCTGGTATACAGACGAGGATTATACAGAGGCATGGAACTTCGAAAGCGATACGGTGAAATGGTCAGGAACCAAATTATTTGCAAAATGGGAGGATGTTTCCGCAAATAACGAAGAAAAATCTGCCGAAACAGAGAAAAACAATTCTCCTGCAACAGCAGACAATTTCCATCTGGTTCTTATGTTCGCTATGATGCTGATATCAGTAGCCGGAATAATGCTGAGCCTCAGGAAAAAGGAAGATTAATAAAAACCGTTTCAGAGCTTGATTAATCAATAAGGCATTAAAACATGACCCGGGTCCGTTAAGGAGCCCGGGTCATACTATATTTCTGCGCATTACACCATCACCTGACACAATGATCGAATACCTTCCGTCAATTATTATTTCTTTGATCCTGTCCTCCGTTTCTTCACATCTTATTTCTATTTCAATACTGTTGAGATAATCATTCAGCCCGATACCGACAATGGCAAACCCATTTTCGCTTCCAATTTCAATACCTTCATTCTTTAATTTTTCAGCAAGTTTCCCACTGGTAATATCGGACATTCCGTTGACTAATAACGGCAAAGCTTACTCTTAAGTAATTCAATTTACGAATTTATGACATTTAAAAGGTCCGTAAACCCTTATATACAAAGGGTTTGCGGTTTTTTTGCTATATAATTATGAGAACAGTGAGTACGGAAATCCGGCGCTGTTCAGGATGATCGAGGAGAGGGAAGGAAGTTCTTCCGGAAAACAGGTTCGTGACTTACGGAGGCATAAGACAAGTCAATCTGATTGCGGCATCAGAACGCAAAAAAGAAATTGGGCCTGTGACCGTAATTTGATAAGTCGGCGTTTTCCGTCCCCGGCCGGGATATTTCCGGTCGGGGACATTTTGCGCTTTTTTTGCCGCGGGCCTTGCGAAAATAAAAATAATTCTTGACAAAAAAAATCGAAAGTGGTAATATGAAAAATGCGCTATTGTGTAAAAGGGGTAATTATGCCCTTTTTCAGGTAGCATGAAGTTAAAAGCAAGGAGAGAAAAACGTCAATGGATAAGAATAGGATTCATCCGGTGAAGATCGGAAAGAATGTCCGCGTAAGCTTTTCCAACCAGAAGGAAATTCTTGAGATGCCCAATCTGATTGAGGTACAGAAGGATTCCTATAAGTGGTTCCTTACAAAGGGGCTTTACGAGGTATTTAAGGACATTTCACCGATAACGGATTTCAGCGACCATCTCAGTCTCGAATTTATCGATTACGAGCTCAGGGATCCGAAGTATACCATAGAAGAATGCAAAGAGCGTGATGCAACATATGCAGCGCCCATGCATACCACCGTCCGTCTTCATAACAAGGAGACAGGCGAAATCAGTGAGCATGAGATTTTTATGGGCGACCTTCCCCTTATGACCGCTACAGGTACCTTTGTTATCAACGGTGCAGAGCGTGTTATCGTCAGTCAGCTCGTTCGTTCCCCCGGAATTTACTACGGAATCGATCATGATAAGATGGGCAAGCTCCTTTTCTCATGTACCGTTATACCTAACCGCGGTGCATGGCTTGAGTATGAGACAGATCCCAATGACGTTTTCTATGTTCGTGTAGACAGAAACAGAAAAGTGCCGGTAACAGTACTGGTGCGTGCTCTTGGCGTGGGCACAAATCAGGAAATCCGTGACCTTTTCGGCGATGAGCCCAAGCTGGAGGCTACATTTGAAAAGGATCCTTCGGAGAATTCCCGCGACGGTCTTCTTGAGCTCTACAAAAAGCTTCGTCCGGGCGAGCCTCTTTCCGAGGAAAATGCGGAGAACCTTATCAACGGCATGTTCTTTGATGTAAGACGTTACGATCTTGCAAAGGTCGGCCGTTATAAATACAACAAAAAGCTGCTGTTGAAAAACAGGGTAACGGGCTTTATTCTTGCCGAGGATGCCATCAGCGAAGCTACCGGCGAGATCATAGCCGAAGCCGGAACGGAGATTACCGAAGAGCTTGCGGACCGCATCCAGAACGCAGCGGTTCCCTTTATCTATGTTCAGGGAGAGGAAAGAAACATCAAGGTTCTCTCCAACATGATGGTAGATATTAAGGGCTTCATAGATTTTGAACCCGGTGAGCTTGAGGAGCTTGGCGTTACCGAGCTTGTTTACTATCCCGCACTTAAGAAGATCATTGATGAGCTCGGTGAAGGAGACGATCTCAATGAGATCATCAGAAGCAACATCAATGAACTGATCCCCAAGCATATAACAAAGGAAGATATTTTTGCTTCCATTAACTATAACATGCATCTTGAATACGGCATCGGCAACAAGGATGACATCGATCACCTCGGCAACCGTCGTATCCGTGCCGTAGGAGAGCTTCTGCAGAACCAGTACCGTATCGGTATGTCCAGAATGGAAAGAGTTGTACGTGAGAGAATGACCACCCTCGATCCCACAACGGTTACAGCATCGAGCCTGATCAACATCAAGCCCGTAACCGCAGCGATCAAGGAATTCTTCGGAAGCTCACAGCTTTCACAGTTCATGGATC
>DFFN01000177.1 GCA_002369525.1 Lachnoclostridium sp. UBA3775 | reverse complement strand
AGGAGGTTTTTCGGCCTACAGATGTTTTGTAAATAAAAACTGGAAAGGATTTATCATATCTCTTGTATGCGTTATCGTGTGTGCGGTTCTTCTGTACCTCGGTTACAAGGATACAAAGAGTTCGATATTTAAGAACGCAAGCAGTGAAAGCATCGCAAAATAATAAAGCAAAACTTATATATCTGCTTGAAGTGCTCTATGAGAACACTGACAAAGAGCATGGACTTACGATGCCAGAAATCCTTAAAAAGCTTGAGGAAAAGGAAATAATCACCGAGCGCAGAAGCATTTACAGGGACATAAGCCTGTTAAACGAATGCGGTCTCGGGATTGAGAAAAAGATTCTGAGAAACGAGACCTTTTACTATATCGGTAAAAGGCTCTTTTCATTGGCGGAGCTTAAGCTTCTTGCAGATTCGATAGCGGCCTCAAAGCTGATAACAAAAAAGCAGGCGGAGGATCTGGTTAAAAAGATTGAAAGCCTCACAAGCAGATTTGAGGCGGTGAGCCTCGCAAGAGAAGTCTACATAGAAGACCGCGCAAAGACCGAAAATACGGCTGTCATCGAAAACATCGGGCTGATAAGCAAGGCAAGAAAGGAAGGCCTGTGCATAGACTTTGAATATCTTGAGTGGAACCATGAAAAAAAGCTGGTTAAAAGGGAAAACGGTGACAAAAAGGACATAAGTCCCTGTTTTCTGGAGCTCTACGACGGCAATTACTATATGATCGCGCTTGAGGCGGATGCGCAAAAACCAAAGCATTACAGAGTCGATAAAATGAGCGGTGTAAAAATAAGCGATAAGCCTGTAAACCGCCTGATATACTCAAAGGAGCTTAAAAACCCGGCCCTTTATTCGGCAAAACTTACCGGAATGTACTCGGGACCCGAGGTCAGACTTAAATTTGAAGTGCCTGAAAAGAAAATAGGCATCCTTATCGACCATTTCGGTGCGGAAGCGGTGATGATACCGCAGGTGAGAGAAAAGAACGGCAATTATGTGTGTTTTGTTGACGTGGAGGAAAGCGAGCTTCTTTTCGGCTGGATTATGGGCGTTTCGGGAAGCATAAAGCTTGCAGGCCCCAAAGAAAGCGTTGAAAGATACAGGGCTTTGCTTAAAAGAAATTTAGAGGAAACGGACAATGGAGATTGAAAAGAAATTTACCGTAAAAAGAATGCCCGACGGGCTCGGATCGTACGAATATGCGGACATCGAGCAGGGCTATCTTCTCAGGGGCCCGGTTGTGAGGGTAAGGAGATGGAACAATGATTACATACTTACCTATAAACAGAAAACCCGGGAATCCGGAAGCAAAACCATAGTAAATATAGAAGAGGAGTTTCCTTTAAACAAAGAGGGATTTTACCATCTGCTTGAAAAGTGTGACGGTAATGTTATAAAAAAACGACGCTACCTTATTCCGTTATATGACGGCCTTACAGCCGAGCTCGACGTGTTCGACGGTAATCTTAAGGGGCTTGTCTTTGCAGAAGTTGAGTTTAAGAGCGTTGCTCAGGCCGAAGCATTTGTTCTTCCCGAATGGTTTGACAAGGATGTGACAGAAGACAAAAGGTATTCCAACGGCTACTTAAGTCAAGTTACATCATTTGTTGAGTGATAAATATCATTATTCTCCGTATTTTGTAGTTTAAATCAGCATATGAAAACCAAGTATATTCATGCAGTCTGTCGATTTTCGGCAGACTTTTTTTCGTGCTATAATAACTTGTAAAAAAATTGCTGGGATAAACTATAAAAAATATTTATTTAAGGAGGAATAATCATATGATTATCTCAGTATGGAACCAGGAGGACCAAGACAACAGCAGGGTGTTTACAACCCTGCTCGCGTCGATTGCAACGCTTTCCTATAAAAGGAAGGTGACAATTTACGAAAACAGCATGGGTGATAAGCTGCTGGGCGATATGATGCTCGGCAATACCTATTCCGAACGGCTGAAAGAAGAAGGAGCGTGGGTATGCTCCAAAGGAGCGGGAGGCACGATCGTCCCGTATGTCCAGTCAAAGTATCTAAGATCCGCCAGATCCAAGAATATGGTTGAGATCGTCTGCAGACATCTTTATTACATCCCTCAGTATAATGACGGGAGCAAAATAGTTTTTGATCTGAATTTTTATGACAAAATGTATGAATACAAGGAAGAAGCTCAGAAAATTTCAGATCATATCATTATAGCCACAGCCAAAGAAGAATCTTTTACCACTCCCAGAGTTCTCGGGACTGCCGACAGGGTAGTGGTTCTCATTCCCTTTAACGAAGACAGCATCAGCAGATTTCTGGACCGTTATAAATCAATAAAATCAAGATGCATACTGGTGCAGTTCGTTCATGAGGACATGATCAGAAACAAGAGACGTATATCCAAAATGATGAAGGGATACGGTTTCAGCGCAAGCCAGTACCGCATTCTCGGCTTTACGGACAAACTCGATTATGCCATCAGAAAGGGTAATGTGATCGATTATATCCGCGACTGCATCGAAAACAGGGATAAAAACCCGGAGGAACTTCCCTTCATTAACAGTCTTCAGAAGCTCTGCATCGATGTTTTCGGTAGAAAAGAGCTCGGTTTGGCAATCAGAAGCACAACTATCCATGATGTTTTGAAAAAAAGAGACCCCGACACAGAAAAAACACTTTAATATTTCGAAAGATTGTGTTATAATCTATCCGATTGTGCTTAAATGCACTGTTTAAATAAGAATATTTCTTATTACGGAGGAAAAGATGAAAAACACTAAAAAAGGCGTACTGCAATTTCTTCTTGTGTTGGTTGTGGTAGGCTTGATCGGATTATATCTGGTTCTCGGATATGATAGTGACAAAGCGAGGGGCATTGATGACATCGGACTCGGTCTCGATCTTTCGGGCGGTCTGAGCATCACCTATGAAACCGTGGTCAATGATCCGGATACTGATAAACTTGACATGACGATTTACAGAATGCAGCGCCGTGTTGAGAATTACAGTACCGAGGCCACAGTATATAAGCAGGGCAGAAACCGTATCATCTGCGAAATTCCCGGTGTAACAAATGCCGAGGAAATCCTGGCAGATCTCGGAAATGCCGGAAATGTCTATTTTATCTATGGCCAGAGCCTTGACGGAGTTGACAATATCAAGCTCATGGAAAACGGCAGGGATTATGAACTTGCACGTCCCATCGAGGAGATAGTTGCCGACAAGAATTCACTTGTTCTTGACGGTGCCGACATCGCAAAGGCTGAGGCTCAGTATTCCCAGGGCGACATCAAAAACGGTAAGGCGGGAACACAGTATTTTGTTCAGCTGACACTTAAGGATGCAGGTCCCAGCAAATTCCTGACAGCGACAACAAATGTTTCAAAGTATTACAGTTCGGCATACGGAACCAAGGGAATCCTTGCGATCGTATACGATAAGGATGTAATATCCGCACCCCGTTGTGAAGCACCCATCAATTCTTCAACGGCTGTTATAAACGGTGATTTCACGTTAAATGAAGTTAAGAGTCTTGCAAACACTATTACAATAGGTGCGCTTCCTCTTGAGCTTAACCAGCTGCAGTATTCAATCGTAGGTGCACAGCTCGGTACCAATGCTCTTCAGACTATACTTCTTGCAGGTCTCATCGGTATCATACTGGTTATGGTATTCATGATGGTAATGTACAGAATGCCCGGTCTGTGCTCGACACTTGCGCTTATTTTCTACATGGAAATGATGGCTCTTGTCTTCATTGTATTTGACAGTATTTCGCTGACACTTCCCGGTATCGCAGGTATCATCCTGTCGGTAGGTATGGCAGTTGACGGCAACGTAATCATCTATTCACGTATAAGAGAAGAGCTTCGTGCAGGCAAGACTGTACGTTCTTCAATAAAGATAGGCTTTGAAAAGGCTACCTCGGCTATCGTCGACGGTAACATCACAACCCTTATCGCAGCTATCGTTCTTTACCTCAGAGGCTCGGGAACGGTAAGAAGCTTTGCAATCACACTCGGTATCGGTATCGTTTTATCAATGATCTCGAGCCTTCTGGTTACAAGGTTCCTTATGACCTGCTTCTACAACCTCGGCTTCGACAAGGAAAAGTTCTACGGCGTTGCCAAGGAAACAAAGGTTATAAACTTTACAAAGCACAGTATCAAGTATGCTCTTTTCTCACTCTGCCTTATCGTTATCGGCTTTGTCGGCATGATAATGAATAAGAGCAAGCATGATTATATTCTTAACTACGGTCTTGACTTCATCGGCGGTACCGCAGTTGAGGTATATTTCGATGAAACTCCTCCTACAAACAAGGAAATCGAGGAAGCGACCGCGGATGTACTCGGCTCGACTCCTCAGGTTGTACAGGTTGAAGGAGAAAATGCGGTAATCATCAAGACAGACAAGATGATAGAAGAGGGACAGACCTCGAATGACGGCAAGGCAAGCTCATCTGCGGCAGACCTTTCCGATTCAACCATCAACAAGCTCAAGAAAGTGCTTGAAGAGAAGTTTAATGCGAAGCCGGACAAGATACAGGTTGACTCTATCAGCGCAACGGTTTCAGACGAAATGAAGTCCGATGCGATCATGGCAGTCATCATCGCCGGTATCTGTATGCTGCTTTACATCTGGATCAGATTCAGGAATCTCTCGTTTGCAGGTTCTGCGGTACTTGCTCTTTTGCATGATGTGCTTGTTGTCCTGATGGTATATGCGGTATTCCGTGTAACCGTTGACAATGCTTTCATCGCTGTTATGCTTACGATAGTAGGTTACTCGATCAATGCGACCATCGTTATCTTTGACCGAATCAGAGAGAACATGGCTTCAAGATCGAAGAAGGAGAGCATTGACGATATAGTCAACCGCTCGATTTCAGAAACACTGTCACGAAGCATCAATACTTCACTTACAACTATGTTTTCAATCTTGATGATCATCTTCCTCGGTGTTGACTCCATAAGGGCATTCGCTATTCCTTTGATGGTAGGTCTTATCTGTGGAACATATTCATCGGTTTGCATTACAGGATCACTCTGGCTCTTCTTTAAGAAGCACAGCAAAAAACAGGATCAATGAAAGAAAAATGGGTAATTAAAAACAAAAAAGCTGACCTCAAGGCTATTTCCGAAAGCCTTGGGGTCAGTCCCGTATTGGCGAAAATACTTGTGAATAAAGGCTTTGAGGATACGGAGGAAATTAAAAGCTTTCTGCATCCCACAAGTGCCGACCTTAACTCACCAAGGCTTTTAAAGGATATGTTTAGGGCCGTGGCTCTCATTAAAAAAGCCATAGATAACGGCGAGCATATAATGATAGTGGGCGACTATGACGTTGACGGCGTAAGCTCGACCTATCTTCTGATGACGGCCTTTGAAGAGCTCGGCGCATATGTGACCTACCGCATTCCGGACAGGATTACCGACGGCTACGGTATCAGCATGGGAATAATCGACGATGCACTGTCACAGGGCTGTGATATGATCGTCACCTGCGATAACGGCATATCCGCCGTAGACCAGATCGCATATGCAAAAAGCAAAGGCATTACGGTTGTGGTGACCGACCATCATGACATACCCGAGGTGCTTCCGCCGGCCGACGCGCTGATAAATCCCAAGCAGAAGGACTGTGAATATCCTTTCAAGGAGCTTTGCGGCGCCGTGGTTGCAGCCAAGCTCTGCGAGGTGCTTTTCGAAGAATATGATTTCGGTCCCTTCATCGCAAAGCATATGGATGTTCTCGCACTGGCAACGGTATGCGACGTAATGAAGCTGGTGGGAGAAAACAGGTACATTGTAAAGGAAGGCCTTAAATGCCTTGAAAACACAGAAAACACGGGACTCAGAGCGCTGCTTGAGGTAACGGGAATGCAGCAAAAGAAGCTGAGTTCTTACTCGCTGGGCTTTGTCCTCGGTCCGTGCCTTAATGCCACCGGAAGACTTGAAAGCGCCGTTACGGGTGTTGAGCTTTTAAGATCGACACAAAGAACCGAGGCGGTTTTGCTTGCGGAAAAGCTTAAGGAGCTCAATGAAGTACGTAAGGATATGACGCTTAAGGCCGTGGAAAAGGCAAAGGAGAAGATAACGGAAAGCGGGCTGATAAACGACAGCATACTCTGTGTATATATCCCGGACTGTCATGAAAGCCTTGCCGGGATCGTCGCCGGAAGAATAAGGGAGGAGTTCAACAGACCTTCCATTGTTTTTACCGACAGCTCCGTGACCGAGGAAGTGTTAAAGGCTTCGGGAAGAAGCACCGAGGACTATAACATGTTCGAAGGGCTTTGCGAGGCGGGAGACCTGATACTTAAATTCGGCGGACATCCTATGGCTGCCGGGCTTTCCATTGCAAGGCAGAACCTTGAGGCATTGCGTAATAAACTTAACGATAACTGTAAGGAGGATCTTGCAAACAAGCCCAAAAAGGTCATGATCGACATAAGCAAGCCGCCGACAACCTTTTCACTTGAGCTGCTTGAGGAGCTTTCACTGCTTGAACCCTTCGGAAACGGCAACGAAAAACCCGTTTTTGCCGAAAAAAGCGTTGAGATCAGGAGACTGGTGCGTTTCGGAAAAGAAGGAAGCTTCATAAAAGCAGAAGCAAATGACAGCCTCGGAAATCCTTTCTGTCTTACAATGTTTGGTGAAAGCGACGATTTTCTTGAGTGCTTTGAAAAAAGCTTCGGACGCGACAGGCTTTCGGATGCTTTCAGGGGAAATGCCACGGACTGCAGGATAAATGTGATATATAACCCGGAAATAAATGAATTCCGCGGTATGAAATCGATACAGTTTATGCTGAAAAACTATGATTTCCCGGAAAGCGGCAGGGAAGATATGCCCAAAGAGGAAAAAGGAGCTAAAAAGGCCATTATTTTCGGCGCCGCAGAAGGAGTGGCGGACAATATAAAAAGCAGTGAGTCCGATCATATATATTTCTGTGACGAAGGACTTAAATATCTGGAGCATGTAAAGAACGGCAGACTTTTTCTTCTCGGAGATTTTGATTCGCTTAAGGATTCGGGACTGCTTGAAGCCGGAACTATCCCGGAACTTATAGATAACGAGGTAAATATAGTCTGCGGGCGTGAAATGACCGTAAAAAAATATCCGGTTAAAAAAGACGCAAGCGATGTTGAGCTTGCGGTAAAAGAGGCATTAAAAGAAGGATGTGAGGAAATCTTTCTTTACGGCTGCGCCGGAGGCGACAGACCCGACCACAGGCTCGGAAACCTTGCCTTGCTGTCGTTTATCGCAAAACAAAGGAGCAGAAGCGGCAGACAGGTACGTGCCGTGCTTTTTGACGGAAGATATTCATATACCGTTTTGAAAGCCGGAAAGTCCGAGAAATCACATGCGGCAGGCCTTACGATAAAGGATTCGAAAGGCAAAAGGTTTTCGGTCTTTTCGATGGGCGAAACCACCTGCGGGCTTTCGCTTTCGGGCTTTGAATACGAGCTTGAAAAGAAAGAGCTTCCGCCCGACATAACGCTCGGCGCAAGCAACAGGATAAAAGAAAACAGTGCCCGTATCGCATTTGATACAGGCACCGTACTTATCATTGCCGAAACTAAACCTTACAATCTGGTTTTTGACTGATCGCTCAGCTGTTGGCTTCGCGTCTTAATCTGATGAAAACCTTTGCAACACCGGGGATCATCAGAACGATTACGGTCATGATCATTTCGGCTCCTATGAAGCTGAAATTATATACAAAGGGATAAATGAACGAAAGTGACTTCGGAAATTTTTCGGGCATTGAATCCATCCAGAAAAGGTAGCCGCCGATCACGTGGGAAATACCTCTTGCAAAGGCAGCAAAAGCATAGCCGAAAATCAGCCCGTATTTTGTCAGCCTTTTTTCGCCGGTCTGCTTGTCTTTGGTCTTTAAATTCCTGAAAATTCCGGACAGGCCGAGAGCAGCAAAGGCAAAAAGATAATCAAAGCAAATCTGTAACGGAGACAGAAGCCAGGGGTCCTGGATCAGCTGGAACACTCCGTAGGCAAGTCCGCAGAGCACTCCGGTACGAAGACCGAAGCAGTAGCCGATAAAGGTCATAAAAAACATTGAAAACAATGTGATCGATCCGCCGTAGGGCATTTCAAAAAACTTGATGGAAGAACATACATAAGCCAGAGCTATGCATACGGCACTGACTACCAGCTCTTTGGTGCTAAGCATGGCTTTTCTTTTTGCGGCGGATTTATTCCCCTGCTTTGCGTCGTTTTCCGAAACGGACTCGTCATTCTTTTTCTTAAAGCAGAAATTGTAGACAAGCACAGGAATCAGCACAAGCAGCACAGAAATGATGATCATGGCGATTTTGCCTTCTTTGGTAAAGGTAAAGTAATCGCCTGAATCGGGATTGGGCTCGGTAAATGAAAAACCGAGCTTAAGCGATAAGAAATTAAACATAAAAAAACCTCCTTGCATTTGCCGGAGATTACTTGAAAGAAGTAGTGCTTCCTTACGCCGGTATTAACCGGATCAAGTAATGAGGGTCGGAAAATTTCCTCTCAGCCGCATGCGGCGCCCCTAGCAAACGTATAATATTTTGATACATCAAAGATAATACTCTTTAAAAGCCAAAATGTCAAGCGTATTTTATTGACAAAGACGAAAATCTCGGGTAAAATATTCTTTTGAGAACTTGCGTGTGTTTTATGACGTAAACAGGAAGGAAAATAGCATGCAGCTGATAATAAAAAACGGCATCATGGCCGACCCGAAATCAGGAATATACGAATCACGGAACATATTGATACGTGACGGACTGATCGTTGACAATGATCTTGGAGAACATGAGGTAGAAGCATTTGAAAAACTGAACACATCCGGCGGAAAGGCCGAATATGAGGTGATTGATGCCACAGGCCTTCATGTGATGCCCGGTCTTATTGACATGCATGTGCATTTCCGGGATCCCGGGCAGACCGAAAAGGAAGATATCATAAGCGGTTCCAAGGCGGCTGCGGCCGGCGGCTACACCTGCGTGTGTCCGATGCCAAACACAAATCCGCCGATAGACAATGCCCAGATGATCAAATATGAATATGAAAAAGCTCAGGCGGCAGGCTTTACCAATGTGCTTCCTGTCGGTGCGATAACAAGAGGCCAGGAAGGCACGGAAATCGCCGATATCTACGGAATGAAAAATGCCGGTGCGATAGCGATATCCGAGGACGGCAAATCCGTAATGGATGTCAGGCTCTGCAGGGAGGCGTTCAAACGGGCAGCAAAGAACAATATGCTGATCATGGATCACTGCGAGGACAAGAACCTTGTCGACGGCGGTGTGATGAATGCAGGAAAGAAGGCTGAAGAGCTTGGACTTAAAGGAATCAGCAATGCCGTTGAGGATATAATTGCCGCAAGAGACATAATGCTTGCAGGCGAAACCGGAGCAAAGCTGCATCTCTGTCATTGCTCGACGGAAGCAAGCGTTGAGCTTGTCAGAATGGCTAAAAAACTTGGTTATAAGGTCACGGCAGAGGTATGTCCTCACCACTTCGCGCTTACCGAGGACGAGATACCGGGCGATGATGCCATGTATAAAATGAATCCTCCGCTTAGAAGCAGGCAGGATGTCATGGCGCTGGTAAAAGGACTTGCGGACGGAACGATGGACGTCATTTCGACTGATCATGCTCCGCATACCCTCGAAGAGAAAAGCAGGGGTTTCAATAATTCACCCTTCGGAATCGTGGGACTTGAGACTTCGTTTGCGGTGAGCTTTACAACACTTGTAAAGACAAGAAGAATGTCGCTATTGCAGCTGCTTGAGAAAATGAGCCTGAATCCCTCCAAAATACTCGGGCTTGACCGCGGAAGCCTTGAAAACGGCAGTGTTGCCGATATTTTCATCGCCGACCTTAATCATGATTACATGATAAACTTCAATAATTTTTATTCAAAAGGGAAAAACACACCCTTCGCAGGCAGAAGAGTGTTCGGTGAGGTTAAATACACCTTACTTGCGGGAAAACAGGTTTTCCCGTTTGCATAATAAACAACAAGGCATGGTAAGATTAAATGATAAACAAACTTGTAAGTGAGATAAAAAAGAAAAACGCACCCGTTGTTGTGGGCCTCGATCCCACAATGGCGATGATACCGGAGCATATAATGAAAAAGGCCTTTTCAATGTACGGCGAGACCTTAGAGGGCGCGGCAGAGGCAATATGGGAGTTCAATAAAGCGATAGTTGACGCAACCTACGACCTAATTCCCGCAGTTAAACCCCAGATCGCAATGTATGAGGCTTTCGGAGTGCCGGGAATGATGGCTTTTAAAAATACGGTTGATTACTGCAAAGAAAAAGGGCTTGTCATTATCGGCGACGTAAAAAGAGGCGACATCGGTTCGACATCGGCAGCCTACGCTCAGGGTCATCTCGGCAAGGTAATGGTCGGAAGCAAGCTCTGCACCGGCTTTGATGAGGATTTTGCAACCGTAAACCCGTATCTCGGAACCGACGGGATCAAACCCTTTGTCGATGTGTGCAAGGCTGAAAACAAGGGCATTTTTGTCCTGGTAAAGACCAGCAATCCTTCGAGCGGAGAGTTCCAGGACAGGCTGATCGAAACAGAGGACGGAAGCAAAAG
>DFFN01000032.1 GCA_002369525.1 Lachnoclostridium sp. UBA3775 | reverse complement strand
TTGAATCAAAGGGCGGTGAAGGCAAAGTAGTAAACGGTGGAGAGACTGCAACAGTTCAGGTTGGAAACGATAAGGAATACAGCCTTGATGTTGTAGAGAATCCCGTTCCCGAAGATCCCATTAAACAAGAGGCTACTCCTTATGAAGGAACGAGAGTACTTGGTGCTGTTAAAGTTGGCGACGAGATCGTTTATGAAATCATATATAAAAACTATAAGAAAGATTCAGCTGATATCATCATAAAAGATAAACTTGATGAAAACGTTGAATTCGTTTCGGCAAGTGATGGCGGATCTTGCGCAGACGGAACTGTCACATGGACAGTTAAAAATGTTCCTTCCGGAACTGAAGGCTCCGTTATGTTAACGGTTAAAGTCCTTGAAACCGCACTTGAGTCGAAGGGCGGAGAAGGAAAGGTAGTTAATGGCGGAGAGACCGCAACAGTACAGGTCGGTAACGATCAGGAATACAGCCTTGATGTTGTAGAAAACCCTGTTCCCGAAAAACCCGGCAAGCAGGAAGTAAGTCCTTACGAAGGTACCGGAGAACTTGGCGCTGTTAAAGTTGGCGATGTTATTACTTACGAAATTACCTACAAGAACTACAAGAATGAAGCAGCTGTAGTAATCATCAAGGATAAACTTGATGCTAATGTTGAATTCATTTCTGCAAGTGATGATGGCGAGTATTCGGAAGAAACCGGAATTGTTACCTGGACACTTGACGATGTCACCGCCGGAACAGAAGGCAAAGTAACGCTTAAAGTAAAAGTCCTTGAAACTGCACTTAAGTCAAAGGGCGGAGAAGGAAAGGTAGTTAATGGCGGAGAGACCGCAACAGTACAGGTCGGTAACGATCAGGAATACAGCCTTGATGTTGTAGAAAACCCTGTTCCCGAGAAGCCTGTCAAACAGGAAACAAGTCCATATAAAGGCAACGGAATACTTGGCACTGTAAAAGTCGGTGATGAAATATCATATGAGATTTCATACAGGAACTATAAAAATGAAGCTGCCGATATCATAATCAAGGATAAGCTTGATGCAAATGTTTTATTTGTCTCTGCCGACAACGACGGAACTGAAGAGAATGGAACCGTAACCTGGATACTTAAAGATGTTCCTGCCGGAGCAGAGGGCAGCGTAACTGTTAAAGTAAAAGTTCTTGAAAGTGCAGTACTTTCGAATAAGGGCCCCGGAAAAGTAGTAAACGGTGGTGATACAGCAACCATCAAAGTCGGAAATGATCAGGAGTACACACTTGACATAGTAGAGAATCCTGTTGAGGAAACATCTGATAAAAACGGCAAAAAGGATGATCCGCCGGTGGTTCCGACAGGAGATGATTCTATGATAGATGAAACAAAGCTCTTGATGATTCTGTCATTACTAGCTATGTGCTTCCTCAGGGTGCTTAACAGTAAAAAGGAAAACGATTAAAAAAGTACTTGCAATTTTAAAAACAGTATGATATACTCTTGTTTTGTGAGACGCGGTGGTCCTCTGTGCATTGCAGTATGAACATCGAAATAATTATTATAAGGAGGTCCGCACAATGGATTACATTAAGAAACTTGAAGATGACCAGCTTAAGAGCGAAGTTGCTTCCTTCAACGTAGGTGATACCGTTAAGGTTCATGGAAAGGTAAAGGAAGGTAACAGAGAGAGAATTCAGATCTTCGAGGGAATCGTTATCAAGAGACAGAACGGCGGCGTTCAGGAGACCTTTACAGTACGTAAAAACTCCTATGGCTGCGGTGTTGAAAAGACCTGGCCCCTTCATTCTCCCATGGTAGAGAAGATTGAAGTTGTAAGATTCGGTAAGGTTCGCCGTTCTAAGCTGTTCTACCTTCGCAAGAGAACCGGTAAGTCTGCACGTGTTAAAGAGCAGATCAGATAATTTAAACGTCATGAAATGTGCAGCCACTCGAAAAGAGTGGCTGTTTTTTTCTTGTCAACAAACCTTTGATGTTGTATAATAAACATATCAAAGCTTATTATGAATGGTGTTTTATGGATGTTAAGTTTCAGGGCTATGATGAAGACCGCTACGATTTTCATCACAGAGAGAAAAAAGAGAAAAGACGGAAGATATTTGTGAAGCTTTTGTTTTGGATCGTTTCGATACCGGTAACAATATTTTTTGCAACTCTTATATGTTCTGTACTTATTGAAAAAACAAAGGTGAACAACAATTCGATGGAGCCGGTTTTGAGTAAGGACGATCATATACTTATTAATACTCTGAGTTATCGTCTGCACGATCCGAGACGTTTTGACGTGATTGTTTATGAAAAGGGCGATGTCGATCATTCCATTTTCGACATTAAAAGGATTTACGGACTTCCGGGAGAAACGATACAGATCAAGGAAGGCATGATATATATAAACGGAAAGGTCATTAAGGACGAGGCGGGAGATGTCGAAACTTTGCTTGGAGGCATTGCCGCAGACCCTGTTAAGCTGGGCGAAAATGAATATTTTGTACTTGCCGATAACCGGAATGATTCCGAGGACAGCCGTTTTGCCGGTTTCGGTACCGTAAAAAGAAAAAATATAATAGGAAAAGCATGGATAAGGACCAATAAATTCGGTTTTGTGAATTCCATGAAAATAAAGAAAACAGAAGAACAGACAAAATAATCGGTGGTGAATATGCAGTATCAGTGGTACCCGGGACACATGTCCAAGGCAAAAAGAGAGATGACGGAGAGCCTTAAGCTCATCGATGCGGTAATTGAGCTTGTCGATGCAAGGATCCCTTTGTCAAGTAAAAATCCCGACATAGAGAAAATGTCAAACGGAAAAGCACGTATCATGCTTCTTAACAAGAGTGATATGGCTGATCCCAAAATTACGGAACAGTGGGAAAAATACTTCGCTTCAAAGGGTTATTATGTAGTAAAGGTCAATTCAAAAAACAATAAAAGCAATGGTAAAATCAAGGAAACTGTTCTTACTGCCTGCGCTGCCAAAATTGAGCGCGACCGCAAGAAAGGCATTAAAAACAGACCCGTAAGGGCAATGATATGCGGAATCCCCAATGTAGGAAAATCAACCTTTATCAATACCTTTGTAGGAAAAGCAGTAACTCTTACAGGAAACAAACCAGGCGTCACAAAGGGTAAGCAGTGGATAAGAATCGATAATATGATAGAGCTTTTGGATACCCCCGGAATACTCTGGCCCAAATTTGATGATGTTGAAACAGGAAAAAAGCTTGCTTTCATCGGCTCGATAAACGATAACATACTTATAAATTCCGAAATGTGCTACGACCTGATGAGGTATATCAACGCTCTTTATCCCGATGCGCTTGAAAAAACCTACGATACCGAACTTAGCTGGGATGTTTTTGAAGACTTGAAAAGGATTGCAGTCAAGCGTGGCTGTCTTCTTAAGGGTGCCGAGCCTGATATCGAGCGGGCAGCAGGCATAGTGATCAATGAATTCAGGGCAGTTAAACTCGGAAGGCTTAGCCTTGAGAAGCCATGAGTATTCTTTAAGTATCAGTTTTGTCTGCGCGTGATGTCAATGACAAAAAAGGTATATAGGAATAATCGACAGGAGTAAATATAATTGGACAGCATATCAGAAATTAAAAATAAGCTCTTACTGACCGCCGACAAGGACCTGAAAGCATTCATCGAACAATATTCTTCTGATGCACGAAGCGGTGTAGTTAAGCTGGTACAGTCGGCCGAGAAGAGAAAGAAAGCATATCTGGCAGAGCTTGAAAGAATGCATGAAATGTACCATTTCGAGCGTATGTATGCCGAAAAGCAATATATTGCCGGTCTTGACGAGGTGGGAAGAGGCCCGCTTGCAGGACCTGTTGTTACCTGTGCTGTGATACTGCCAAGACCCTGCGACATACTGTATATAAATGATTCCAAGCAGCTGTCAGCGGCAAAAAGGGATGAACTTTATGATGCTCTGACCCAAAAAGCCATGGCTTATTCCATAGGAATAATGGATAATAACGTGATCGATGAAATCAATATTCTTGAAGCCACAAAAAAGGCCATGGAAATGTCTGTAGAAGACCTTAAAATAAAACCGGATCAGCTTTTTATCGATGCTCTTAAGCTTGAAAACATAAAAATTGACCAGCGCAGCATAATAAAGGGAGATGCAAAAAGCGCCTCGATTGCGGCTGCGTCAATAATCGCAAAGGTAACAAGGGACAGGATGATGGAGGAATTTGACAAAATCTATCCCGGTTACGGTTTTGCAAAGAATAAGGGCTACGGATCGGCCGAACATATAAAAGCCTTAAAGGAACTGGGCCCCTGCCCGATACACAGAAAAAGCTTTATAGGTAACTTTATTTAAACGGGATGCTGATATGAATAAACGCGAACTCGGAAACGAGATGGAAATGACCGCCCTGCATTATCTTGAAAGCTGCGGCTATGAGATACTCGAGCATAATTTTTATATGCGCGGGGGCGAAATAGATATTGTGGCGCTTGAAGGCGATGAGCTTGCCATAATTGAGGTCAAGTACAGAAAAAACATGCTTTACGGGACGGCAGCAGAGGCCGTTACCAAAACAAAAATGAAGAAGCTGATCAATACGGCAATGTTTTTTGTGAGAAAGCATCCGGAATATGAGGGCTTAAACATGCGTTTTGATGTGCTTGCCATCGACGGAAAAAATATTGAACTGATAAAATCGGCATTTGATGCCTGTTAGGAATTACTATGAATAAGTCTCATGAACATTTGATCACCGACGTTTGTATCGACTCGCCCGCAGATCTTGCAGGCATTAAACCGGGGGATATTCTGCTTGAAATCAACCGCAAAACAATAGAAGATGTTCTGGATTTTCATTTTTACGAGGCTGACGAAACCGTCAGTCTTCTTATAAAGCGCAATGACGGGGAAAAAAGCGAGACAAAGGAATTCATTATCGAAAAGGATGAGGACGAAGAGCTCGGGCTTGAATTTGCGGAATCCCTGATGGATAAGTACCGTTCATGCAGAAATAAATGTATTTTTTGTTTTATTGATCAGAATCCGGAGGGGATGAGGGACACGATTTATTTTAAGGATGATGATTCAAGGCTTTCTTTTTTGCAGGGAAATTATGTTACCCTGAC
>DFFN01000213.1 GCA_002369525.1 Lachnoclostridium sp. UBA3775 | reverse complement strand
GGCTCTCATAAAGGAAAGGCATGATTACCGTCATTCTTCTTGCCTTACCGCTTATTGCTGCGATAACTCTTTTAAGATCCTGGTAATGATCATCCGGAGAATAATGGTTTTCCTGTCCGCATACCGTATATTTCATACTGTAATTGCAGACATCCACAAGTATGAAGATATCCTTGCCTCTTATCGATTCATTTATGACGCATTTTGCCTCGCCTGTTCCAAAACGGGGGCATTTGATATCAATAAGATAAGAATCCCTCTGATAATTATGATATTCAGGTTCGTCGCTGTACTTACTCTTTCTGTTCTTTCTCCAGCTGGCGATATAGCTGTCGACCTTGTTTCCAAGCCCCTTGCAGCTTTCCATGGCAATAATGCCGAGTGAACCATATGAAATGGATTCGGTAAACATATCCTCCTGGGACATATATCCTCCTTCTGCAGCCTTGCTGCGTAAACATTTATATCTTATCAGTCTTCCCGATAACAATATACTATCATTCTTCCCGGTTATCTTTTCCGGGCATGATCAGGTACTGGTAATTTCCGACCAGTCTCGATTTTATTCTGTCCGAATATCTCCTTTCGATATCGGGGAAGGACAGGTTGGTCGTTATGACCGTTGACTTTCTCGCCAGATCCCTTTTTTCCATGCAGGCAAAAAGCTCTGTGGTCACAAAGGAATTGGTAAGTTCGGTTCCGAGATCGTCTATTATCAGGCAGTCAGCCGAATAAACAATCTCCTTTTCCTCTTCAGCTCCTCTTCCTTCTTCGTTTCTTGAAAAGGTCGCTTTTGAAAACAGGCTGAAAAGCTCGTAAGCGGGCATATAAAGCACGCCGATATTTTTTTCTATCAGTGCTCCTGCGATGCAGTTCGCCAGGAAGGTTTTTCCTGTTCCCGATTCTCCTGTGATCAGGAGATTGCGGTAATTATGTTCAAAGCCTTCCGCAAAATCAAGAGCGGCATTCACCGAATCCGACATGATATCGTAATCGCTTTTTGATTCGGGATCGTCCTCGTCCTTCTCCCTGCTGTAAAGATTAACATCAAAGGTCTGGAAGCTTTCCTTCATTAAAAGCTCACGTCTGTCATCCGGCATATAAAAATGATCGATAACAGTCCTGTAAAAGCATTCGCAGTGTTTTCCGTCAATTTTGCCGGTATCCTTGCATTTAGGACATTCATATACATCGTCAAGATAATCCTCCGGATAACCGTTTTTTGCAAGGTATTCCCTTTTGCTGTCTATCAGCTGGCCGTTATTCCGCTCAAGCTCCTTAAGTGCCGACAGATCGCCTGCGATCGCAAGTCTGCCCGCCTTTATCGATTCGGTTATTATCTTATCTTCGATTTCGGCAATAAACGGAAATTTTTCCCTTAATTCCTTGCTCCTGGCATCCTTTAAATCCCTGGAAGCTTTTCTGCGGGCATCATATATTCTTTCAATTTCGTTATATTGTGAATTGCTGAGCATATCATGCCTCTTTCTTTGTCTTGCTGCCTGCAAGCCTTTCCTCAAGCTTTGCGGCCGAACCCGAATTCTCGTTCTTCTTCATGAGTCTGGCAACCAGTTCTTCGTTTTCTTTATCGCTCATCTTTTTATAATCATAATCGGTAAAGCTGTTATAGGGCTGTTTCTTCCCTTTTCTTTCCTTGTCTGCGCTGTCTTTATTCTTCTTATCAAGCTTTTCGACATCCTCAAGGCTCTTAACATCCTTCTCATGCCACTCAGTCAGCTTCTTTTTGGTATAGCCGAAGGGTTTTTCCTTTTCAAGATCTATGGCCCTGTTGCATGCTGTGAGTATCACATCACCCGGCAGCTGGTATTCATATATCCATTTATTGATCTCATCATTCTGGCCTTTTGGCAAGGGATTTCCGCGAAGTCCGAGGACCTTGATTATCTCATAGTAAAGCTTTCCGCTCATCTGCTCGGATGCCTGCTGTTCCTCGGGTGTTTTTAAGCCCTTTTCGGCCCAGCTTACCGCCACTTTTTTTACGAAGTTGGTAAAAGCCTTGTTTGACATGTTCTCTTTCTTGCGCTCACGGCAGTAGGAATAGAGATAGTCAATCATCTTCTCGGAAAAGCCTATGGATTCATATACTCCGGCAAGAAGCACGATATCTTCGCGTACAAGCTGGTAAGGGAAATAATATTTTTCCTCTATCTCTTCCGTTATTTTCTTGAAGGTCTCGTCAAGAGAAAGAATGTCCAGCTGTTTCCTGGTATAATCCTCGGGAAGATATACTTCTACCTTTTTACCGGCCCTGAAGGCTTCGATATCTGCTTTTACGGGCTTTTCACCGGGCTCAACTTCAGCCTTTTCCTCAGCTTTTTCTTCAGCCTTTTCTCCGGACTTCTCCTCTTCCTTTTCGTCTTCCGTATGCTTATCGGCTCCGACACTGTCAAGAGGAGCCATGTATATCCTGTCAATGTTTCCGCCGGCATCCTCACGGTAATGCAGGATGCCAAGACCTTCCCAGTACTTAAGCGCCTTCTTGACCTTCTGCTTGGTAAGATCCAGTGCTTCGGCTATCGCCTCAAAGGCAATATCCACCCCCGGCGTATAAAGAAAGCGCAAAAGGTAAAGATATACCTTGAGCTGGTTATCGTCTGCGTCCACCATATATTCATCTATAAATCTGTTCGGTACTATCGTAACACCGTTTAAATTGTTATCTGATACTATCCTGCACATACTTCCGATTCTTCCTTTTTTATCATTGCCGGCTTAGTATATCACGTTTTTCAGAAAAAGAAAATAGCAATTTTTTAGTTCTACAACAGTAGAGTACATCTGTGGATAAGTTGGATATTTTGGGACTTGACAAGCAGAAATTCCCGATATTTAAGGGCTTTCCGGGTCAAAAAAATCCACAGCCCGCCAACCACGGTGGCTGTGGATAAAGTGTACAATTTTAATTTCCCAGCAGGTGCTCGCCTATTTTAACAACATCTCCGGCACCCATAGTTATCAACAGATCTTGGTTCACACAATTTTTCAACAAAAAATTTTCGATCTCGTCAAAATTGCCCGGAGCATAGGCTTCAACGCCTCTTTCCCTGAGATCTTCGCAAAGATCGTCCGAGCTTATGGTTCCGTCATCTGTCTCTCTGGCGGCATATATAGGCGCCAGGACAACCTTGTCGGCGGCAGAAAGAGCCTCGACAAATTCCTTTCGGAGTGCTTTTGTCCTTGAATAGGTGTGCGGCTGGAATACGCACCAGATGGGCCTGCCGAGTTTTTTCGCCGTTGCAAGTGTCGCGGATATCTCGGTGGGATGGTGTGCATAGTCATCGATTATGGTAACGCCGCAGATCTCACCCTTCTTCTGGAAACGGCGCTCAGCACCTGTACAGGCTTCAAGACCCCGTCTTATGGCATCATCGGGTATATCGAGAGCCTTTGCGAGCGCAATGGCTGCCGTGGCGTTTGAAACATTGTGCGCACCGGGAACAGAAAGCTTTATGTCCTTAAGCACGGGAGCGATCTTTGAATCATAAACCGTGAAGGTGGCATAACCGTTTTCGTCATAGCTTACGTTGCCGAAATTATAGTCATAGGGAAGAAGGAAATGTCCTTCCTTCTCATTATAAGGACCGTAGGTGATAACTCTCGCCTTTGCATTCTTGACTATTTCGGCACTGTTTTTGATCTCGCCGTTAATTACGATATGGCCGAGCGAGCCCGGAATATCCGCATATTCGGAAAATGAGTGGCGTATATCGTTTATATCCTTGAAAAAATCAAGATGATCGGCTTCGATATTCAGTATGATTTCATCTGTGGGATTAAATTTAAGGAAGCTGTTGGTATACTCACAGGCTTCGAAAAGGAAATCATCCCCTCCGCCTATACGAAGATTACCGCCTATCGCGGGAAGTATGCCGCCCACCGAGATCGTAGGGTCGGTATCCGCTTCCATGAGGATCAGGGAAAGCATTGATGTGGTCGTGGTCTTGCCGTGTGTTCCGGCAACACCGATCGAGGTCTTATAGAAACCGCAGAGCTGTCCTAAAAGCGTTGCCCTGTCCATCATCGGGAGACCCCGTCTTACGCACTCCGCATACTCGGGATTGTCAGGATGGATTGCCGCGGTATAAACCACAAGCTCAATGCCGTCATCTATATTTTCGGCACCCTGCCCAATAAACACCCTGATGCCGTTCTCCTCAAGCATCTTTGTTATCTCGCTTTTGCTCCTGTCGGAGCCGCTTATCGTAAATCCTTTTCCTGCAAGCAGCACAGCCAGGCCGCTCATTGAAATCCCGCCTATGCCGATGAAATGAACATGCACGGGGTTATTTATATCTATACGGAACATAATGAAACTCCTAAATTAAATCATTTAAACAATGATACCCCCTGACAGCCATGTTGTCAAGGGGTAAAACTTAACGATTATTATTCCTTATTGCTTGCTTCCTTTTAAAATTCCGATAACCATCTTAAAGCTGAGCTTCTCTCCGGTAAAGAAAAGCAGACCCTTGTATATCCTTGATGCTATCCAGAGGATCACCAAAGACAATACAATCATTATCATAAGCGAGGCAAACGCTCCGCCGACGGAAAGCGTTCCGATCAGCGTTGTTCCGGGAGCCGACATTGCCGCTGTAAAGGGTATCAGGTTGAATACCAGAGGTATGCTGCCCTCTCCGTTTGTAATTGCGGGAAGAACCGCAAAGAATGAGATCATCATCGGGATAAGGAAGATAATCTGCATGTTTGCTGCTTCCTCAGGCTTTGTCACAAGGCTTCCGCCAAGTCCCGCAAGCAGGAGATAGAGCACAAGTCCCATGATAAAGAGCAGTATCGAAAGCACTATCGCAAGAGGCGAGAAGCCGGAGCCGTCAAACCACTCACCCAAAGTCTTTGCATAAAAGACTGCACGGTTTTCCTTCAGCTCATACATTACGGTTGCAATTGTACTTCCGCCGAACAGACCTGCGATGATCATGATCAGCCAGATTAAAAACTGCGCTATCGAAGCGGTAATGGTACCGAGTATCTTGCCGGAAACAAGTGCATCGGGGCTGACGCTTACGAGAAGCTGTTCCGTCAGCTTGCTTGTTTTTTCCATGCTGACCTCGGAGCACACTCCCACACCGTAGAATATTACCATGAAGTAAATGCTCATTATGGAGAAGAAAACCGCAATTATCTCAACTATCTCCTTGCCCTCGTTTTCCTCAACGCCTATTTTCCCGACATTTGTCATTACGGGCATCAGAAGCTGAACAAGCTCTTCTCCGTCAAGACCGGATTTTTCATAAAGATAATTTCTGAAATAGGTCTGGATCGCATCTCCCAAAACGGAAAGGTCGCTTTCGTCTTCCGAACCGGCCTTTCGTCCGTCAATAAGCTCTATAAGGAATTTATCCTCATTTTCGCTCTGTATGACAAGGATGAAATCATCCATTCCGTCTTTTGCCTGTTCCGCAAATTCCCTGCCGTTTTCCTTGGTCTCAAAGCTTACGCCGCCGAGCTTTTCATCCTTGAAAAACTTTACGTAAGCCGCATAATCGGGAACACCGAGTCCGGTCTCATCACAGACATAGACCTTATCAATTTCAAACTTCTTTTCCTTCTTGGGTTTGGAAGTGAGAATTATGGCAACACAGATACCGATGATAAATATAAGTCCGATCAAAATGGTACTGAGGATGAATTTTCTGCTTTTCATGTGGCTTTTAAGCGTATAGGAATAAACCACACCGAAGCCCGAATATTTCTTTCTATTCTTCATCACTTCTTCACCTCCTTACCTTTTTTCATGCTTCCTTTTGCAATCCCGATCATCTGTTTGACGGAGATCGGCGCGCCGTTGGCAACGATGATGCTTTCATAAACGAGGCCTACGAACCAAAGAATAACGAAAGCCGTGAGAAGCATCAGTATGCATGCCACAAGTACCATTACAAACGGAGCTTTTCCGATAAATATCGATCCCGGAAGCACAAATACCGAGGTAAAAGGGAAGTAAAGAGTAAACCTTACAAACGGGTTGATACCGATGGTCCACATGAACTGAAGAGCCATGAACGCAACAAGGAAGCTTCCTATCATAATGATATTGAAGCCCTTCATTCCCTGCTGAAGCTCTTCCATCTTGCTTACCGTTGCAGCAAAAAGGCCTGCAAGGAGAGCATAGATCAGTATTCCGACACCGATTATGAATATGCATAGGATCACGTTCGGAACAGACATATACTTAACGGCATCTACGGGTATAAAGCTCTCTACAGCACTTTTGGCATTCGAACCGAACAGAGCCTTGGCAAGCTTGTTTCCGCACACGGCAGCTACCAGCATCAGGCTCATTTCCCCGACTGTCACAAGCAGCATTGCCACGACCTTGCCGAGTATCAGCGCCATGGGTCTTACCGTCGTCATCAGATATTCCACTATGCGGTTGGTCTTTTCCTCGACTATCTTGCCACCTACCATGTTTGCGGACATGATGATAACCATATATGCTATGAAAAGCATACCGTAAACAAGCTGGTATTCCTTCTGGCTGATCTTTTCCTTTGTTTCGGGCTTAAGGAATTTATCTACCTCGATTTCCTTAACCTTTATCTCTTTTGTGATCTTGTTCAGTGTTTCTTCGGGAATGTTCAGTGAAGAAACCTTGTAATCACTGTACCAGTCCTTTATCTTAACCGCAAGATCGTTAACATTTGTGCTGTTAAGCTTTGAACCGGAAGGATACAGCGCATTAAGCATGTAAAAACCGTCTTCCGTGATTTCATATTTAAGGAGAACGGTCTTATCGCTGCTGTCGGTAAGCTCGGCTTCAAATTTTTCCATATCGGTATCGGCCGGAAGCTTTTCAAATACTATATCGGAGAAGTTTTCATCATCCTTAACCGAATCTTCAAACGGGATGCCGGCAATGTTCTCTCCGGAAACATATACCTTTTCAACAGGGCTTTTCTTGTCCTTGCCACCGCTCACAAGCGACATGACAGGAGACATGCCGAACATGATAAGTATCATTATTATCATTGTGATCAGGAAGGATTTTGTGCGGAGTGTCTGCAGAAAAGTAAAACTGAAGACATCCTTAAAGCCCCTAAGCTCACTCTTCTTCATTTACCTGTCCTACTTTCTCTACAAAAATCTCATGGAGCGAAGGCTCGGCAAGCTCAAACCTTACGACCGATACATTATTCTTTACAAGCTCGCCAAGAAGCTCATTGGCCTGTGATTCGGAGCTGAGTTTGATCTTTGTGTACTCCGGTGTGACCTCTGTAACATTGAGCCCGAGCTTTTCAACATAGGAAGAAATATCGTCATCGGACTTAACAAAAAGATTCACCCTTCCGTAGCTCTTCTTTATTTCGTTAAGATTTCCCTGGAGAACGGTCTTACCGCGGTTAAGTATGGTAAGATCGGAGCAGAATTCCTCTATTGTCGACATCTGGTGACTGGACATGATGATATATTTGTTCTTTGCGGCCTCTTCATGGATTATATCCCTGAAAAGGTTTGTATTCACGGGATCGAGACCTGAAAGGGGCTCGTCGAGTATGATGATCTCAGGATCCGAAATGAGGGTTGCCATGAGCTGAACCTTCTGCTGGTTACCTTTTGAAAGCTGCTCTGCCCTGAAAGGTTTCGGTTTTTTCTTGCCTATGGGCTGGGGATAAAAGTACTCCTCAAGCTTTAATCTTTCGGCCCAGTATTTGATCCTCTTCTCCGCTTCCTTTTTCGGTACCTTCTTAAGGCTTGCGAAATAAAGCATCTGATCCATAAGAGTAATTTTGGGATACAGACCTCTTTCCTCGGCAAGGTATCCGACGTTTACACGCTCGGTTGAGAGAGGCTCACCGTTGAAAAGCACCTCGCCGCTGTCTCTGACAAGCATTCCGAGAGTCATACGTATGGATGTGGTCTTTCCGGCACCGTTCGTTCCGAGCAGGGCATATACGCCCGGCTTTTCCATTGAAAAGGAGAGATGATCCACAACCACCTTTTCGCCATAGCTTTTAACAAGCTCCTTTACATAAAGTCCCATATTTAAAATTCCTTTCGGTTTTTTTACCACGTGTAAGTTTACCATTTTATATACCGAAATACAATATCAATACACATTTTTAAATAAATATTAAAAAACTGTGAAAACTATTCCCGTTTCCAAAAATCATCAAGCTCCGCCTTTAATTCGGACTTCCTGATCACGACCCGGTTTTCCCATTCCCTTGGCAGAAGGGACTCATAGGTCCTGCCGGTAAACCTCTCGTCGAGCAGCAGTATGACTCCCCTGTCATCCTCTGTACGGATCACCCTGCCGCCTGCCTGTAAAACCTTGTTCATGCCCGGCCACAGATATGCATGCTCGAAACCGCTGCCGGACAGAGCGTCATAATAATCCTTGTAAAGCTCCCTCTCGGGTCCGACCATCGGAAGCCCCGTCCCGACTATTGCAACGCCTATCAGCCTGTCTGCCTTAAGGTCTATCCCCTCGGAAAAAACACCGCCCATGACGCAGAAGCCCACAAGGCTTTGCTCCGGATTTTCGGTGAAGCTGCCAAGGAAAGCCTCCCTTTCGGCCTCCGACATCCCGCTCTCCTGCTTTATGGCCTTAAAATCAAAGTTCTCGGGAAAGCCTCCGTAGGATTCCAGCAGCACCTCATATATGTCATCCATCATTTTATATGAAGGAAAGAATATCATGTAGTTTCCGGTCTTTGCATGTATGAAAACATCGATGTATCCGGCAAACTTTTCGTATTCCGCCCTGTTCCGCCTCGAATATTTTGCACTCAGGTCTTTTGCAACTATAACCTTTCGTTTTCCGCTGTCAAAGGGAGACGGGGCATAAACGGCATAATCCTCCTCACTGCCTCCGAGCTGGTCCATGTAGTATTTAACCGGGAGCAGGGTTGCAGAATACATCGCAGGACCGCGGTGAAACTTAAGATATTCCAGAAGTCTGGTCCTCGGGTTCATGCAGTTAAGCTTCAAAACGGCTTCCGTGCCCCTATTTTCAATGCTTATGCAATAATTCTCGTCAAGGTATGCAATTGTATCAACAAAATCCTTGAGTTCAAAAAAGAACTCCGTTACCTCTTCGTCAATTTCCTTCTTTCTGTCGGAAACATAAAGCTTCAGCCTTTCGTAAAGCTTTTCGGCTTTGGCAAAAAAAGCCTCGCACTCATATATTTCAAGTACCTGTTCGCTTTCGCCTTCGGCATTCCCAAGCTTCCGCAAAAGATTTGCAAGGCTGGTGAACATCCTCCTCGTCTCTTCCCTGGCCTTGACAAAGGGTCTTATATCCTTAAGCCTTTTAGACGCTATCGATGCCGAATACATTTCCCTTGCACGGTCCACCAGATTATGGGCCTCATCCACCAGAAGCAGATACTCCTTTGCGTGTCCCTCTCCGAAGAAACGGCGGAGATAGACATTCGGGTCAAAACAGTAATTATAATCGCAGATTATCATGTCACACCAGAGTGAGATATCAAGCGAAAACTCAAAGGGGCAGACATTATGCTTTACCGCATACTCTTCTATCACCTGTCTTGTAATGCTTTTTTCATGGGTTATCAGGTCATAGACCGCTTCGTTCACCCTGTCTTCATGTCCCTTTGCCCTGGGACAGGTAAGCGGAGAGCATTCGGGCTTGTCAAGAACACACAGTTTTTCCTTCGCGGTAAGAGTAAGCGCAAGCATCGAAACCCCAGAGTTTTTAAGTATCCCCGCAGTTTCCTCCGCCACGGTCCTTGTGATGGTCCTTGCAGTCGCATAGAATATTTTTCTTCCCAGGCCCTCTCCCATGGCCTTAAGCGCCGGATAGACAGCAGAAATTGTCTTGCCGACACCGGTAGGGGCTTCGATAAAAATCTTTCTGTCCCTGAGTATAGAGATATAAATGTTTTTAACCAGTTCCCTCTGGCCCGGTCTGTATTCAAACGGAAATCCGCAGGACTTTATGCTTGCGTTTCTTTCGATGAAATGGTGTTTCTCCCAATACATCCACTTTGCGAAGTACATGGCAAGGTCCATGAACCATTCGTCAAGCGCGGCCGCATCGAATTCGTAGGTGAAATACTTTATGTTCTCATGCTCTATGCCGCAATAAGTCATCTGAACGCAGACTTTCGGAAGCTTTTCGTCCCTCATGCAAAAAAAAGCATAACACTTAGCCTGTGCAAGATGGACCGGCACAGGCTCTGAAAGCTCCGAAACATTCTGATACATGCACTTTATTTCGTCAATTATCACATTGCTTTCATAAAGCGCAAGCTCCTTGTTTTCATATTCAAATTTTTCTATAGGATTGGAGGTGCGGATCACGCCGTCTGCGCGTCCGTCAAGATCGATCAGAAATTCCTCTCCGTTATATATAGCCGAAACCGCGCCGGACATCTGTACCTCCGGCCGGTAGCTTTCCGGCTGGCTGTTTTGTATCTTTTTATGGAGTCTTTGTCCTTCCCGCATCGCCTGCGGATCGCCTGCGCCGTCTTTTGTATCTATGTCTCCGCTGCGGCAGACAAACTCAACAAACTCGCGCACCGAAAGACGTGAAGTATAGACTGTATTGCTTTCTTCAGACATCAGGACTCCTTATCCTCTTCTTTGCTGTTTAAATTGCTTTCCTTTGTTATGTAAACAGGCCTGCCCTTGACCTCCATATATGCCTTGGCAAAGTACTGTCCGAGTATGCCAAGGAACAGGATCTGCAGACCGCTCATCATCAGTATGACACAGATCAGTGTCGGAAAACCGGCAACCGGATCGCCCCATATCAGTGTTTTGACAACAAAGACAAGCATGGTCAGAGTCGAGAGCACGAAAAGCAGAAAGCCGGTTGCCGATGCAAAGGCAAGCGGTTTGGTCGAAAATGCCACCATGCCGTCGATCGAGTATCTTACAAGGCTTCCGGTTTTCCACTTGGACTTGCCTCCGGCCCTTTGTTCATCCTTATAGCTGATCCAGCAGGTTTCATAACCCACCCAGCCGAAAATACCCTTGGTGAAACGGTTGTATTCGGTAAGAGAAAGCACCGAATCGACAAACTGTCTGCTCATCATCCTGAAATCCGTTGCCCCTTCCGGTATGTTGTTTCCGGCAAGCCTGGTCATCAGCTTAAAGAAAAGGCCGGAAAAAAGGCGTCTGAACATGCCCTCCCCTTTTCTGTCGGTACGTTTCATCGCCACGCTGTCATATTTTCCGTCCTTAAGCTTTTCATACATCTCGGGGAGATATTTCGGTGGATGCTGCAGATCGGCATCCATAAGCACGACAAATTCGCCCGTTGCCGCTTTAAGCCCCGCAAGTATGGCTGCCTCTTTTCCGAAATTTCTCGAAAAAGAAACATAGCGTACATTATCATCTATCCCGGCCAGCTCGCGCATGATGGAAAGGGTTCTGTCCTTCGAACCGTCATCGACAAAAATAAATTCATAGTCAAGTTCTGTGCTCATGCCGTCAAGTACGGTCAGCGTCGTATCATAAAAGCTCATCAGCACATCTTCTTCGTTGTAGCACGGAACCACTACCGAAAGAAGCTTTTTTACTTCACCCATTGCTCTTCTCCTGTGTAATGAGTATTTCGTCATTCTCTATTTTTACGGATATGTGTCCCTTTCTTGTAAGGTAGGTTTTAACACCAAGCTCATCCAGAATCTTTAGGATCCCGTCGTCCTCTTTTTCATCATCGGAGGAGGTTATCACGGCATAGGAGGAAGCAGCATGCTCCACGAACTGCATGCTCAGGTTTTCTTTTTTTCCGTGATGCGGGAGCTTAAGAATGTCAGCCTTAAGAGCGTCGTTCTGCAAGAGCTCGGAAAGCCTTCTGTTCTCCGCATCTCCCGTAAAAAGCATGCTCCTTTTTCCCGCAGTGACCTTCACGATAAGCGATGAGTCGTTGCTGTCGTCATCCGAGCCGTAGCTTTCAAGCAGCGGCGGCCAGATTTCATACTTTATCCCGTCAAGCTCAAATGAAATATACTTTCTGATCGTTTCCGGTTCGATCCCAACGCCGTATAATGCTTCGTCGAGATCTTCTGTCTTATCGGTGGTCTTGGTGCGGTATGTAACATATACCTTTTCTATGTCCTTACTTCCTATCAGCTTCTTTGCACCGCCGATATGATCCTTGTCAAAGTGGCTAAGTATCAGATAATCTATGCGGTTAATGCCCTTTACGTCAAGAAAATCTACTATATCCTTTCCGTCGTTCTTTTCACCGCAGTCTATCATCACGCATGAGGACGCGGTATAAAGCACAAAAGCATCCGCCTTGCCCACATCAAGGCACTCGATGTTTAGGGCCGGGACCGTTTTTTCCTCAGTCTTTCCCCCGCTCTCCTTTCTCTGCCCATCGCAGGCCGAAAGCATGATTAAAAGCATTATGCACAGGCAGACGGATATTAAACTCTTCTTTTTCGAAACCCGATTCATTTTCAGACACTCCTGTGACGTCTGTTCTTTACCTTATAATTGTACATTTTTTCATTGGCCTCGCTGAGCGCCGTATCAAGATCGGTCTGCCTGTAATTTGCAAACACAACACAGCCTATCCTCGCCCATGTTTGCAAGCTCGTATATATTTGCCTCACCCTTCACATAATTGACGTGAGGGAAGGAAAAGATGTACCCCCGGATTAAACACAAGCATGAGATAATACCTAGTATCCTACAAGCTATTTTATCACATATATCCGCCACGGGCAACAAATATCTTCAAAACAAATGTTTCTCAATTGACACGGCATCAGGCATGCTTTATAATTACTGTAAATATTTTTTCAACGGAGGTTTACAATGAAGAATCTAATACTGCGTATCAACGCATCAGACAGGATTTCACATATCAATCCCGAGCTTTACGGACATTTTTCCGAGCATCTCGGACGCTGCATATATAACGGCATTTATGTCGGTGAAAACTCTTCGATCCCCAACATAAACGGCGTGCGCAAAGACATAATCGAAGCTTTCAAAAAGATCCATATGCCCGTTTTGCGCTGGCCTGGCGGCTGCTTTGCCGATGAGTATCACTGGAAGGACGGAATCGGTGAAAAATCCTCCCGCAAAAAAATGGTCAATACCAACTGGGGCGGAGTCACCGAGGACAACTCCTTCGGAACCCATGAATTCTTCAATCTCTGCGAAGAAATAGGCTGCGAGCCCTATCTCGCCGGAAACCTTGGCAGCGGCACCGTACAGGAGCTTTCCGAGTGGGTTGAATACATCACCTTTGACGGCGAGTCGCCTATGGCAAACCTCAGAAAGAAAAACGGACGCGAAAAGCCCTGGAAATTAAAGTACCTCGGAATCGGCAACGAAAACTGGGGCTGCGGCGGAGAAATGACGGCCCAGTATTATTCCGATGTCTATAAGCGTTATGCCCTCTATGCCCGCAACTATTCCGGAAACCGCCTGTTCAAGATTGCCTGCGGCGCTTCGGAAGCGGACTATGAATGGACCCGCACCCTCATGAAAAACGCCCGCTGGGACATGTCCGGCCTCTCTTTGCATTACTATACCGTCCGGGACTGGAACCACAAAGGGTCGGCCACGGAATTCACGGCGGAAGAGTATTACGACACGCTTACCGACACCTATGCCATTGACGAAATCCTGACCAACCACATCGCCATCATGGATGCGTATGATCCCGAGCGGAAGGTGGCCCTCATCCTGGACGAGTGGGGCACCTGGTACGATGTCGAGCCCGGCACCAATCCCGGGCACCTGTTCCAGCAGAACACCATGCGGGATGCCATGGTGGCGGCCATCAACCTGAATATCTTCCACAAACACACCGGCCGCCTCAAGATGGCCAACATCGCCCAGATGGTGAATGTGCTCCAGGCCATGATTCTTACCGACGGTCCCCGGATGCTCCTTACGCCCACCTATCACGTGTTCCGGATGTTCAATGTCCACCAGAACGCCCGCTTGGTCCCTTCGGAAGCCCGTTGCGGAACCATCGTATCGGCCAGCGGTGACATCATGCCCTCCTTCAGCCAGTCGGTTTCCCGGGACGGGAACGGCCTCCTGCACATCTCGCTGGCCAATCCTTACCTGGACA
>DFFN01000046.1 GCA_002369525.1 Lachnoclostridium sp. UBA3775 | reverse complement strand
CCTCGTTCATCAGGTTTTCCAGATCGGCGCCCGTAAATCCGGCTGTCGAACGTGCCACCTGGTTCAGATCCACATCCTCCGCAAGAGGCTTCTTTGCGGAATGTACCTTAAGTATTTCTTTTCTGCCCTCAAGATCCGGACGTCCGATAACAACCTTGCGGTCAAAACGGCCAGGCCTTAGGATTGCAGGGTCAAGTATGTCAACACGGTTTGTGGCCGCCATTACGATAATACCGGTGTTTTCACCGAAGCCGTCCATTTCGACAAGCATCTGGTTAAGAGTCTGCTCACGCTCGTCATGGCCGCCGCCCATACCTGTACCACGGCGCCTTGCAACCGCATCGATCTCATCGATAAAGACTATGCAGGGCGCATTAGCCTTGGCCTCTGCAAAAAGGTCACGTACACGGCTTGCGCCGACACCGACAAACATTTCAACAAAATCCGAGCCCGAAATCGAGAAGAAAGGAACTCCCGCCTCGCCTGCGATTGCCTTGGCAAGCAAGGTCTTACCCGTTCCCGGAGGACCCTCCATCAGAATACCCTTGGGTATCCTTGCGCCGAGCTTGGTATATTTCATCGGATCCTTAAGGAAATCCACGACCTCCTTAAGCTCCTCTTTTTCTTCTTTAAGACCCGCTACATCCTTGAAGGTCTTTTCAACCTCGCCTGCCTTCTTTTTCTCGGCGCGGCTGCGTCCGAAGTCCATGAGCTTCTGGTTTGCGCCTCCGCCGCCTCCGCCTGTAAGCGCACGCAGAAGTATGGTGAAGAGCACGATCACCAGTATGACGAGCAGAATGTAGGGGATGACCATGATTATCAGTCTTGCCGTGTCGGAGCCAAAAGCGCCGGAGCTGCTTGACTCTGCACTGCTTTCCTTGTCACCGCCTGCGGCAAACATCGCCCAGATGATCAGTCCCAGTATAAGGATGTAAAAAATGGGTAACTTGCTTCTGTTATTGTTCAAATTTTTGATTTCCTTTCAGAAAATTAAAGTTCTACCACGCCGATGTAGGGCAGGGCGCGGTATTTCTGGGCATAGTCCATTCCATAGCCCACAACAAATTTATCGGGTATGTCAAAACCGATATAGTCCACATCGATATCGACCACGCGTCTCTCGGGCTTGTTAAGGAAGGTGCAGAGTTTAAGGCTCTTGGGCTTATGCACCTTTAGCATTTCCATAAGGAAGGAAAGCGTCCTTCCGGAATCGATGATGTCCTCAACAACGATAACATTCTTGTCCTCGATATTGTCGTCAAGGTCCTTGACTATCTTTATGCGTCCGCTGCTTTCGGTTCCGTTGCCATAGCTCGACACGGACATGAAATCAATAGTAACGGGACATTCTATCCTCTTTGCAAGATCGGCCGTGAAAAAGAGGCTGCCCTTAAGTATGCAGATCAGGTGGACCTCCTCGCCCTTATAATCCCGCGAAATCTGCCTCGCAATCTCACGTACCCTCGACTCAACCTTGTCTTCCTCTATTAAAACACTGATTCTTTCAGCCATCAAAATTTCCTCCTGACTTCAATAATGTTTACTGTGTTATTGTCTATCCTGAAACCCTCGTCGTTCCTGTAACCGGGTATCCACAGTACATGGTCGCCGGCTGCAAGAAGCACAAGGCTCTGTCTTTTTGCCGATTCCAGCTTTTCGTCAATGAAAAAGCGGCTTATGCTCTTCTTCCTGCCGTCCTTAAAAGGCGAGAACCAGTCGCCTTCGCCGGCCTTTCTGAACGCCGGCTCTTCCGTCTCCAAAATCCGTTCCAGATCAAAATATACACGGTTTCTGTCGAAAAAATCAAAGCCCATGGCTCCTTTTTTTTCATAAACCAGAACCTCAAACGAGCAGTTTACGCATTCATACACGCGGCTTGCATGCGTTCTGCCCTTATGCTCAAATTCCTCCGCCAGCTCGCGAAGCCCGAGAGGGATTTCCTCAGGTACTTCATTTTCTTCCGGATTTTTTAATGCAACGAGTCTGTCATATTCCTTTTTTAATATGATACCGTAGGGAAGATTTATTTTTTTGCCGCTTTTCCCGAGGGCAAGCCCGACGGCGGCATTTATATGCTTTCTTGTAATGTCTTTTTTTCGTCCGGCAGCTTTGCAGATGAGCATGTAGGCCAGCTCTCTTTGCATTATGCCCGGCAGAGCGCCAAAATCTTTTATCGCAAGTGACGTATTTTCACCGTCATAAAGCTTTCCGAAAAGCTTTCCGGCCTCGGTCTCAAAATAAGCATAAAGCTCCGAAACATCGTCGGCTGCGGCGCACATATGCTCCACTGCACCGGCATTTATCCTCTCCGCCTCCGGAATTATCGTATGCCTTATGCGGTTTCTTGTATAATCATCGGAAAGATTAGTGCTGTCGGTACAGAATCCGCACTTTCTTTCCTTTAAATATGCTTCGATTTCAGGCCTGTCAATGTCCATAAGCGGCCTATAAATCGTTATATTTTCGTTATTCAACAGAGAAGACTCATCCCTTATGCCGCCAAGTCCTGCTGCAGAGCTTCCCCTGAAGAGGTTAAAAAGCACAGTCTCGGCACGGTCGCGCCTGTTATGGGCAACAAAAAGCCTCCTGCTCCCATGCTCCATACAGACTTCGGCAAAAATCTCATATCGCTTCGCCCGGCCCGCTTCCTCAACTGTTATGCCTGCGTTTTTCGCATAGTCCGTGATGTTTTCATGAAAGGCTGAAAAACTGACGTTTTCAAAGTTTTCGCAAAGCCTTCTGACATAGGCCTCATCGCGGTCTGCTTCCTCTCCCCGTATGCCATGGTTTACATGGACACAGATTACCGGACAGTTGTTTTCCTTTGCATATGCCTGCAAAAGAAGCAAAAGGCAGACCGAATCCGCTCCGCCGCTGACACCCGCAACAAGCGTCTCGCCGTTTATCCCCGGGGTTACGGTGTTCATATAATTTTCGAAGCGTGCATCAAGTCCTGTTTTCATTTTTTGCTTTCCGTATCGGGCCTGAAAATGACTTCGTTTTTATAGACAAGACCGAGAACGTCCCGCGCCACCTCTTCAATGTAGCTTTTCGTCTGAACATAGGCCTTGTAATCCTCAAGCTCGGCGGCACGCTTCTCCTCCTGCTTAATGAGAGCCTCTATCCTGCGTTTTTCGCTCTCAAGCCTTGCGGCTTCCTTCTTCTGAACTCTTTCCTTCTGGTAAAAAAAGGCGCAAAGCCCCAGCACGCAGATCATTAAAACAATGAATCCGAGCAGTCTTTTGGGTCTTTTTTTCTTGATAACTCTTTTGATCGCCATTTTCCACCTCCGGCACAATAATCATATAACTTTTTTCACTCAAGCGCAAGAAAAAAATTATATATACTTAAACATTTCGGCAGCTTCATCCTTCTTGCTGGTTTCCTGTATGCGCAAAACCTCTGCCTTTACTGTCTTATTGCCGAATGCGATCTCGATTATGTCGCCCACCTTAACCTCGGTGCCGGCTTTCGATACCTTACCGTTAATCATCACGCGTCCCGCATCGCAGGCCTCGTTTGCAACGGTACGTCTTTTTATGATTCTTGATACCTTAAGATATTTATCCAATCTCATATTTTAAACTCCGTAAGTGGCAACCCGTACCAAAAAATACAGGCATGCGGACCAACGATCCCATGCCTGATTTTCTACCATACTGTTATTACTTCTCTGTAATTATTTCTTCTTGGTGTTAACAGCGTCCTTAAGACCCTTACCAACCTTAAACTTGGGCTGCTTGGTAGCCTTAATCTTGATGGTCTCGCCTGTACGAGGATTGCGAGCTGTTCTAGCGTCCTTCTTAACAACTTCAAAAGTACCAAAACCAACGAGAGCAACCTTGTCACCCTTCTTGAGAGCTTCTGTGATGGACTCAACCACTGCATCAACAGCCTTCTTTGAGCTGTCCTTGCTAAGACCTGATTTTTCAGCAACTGCTGCAACCAATTCTGTCTTGTTCATAATGACATTCCTCCTGGATTCTTCTTTTCCCCTATCGCTGGGGAATTAATTTAAGCGCTGTGCGCCCTTAAAGATAGTTATATCCTATCTCAGCCATAATGTCAACAAAAAACTTGAAAAAAATAAGGGTTTTGCTTGATTTTTATAGCTTTGCAAGGTATAAATCTATTATTTAACAAAAAAGAGAGGTACTAAAAATGCACGAAAACTCAACTCAATTACACTTATCCGAGCTCCTCAATTTGTGGGTAGACAAAAGCCTTAAACCCGGAGACTTGTCAAACGGAACCGTGGGACATTATATTTCGGTGACCAAACGGATTTCAAAAGATCCGATTTCCGAACTGCCCGTTTCTGACATAACCACAAATCAGCTTCAGAATTACTTTAACAACCTTTCCCTTGGAAAAGGATTCACACGTCCCCTGTCTCCTTCTACGCTTCACGCCTACTCCGCGATTTTAAACCAGGCCTTTCGCTTTGCCGCAAAGAGCGATTACAGGCTTCTCATCTCAAACCCTATGGACGGTGTAAGCATCCACAAGAAAAGAGTCGACTATGAAATGTTTTTTGGAAATGACTATTATGGCGATACAAAGCTTAACAGCCTTTCCCATGAACAATTCCTAAAGCTGTGCGAATACTTTAAAAGCAGGGAGGATCCTGTTCTGCTGCCGATCCAAATTTCCTATTATACAGGGCTCAGAATCGGCGAATGCTGCGGCTTATGCATAGAGGATATCAATCTAAAAGAACAATATCTTATCATCAGAAGAAGTGTCGGCAAGAACAAAAATCTGAACAAAATAACCGTCGGCCCGACAAAATACAACAAGATCAGAACAATTGATTTTGGTGATACCCTTGCAAAAATACTTGAAAAAGCAATTCAAAGGCAAAAAAGGCTTTCAAAACGGAAAGATAAAACCTGCCTGGTTAATATCTGCCGGCCTTATGAAGAAGACGGCAGGATATATTACATACTTGAAACAACCCCTGCAGATTTACCGCTTCCCGCTGGGGCAAGAAGACTAAATCTTCTCACAATCAGGGATAACGGCGAATTTATAAAACCCGGAGGGCTGGCAGGTGCCTGCAGGTATGCCTCAAGAAAACTTCCCGGATTTGAAGGCTTTCACTTCCACCTTCTAAGACACAGTTTCACCACTAATCTTCTGATGAACGGTGCCTCCCCAAAAGATGTTCAGGAACTTCTCGGTCATTCAGACCTTTCCACCACTATGAACATATACGCACACACTAACAGAGATTCAAAAAGGCATACAGTCAGTTTGCTTGATAAAATGTAACAAAAAGGGAAGGATGATCGTTATTAAAACGTTATCCTTCCCTTAACATAATTCACTTTCATAAGAATCAGGCCAGTTCAATCTTGCAGGGATAATTTCTGTTTTTTACCTGATCCGCCGCAGTTTCAACGCTTTTTTTCATTCATCATTATATGTTTTATTTGCGGCTTTATCATGGGCAAGCTCAAACATTTCAGCCACTTTATCCTCATCTCGATTCCATATTGCATTTAAAAGGGATTCAGACATTTTAAAGGCCCTAAACAACTCAGCCCATTCGTTTTCCTCAGTAGAATCCTTGAATACGTCAAGTATCTCTTTATTCGGGATAAATACCTCAGTTGTTTCAGCGTCATACCCAAGATATCCCAAATGAATCAATAACGTCAGCACGTCATCGCGACCGTTAAAGGTCGTCATGTCATTCTGATATTTTTTTATATTGATCGCAACTCTGCCACCATCCATCAGTATCGTATCAATCTCCTTTTTTGCAAAAGCCTACAACACCATGCCTTCGGAGTAGTTATATTATATTTTCTTTTCACGTTCAAGATATTTTTGTTTTGCGAGGTAGAAATTCAGGTTTCTCTCTCGTAGAG
>DFFN01000216.1 GCA_002369525.1 Lachnoclostridium sp. UBA3775 | reverse complement strand
ATCACCTCAGATGAACTTCATCGATTGTACCTGCCATGTTCAGGGCACCGATGTTTATCTTCAGTTTACAAACAGCGAAATCACCATCAAGCTTCCCGAGGCAAGAGCTAAGAAGCTTATCGAGGGTGGTTATGATGAGAAGGAAGTTATCCTTGGTATCCGTCCTGAGGACGTTAAGGATGAGGAAGCATTCATCGCTACTTCAAAAGAGAGCTCCTTCGATGCTGCTGTTAAGGTATACGAGCTTCTCGGTGCAGAAGTATTCCTGTACTTCACAGTTGACGATCATGATATCACAGCACGTGTCAGCCCTCGTACAACAGCAAGACCCGGTGATACCATCAAAGTTGCTCTTGACCTTACCAAGATTCACATCTTCGATAAGGAAACAGAGAAGATCATCACCCACTAATTTTGCAAAGAAAATTCCCGAAAAACTCCGGTTTCTGCCGGAGCTTTTCTTTTTTTCACACACTTTACATGATTTATTCTTGTATTTTTGGCTCTGAAATGTTACAATATTGTTAAATTCCGGCTTGCGGAAAATTTAGGAGGTAGGTATGATTTCGAATCAGATTTTGCAGACAACGGTTGATGGGATGAAAGCAATCACAAGAGTGGATCTTTGCGTGATGGATACCGAGGGCAAGACCCTGGCATCAACAATAACAAATCCGGAGAAATACGAGACGGCGGTTTATGCTTTTGTTGAGTCTCCGGCTGATTCACAGGTAATACAGGGATATCAGTTCTTCAAGGTATATGACGAGCATCAGCTTGAGTATATCCTTCTTGCAAAGGGCGATTCGGATGATGTATATATGGTCGGAAAGATGGCAAGCTTCCAGATTCAGAATCTTCTTGTGGCTTACAAGGAGAGGTTTGATAAGGACAATTTCATAAAGAGCCTGCTGCTTGACAACCTGCTTCTTGTAGATATCTACAACAGGGCTAAGAAGCTTCATATCGAAACTGACATGAGGCGTGTGGTTTACCTTATCGAAACAAGGAATGAAAAGGACAATTCGGCGCTTGAGACCGTGCGTTCGCTTTTTTCCGGCAAGTCAAGGGATTTCATCACTGCGGTTGATGAAAAGAACATAATTATTGTAAAAGAACTTAAGAAGACAGATACCTACGATGATCTGATGAACACCGCCAAGATGCTTCTTGACATGCTGAATACAGAAGCAATGTCAAGAGTACGTGTGTCCTTCGGTACCGTGGTAAATGAAATAAAGGACATTTCAAGATCCTACAAGGAAGCCAAGATGGCGCTTGATGTAGGCAAGATATTCTACGAGGACAGAAGAGTGATAGCTTATTCGAATCTCGGAATAGGCAGACTGATCTACCAGCTTCCCATGTCCTTGTGCAAAATGTTCATTAAAGAAATATTTGACGGAAAGACCCCCGATGATTTTGATGAAGAGACCTTGATCACGATCAATAAGTTCTTTGAAAACAGCCTGAATGTTTCCGAGACCTCAAGGCAGCTCTATATTCACAGAAATACTCTTGTTTACCGTCTTGACAAGCTTCAGAAGAGCACGAATCTTGACTTAAGGGTATTTGATGATGCGATCACCTTCAAGATTGCACTGATGGTAGTTAAATATATGAAATATATGGAGAGCCTCGATCTTTGATCATTCGGTATGAGAAAAAGCGGAGGATAGCAGTTTATGGCGGATAAGGATGAGAGCCGGCTTGTACAGGAGCAGGCTGAAACACCCGTTATCGTCTTTGACCATGTATCAAAGAGTTATGTAGAGGGCACCGACAACCATGCGGTTGAGGATGTCAGCTTCACTATCAAAAAAGGTGAATTTGTATTTATCGTAGGCCCCAGCGGATCGGGTAAATCGACGCTGATAAGGCTGATAGAAAATGAAATAAAACCGAGCTCCGGCCGGATTTTTGTTGCCGGAAAAGAGCTTGGCAAGCTGAAAAAACGACAGGTATGCAAGTACAGAAGATCTCTCGGAATTGTTTTCCAGGATTTCCGTCTTCTGCCTGACAGAAACGTATATGAAAACGTGGCATTCGCTCAGGAAGTGATCGAAGCCCCAAAAAAGAAAATACCGAGGGAAGTTTCCACCATGCTGACGCTTGTGGGACTTGCCCATAAATTTAAAAGCTTTCCGAACGAGATGTCCGGCGGCGAGCAGCAGAGAGTTGCTCTTGCAAGAGCATTGGTGAACAATCCCATGATACTCCTTGCGGATGAGCCCACCGGAAACCTCGATCCGCAGAATTCGTGGGAAATAATGAATCTTCTCGAGGAGGTCAACAAGAGGGGAACGACGGTAGTTGTCGTTACGCATAACCATGAGATAGTGGATGAAATGCAGAAAAGGGTTATCAGTGTTCTTGACGGAAAGATCATTGATGACAAGAAGGGAGGCTATGGTCTTGTTTAGTTTTCGTGCTTTGGGCTACAGCTTCACACAGGGCGTTAAGAGCATACAGAGAAACAAGCTTTTCTCTATGGCTACGATCGCTACAATGAGTGCCTGTATTTTTCTTTTCGGAATATTGTACTTTGTTCTGGCAAACGTACGTTTCGTTCTTTATGAAGCAGAATCGAATGTCGGCATAACCGTTTTCTTTGACGAGGACATTACCGAAGAAGAAATAAAGGAGATCGGAGAAAAAATTTCCGACATACAGGGAGTTTCCCACTATGAGTATTTGAACGCAGACGAAACATGGGAAAGATATAAGAGGGAATACCTCAATGAAGAGCTTGTTGCCACCTTTTCGGACGACAACCCGCTTGAACATTCAATGTCATATACGGTGTATTTTGATGACGTGAAATATGAAAGCGATGCAGCGGAGCAGATAAAGAATATTGACGGCGTCAGAAAGGTAAACGATTCCAACAGGGTGGTGAAAACCCTTACCAAGATCAACCGGGCGCTGAGCATAGGGACCGTTATCATTGTAGGCCTTTTGCTTGCCATCGCGGCTTTCCTTATCAGTACAACGATCACAACCGGTGTTTCGATAAGGCAGAGGGAAATATCGATCATGCATCTGATCGGTGCCTCGGATTTCTTCATCAGAGGACCCTTCATTGTCGAGGGCTTTATAATCGGAATGCTTGGTGTATTTATCCCGCTTTCGGTTCTCTATGCACTTTACTACAAAGTGATAGGCGCGGTTGCGAGCCGTTTCAGCGGCATTTTCAGTGAGGTAAAGTTTGTAAGTATCAATGAAGTATTTTCATTCATACTTCCGGTCTCGCTTGCGATGGGACTGGGTATAGGCGTTCTCGGATCCTCCTTTACGCTTTCAAAGCAGTTAAAGAAGATCAGGTCGCACTAGGGAGTTATAACAAGAGGTATTGATTGATGATCAAGTTCAGAAAAATCACAAAGGCTACATTATGTGCGCTGCTCGCACTTTGTGTTGCGGCTCCGTTTTCCTATGCCTATAAAGAGGCAAAGAAAATCAACGGATTCGGAAACGGTGATATTACGGTTCAGGCTCCTGTTAAAAATTCAAATTATGACACCATAATAAACGATGCCAATAAGGCGCTTGAGGAAGCAAAGAAGAATGCTGCCGACAAGAAAAAGGAATATGACAGCCTGAGCATTGAGTATGACAACATGGTTGCATATATCAAGGAGCTTGATGACAAGCAGAGCGAGCTTGCCGGAGAAATGGCTAAGGTTGACGAGCAGATAAGCCTTGTAAGCGAAACCAAGGCGGAAACCGAGCTTAAGCTTGAAGAAGCCCGGAAAAAGAAGGACGAACAGTATAAGGTCATGTGCGCCAGGATCAAATATGTCTATGAAAACGGCGAGACATCCTATTTGGACATACTTCTTCATTCAGGAGACATAACCAAGATACTGAACCGTTTTGAGTATGTTTCCGAAATCACCAAATATGACGAAAAGCTCCTATCCGACTATATGCAGACGGTTAAGCAGATTTCGGAATATAATGACGAGCTTGAGGCGGAGCTTAAAACTCTCGGCGAAACCCAGGCAGCTTATGAAGAGTATTATGAGCTCTCAAAACAGCTGATAGCAAGCAAAAATGCAGCGCTTGAAGAGTGTGCCAGGAAAAAGAATGTTGCTCTCGATGTTTACATGAATTACATGAAGGAAATCGAGAACAATGAAATGACCATCGAGCAGGCTAAGAAGGCAAGAGCCGAAGAGATTGAAAGAGAGAAAAAGGCCGCCGAGGAAGCTGCAAGAAAAGAGGCCGAAAGGCTTAAAAAGATTGAGGAAGAGAAGAAAAAGCTGGAGCAGCAGAAGAAGCAGCAGCCACAGCAGAGTTCGTCTCAGCAATCTTCCCAGTCCGGTTCCGCGGGCGTGAAGCTTTCCGACAATACCAGCATTTATTCTCTTATCTGGCCTGCGGCTTCGCACCGTATTTCTTCACCTTTCGGAAGAAGAAATGCACCGACGGCAGGTGCAAGTACCTTCCATAAGGGCGTGGATATAGCGGCAGCTTACGGCACACCGATATATGCTGCGGCAGCAGGCAAGGTCGTTTCCGCCACCTATAACAACTCCTGCGGTAACTTTGTAATAATAGATCACGGCGGTTACAGAACCGTTTATATGCATGCGTCGAGGCTTAATACCACGGTCGGCACGTATGTAAAGCAGGGCCAGGTAATAGCATATGTAGGTTCGACCGGCATTTCGACCGGACCCCACCTTCACTTTGCGATAACGATCAACGGAGAATACGTCAATCCGTTGAATTATGTAAAATAATACAGCAGCAGGAAAAAGAAATGAACAGGAAATTTCTTAAAGGCTTTGCGGCCGGACTGTTTCTGGCATTCATCTTGTCAACCTTCATTCTTTGGCTGATGATAAGGGACAGAAAACTGAACATTCCTTACGGAAGGAATGCAATGACCGTGAGGCTGGATGACATTCAGGATTATATAGATAAATTCTACCTGAACGATTATGTGGATGAGGATCTTTATAACGGAGCTTATCAGGGTTACGTTGAGGGACTCGGAGATAAGTATTCGAGATTCTATCCGAAAAGAGACATTCAGGATGTAAAAGATGAGCTTAACTCAAACATCGTCGGTATCGGTGTTTATATGACCATCGACTCGGCAAGCGAAAGACCTAAGATCATTAAGGTTATTGGCGGTGCCGGAGCTGCCAAGAACGGTGTTGAAAACGGAGATATCCTTCTTGAAATAGACAATAAGGATACCGAGGGAATGCCTCTTGAGGTGGCTGAGGAGATGCTCAAGGGATACGGTGCCACCACAGTCGATCTTAAAATCCGGCGAGGTGATAAGGAGTTAAATATCACTGTTAAGCGCCGTGCCGCAGATGTGGTATATGTTGAGCAGAAAATGCTTGACAATAAAGTAGGCTATGTTAAAATATACAAGTTCGAAGGTGCAACTATCGGGCAGTTCAGCAATGCAGTCGATATCCTTACCGAAGACGGAGCAAAGAGTCTTATCATCGACCTGAGAGGCAATCCCGGAGGCGATACCAATGCAACCGCATCGCTGTGCGACAGGTTTGTCGAAGCCGGCAAGACAGTCCTTTATGCTGTTGATAAAAAAGGCAACAGGGAGGACTTCAAAACGAGCGATGATAAAGTGCTTGATATTCCCGTCGCATTTTTGCTGGATAAAGGAAGCGCAAGCTCTTCGGAAGTAATGGTAGGATGCCTTAAGTATTATCTCAGCGATACAAAAATATTCGGTGAGACAAGCTTTGGAAAGGGCATAATGCAGACTACATACCTTATGAACGGCGGCAGCATCAAGCTGACAACCGCATACTGGTATACTCCCGACGGCATATGCATTCACCATAAGGGCTTTGAACCCGATTATCCGGTTGAGGATGATCCGGAAACCGATAATGATGAGGTAATAGATGCGGCCGCCGCATATCTTGCCGCAAAATAGAAAGCTAATCATATAGAGAGGGACATAAAAATGAATGTTGCAATTTTAGGTTACGGAACGGTAGGTTCCGGAGTATATGACGTACTTACGAAGAACGCTACAATAATCAGCAAAAGAGTGGGCTTCGATCTTGACGTTAAATATGTGCTCGATCTGAGGGAGTTTCCCGGAGATCCCGTTGAGAAGATACTTGTTCATGATTTTAAGCAGGTAATTGACGATCCCGGCGTGGATGTGGTTGTGGAGGTAATGGGCGGAATCCATCCGGCCTATGAATTCTCAAAGGAAGCCCTGCTTCGCGGAAAGAGTGTTTGTACATCCAATAAAGAGCTTGTCGCAAAGCACGGGGCAGAGCTTTTAGAGCTTGCAAGGGCCAATAACTGCAATTATCTTTTCGAAGCCAGCGTAGGCGGCGGCATTCCGATCATCCGCCAGCTTATCAGGTCGATAACCGCAGACGATATCGAAAGAATCGACGGTATACTTAACGGAACCACAAATTACATGATGACCAAGATGAAGCTTGACGGCCTTGCGTTTGATGAGGTTCTTAAGCGCGCTCAGGATAAGGGCTATGCTGAACGTAATCCGGCTGCAGATATCGAAGGACATGATGCATGCAGAAAAATTGCGATACTTACCTCACTTGCTTACGGAAAGCAGGTCGATTATGAGGACATACATACCGAAGGAATCACTAAAATAAGCGACATCGACGTTGAATATGCAAACCGCCTCGGCCGTGCGATCAAGCTTCTCGGTTCAAGCAAGAAGACGGAAGACGGCAGGGTGTTTGCGATAGTTGCTCCGAAGATGATAAAGGAAAGCAACCCGCTCTTCATGGTCAGCGGTGTATTTAATGCAATCCTGATCGAAGGAAACATGCTCGGAGAGGTAATGTGCTACGGAAAAGGCGCAGGAAAGCTCCCTACGGCAAGCGCTGTTGTATCGGATGTGATCGATGCGGCAAAGCATGCCGGAAAGAATATCCCCATCATCTGGAGCAGGGAAAAGCTTGAGCTCGGAAGCTTCGCCGATATGAAGCATGCTTTCTTCCTTAGAATTCCCGCATATAAAAAGACAGACGCACTTGACAGGCTTCCTGTTATTCAGGTACTTGAGGATGTCAAAGCCGGAGAAATCGGCGTTGTAACCAGCGAAATGACTGAAGGTGAATTCGAAAAAGCAGTTGCGGATCTTGGTGTCATCAGCATGATACGCTATGAACTGTAAATAGTGCCGAAAAAGTGAAAAATTTAGTTGACAAATACACTCTTTTGTCTTATAATCTTTTCATGTGCCTGTGAAAAAAAGAGAATCACAGAATTAGTTCAAAAAACAGGAGGTGTTAACAGATGGGAGCTATCTGTCCTAAGAATAAACATTCCAAGGCTAGAAGAGACAGTCGCCGCGCACAGTGGAAGATGACTGCACCTACCCTTGTAAAATGCAGCAAATGTGGCGCACTCATGATGCCTCACAGAGTATGCAAATCCTGCGGATCTTACAATAAGCGTGAGATCGTAAAAGTTGAAGATTAATAAAAGCTGAAATCAAACCGTTTCCTTCGGGAAGCGGTTTTTTTCAAAAAAGGATATGAAATTTATGAAGAAACTGATTGTTATTATAATGATATGCATTTTTTGCATTACGGGCTGCGGCAAGGAAAGCAGCAGCGAAGCAGAAGATAATGTAATAACCTTAAAGCCTCAAAAAAGCGAATCGCAGTCTGTTGCAAAAGAAAGTTCCGCATCCGATGCGGGTGAATCCGGCAGCGCAGACACCGGAACTGATGTGACTCCGGAGCCGGCAGAACAGTATTCCTACACCGTATACGCACCTTCAAATTACAAGCTGATGGTTAACGGTGAAGAAATCGGCGCCGATACGGCGATAAATTCAGTTGATTTCAGGGAGCTTGCCGAATGTGCTAAATATGTCAATATGCCAAAGGTGTATCAGTATATGATACAGGTTCCTGCAAAGGATCCCGAGATCAAGATATTTGACAATAACGGAAATGAGCAGGCATTGAGGGCAAACGGTGAAAATGCATTCTATTGCCCCCTTGCATATAAAGGCGAAGCGGTTCCCGATGACGTAAAGAAGCGGTCTCTTGAAATGGCCGAAACATGGCAGAGCTTTCTGATCCGCGATCTTTCCGGAGCCGGCTACGGCCTTGCAAGCGTACAGGCCGTACTGATCAAGGATTCGGACTACTTCAAGCAGGCTCAGGCATATTCAAAGAGTGTCGATATAACGTTTATTTCGGACCATAAGAGCAACGGATATTCCGCGGAAAACGTGAGCGATTATATTTCATACGGTCCCGACTGCTATTCGGTAAGGGTTCAGGTGACAAAGAAGCTCCATCTTAACAGAACGGGAGAGAACATCACCGATACCTTTGATTCGATACTATTCTTTGTTAATGCAGACGATACCGATGACGGTGTGAGCAATCCTCACTGGGCAATCGCCGACATGCAGTCCTTCATCGGAAAAACCGAATATTTCCCCGAAAACCTGCTTGCGGAAAAACCCGAGGAGGTTTTCGATAAAAACGGAATATGCATCAAGGAAATAGCAGGCCACAGCTTCTATGGCAAGCTTATGATAGTTAAAGATCCCTCTAAGGTCAAGGTCGCAAGTGTCGGAAATGCCGGCACATGGCCCAAGAAGGGAAAAAATCTTGATGCCATCGTCATTTCGGCAGATGCTGTTGCGGGCATAAACGGCGGAATGTACATAGCAACATCAAATTCGGGCGGCGTTCCGCGAGGTGTCGTTGTCGAAAACGGAGTGGTGACCTATAATGTACCCGAAGGAAATGCCGGCATGCAGATGATAGGCTTCGATGAAGACAACAGGCTTCAGGTCAAGGATCTTAAAGGCATGAGCGCAAAGCAGTTTGCAGAGTATGCAAAGACCGCAAGGATAAGAGACGCGGTTTCCTTCCAGGAAGAGGAGCATGATGCCAATAACCATTTCGTAGGCATAATGAATGACGGCGTAAAGCGTGAAATGGGTGTTTACGGCCAGGGGCTGAACCCCAAAACAGTTATCGGCCAGAGGCCTGACGGTACTGTACTGATGCTTGTTACCGACGGCAGAGGAGCAAACGGACACCTTGGAGCCAGCGCAGGAGATATACAGGCGATAATGGAAGAATACGGTGCAGTCGATGCAGCAAACATTGACGGCGGAAGCTCATCCGCAATGTATTCCTACGGTGCATATGAAATGACAAGCGTTACCTTCTACTATAAGAAGGGTTCCTGGAATATGCCGACCGCTTTTGTGATCACAAAATAAACATTTTATCATAACTGACATTTCCGGAGGCATTTGTGGTTAAAGACGATACAAAACCGATGATTTCATTTATTTTTCCGTGCAAGGATGAAGAAAGCACTGTCGGCATGTGTATCGATAAAGCACGCGAGGTACTCATGTCATACGGTCATCCCTATGAGATTATTGTTGTTGACAACGCATCGGCCGATTCGTCGGCCCGGATCGCCGCAGATCACGGTGCCCTGCTTGTAAGACAGGAGAAGAAGGGCTACGGAAATGCCCTCAGAAAAGGTCTTTGCAAGGCGAAGGGCGATATAAGGATCATTTGCGATTGCGATATGACCTACGACATTGCCGAGACCGGAAAACTCCTTGCCCCGCTTATGAACGGAAGCTGTGACGCAGTCATAGGAAACCGCTTTGCCGGCGGTA
>DFFN01000168.1 GCA_002369525.1 Lachnoclostridium sp. UBA3775 | reverse complement strand
ATCCCTGCTGCATGGGACGGCTTCACGGCTACAAGAAAGTTCCGCGGCGGCGATTACAATATCACCATCAAGAACCCGAACCATGTTAACAAGGGCGTTAAGAGCATGGTGGTTGACGGCAAAGAGGTTGCAGGAAACGTTGTTCCCGTACTCGGCGCAGGCGCTCATGAAGTAGTTATCACTCTTGGCTAATAATTATCGGAATTGTTGTTCAAAGCAGCCACGTATCTGCGGGTACGTGGCTGTTTGTGAATATTATGATTGAAAAAGGTAAGCAGATGGATAAAGAGAAAAACAAGACGACTGACTCCGTACCCGAAAAAAAACCAAAGCTCAGCCATAAGGAGAAAAAGGCTGCGCTTAAGAGGCGGAGAGAAGAACTCCTGATCGGAAATGTCAATGAAAAGGATATCAAATACCGCGGGCCGCTTTCCTACCGTTATTTCAGGATCATTGCGTGGGTATCGATTGCCATAACCCAGATAGGGGTGCTGGCAAAGGGCGCGGTAAAAATTGATGCTTCACATGCCGAAAGGTATAAATCGATCGCTTTCAATACTTCGATCTTTGCAAGCCTTATCGTGCCTATGTTCCTTATCGCGAATTTTTCCGTTGTGCTCAGTAATGTGGAAAACTATAAGAGCCAGATACTGAAATTCGCCGGGCTTGCCGCTGCGGTTTTTTGCGGATATATGCTCTTTTATGAGAGATATGTTGTCGGTTTGGTTGATGCCTTTATCGGATCGAGAAAGAAATCAAAAGAGCTTCTGGGGGAATTGATGCAGGGCATATCGAGGGACGTGGGCCTGTATTTCAATGTGTTCATCGACCTTCTTTTGTTCTCGCTCCTGATGTTTTTTGTCAATTACTATCCGAAGAAATATTTTGTGGGCAAAAAAAGAAAGATATTCAGGGCGTTTGCGATACTCCCGATAGCTTACGAGCTTACCTGTATCGTCATTAAGATATATTCATCGCTCGGTTTTGTGAAAATTCCCGTCTGGGCCTTCCCTTTGATGACAGTAAAGCCTCCGATGGTATTCCTTATGTTTCTGGTAATGGTAAGATATATCAAGCAGAGGGAGATGATCTTTACAAAGCACGGAAAGACCAACGAGGAGTATGTGGAATTCTTAAACAGCAATACAAATTCCTGGCATTTTTCGGTCTTTACCAGTAATGTGATACTTGTCGGTGTCATAGCGGATGTCCTTATAACCCTCATCCTGACCGGGATTTTCACCCATGCCGGTGCCGTCGATCAATATGCTAAGATGCAGGAAACTGCGGTAAGCGCACAGGATATGGTTGAATCCTGGGGCTTCGGAAAGACCCTGCCGATGCTTTCCATCATTCCGTTTATGCTGCTGTTCTCATACACAAGAAAGCATAAAAAAACAATCATAGATCTTCTCGTGCCGGTTGCGGGAATCTGCCTTATCTTTATTGTATGGTTTGAAGGACTCTTCAGGATAGCCAGAAAGCTTCCCGATTATTTGATGAATAACTTAAACAGCATGGATGAACTGATCGGTTTCGAAGATGGTGAAACCGGTGACTCCGATATATCTTTTGATGGTTCGGATATATCGTTTGACGATTTGGATATGTCCTTTGATGACCTTGAGAATCCGGATGATTCCGATTTCGAAATTCCGCAGGACAGCTCTTATTAAAATTATGTGAATTAAATTAAAAAGGATTGATTTATCCCCCTTCAGAATGTATAATTGTAGAAGTTATGCACATGCGTAATACATTTTGTAAGGGGGATTTGTTATGCCTGAATTCAGGATAGCACCGGTTTTTTCCGACAGGTGCGTACTCCAGAGAGATAAGGAAATTTCGGTATTCGGAGAGGCCGGTGACGGACAAAAGATCAAGGTCACGCTTTTGGTAAAAAAAGACGCTTCGGATTTAAAATATGATGAATACACTGCCGAGACGCATGCAGCAGGCGGCCGCTGGAAAGTAAAGCTTCCGGCACAAAAAGCAGCCGGATACTGTGAGCTTGTTGCAGAGTGCGGTGAAAAGGTTCAGAAGCTTTGCGATATTGCCATCGGAGAGGTATGGCTTTTGGGCGGTCAGTCAAATATGGAGTTCGAGCTCCAGAACTGTACAACGGGGAAAAAGCATCTTGAAAACGATCATCCCGATGTCAGGTTTTACTATACGCAGAAAAAAGGCTATATCGATGAAGACTTCCTTGAGTCGGAAGCAAAAACGGCATGGTCAAAATTCGGACCAGAGTCGGCAAAATGCTGGTCTGCGGCAGGATATATCTTCGGCAAGAAGCTTAGCGAAGCTCTGAACGTAACCGTCGGCCTTATCGGCTGCAACTGGGGCGGCACAAGCGCCAGCGCATGGATGAGTCCCGAGGCACTTAAAGAGGACGCAGGTACAGGAACCTATCTTGACGATTATGAGAAGAACATCGCGGGAAAGAGCGATGCCGTGCAAAAGGCCGAATACGATGCTTATCTTAAAGAGGCCGATGTATGGAATCAGAAATATTCCAAACTTTGGGAGGAAAAGCCCGGTATTGATTGGGCGGAGGCCGAGAAAACACTCGGAAAGAATCCCTGGCCCGGTCCGATCAATTCCTACAATCCCTTCAGGCCCGGCGGCCTGCATGAGTGCATGATACTGCGTGTGTGCCCTTATACGCTCAGAGGCTTTACCTTCTATCAGGGCGAGTCTGACGACCATAAGCCCGGTTTTTATTACACGCTGTTTTCAAGGATGATAAAGCAGTGGAGGGATGACTGGGGCGAGGAGCTTCCTTTTGTGTTTGTGCAGCTTCCCGGACATCGCTATGAAAGCGATCCGGACTATAAGCACTGGTGCATAATACGAGAGGCTCAGCAGAAGGTTGCCGATACCGTGCCCGGTACCGCAATGGCATGCATAATAGATGCCGGAGAGTTCAATGACATACATCCTAAGGACAAGGAACCCGTCGGAGACAGGATGTACCGCGTTGCAATGGAAAAGGTTTACTCCCTCATGGATGAGAACGAGGCTGAAAGCCCCGAGCCTTATGTTAAAGAAATTGATGACTCAACGGCAGTAATTGCTTTTAAGCATGTAGGGGAAGGTCTTGTCATCAAAGCCCACGGCGACGACAAAACCATCGCAGGCTTTGAGCTTGCCGGCGCAGATAAGGTTTTTTGTCCCGCAAAGGCAGTGCTTTCGCTTGATGCCAAGGAGGTGTACCTCAGTGCCTCCGGAGTCGACAAGCCCGAATATGTGAGATATCTCTGGTCAAATTATCCGGAAAAGATCAATCTGTACAGCAGGTTTTCGCTTCCGGTAAGACCATTCAGGACCGACAGCGACGATGCAAATGAGGTCCGCGATATAAAAATCCAGCAGATCATGGAATTGTAAAAATTTTTCAAAAAAGAAAGGAAGAAAGATGAAGAAAAGAATGTTATGTGCCGTTGCGGCAGCCGCAGTTATGTCTGCGTTCATCATCACCGGCTGCGGAAAGGAAAGCAGCAAGAGCCAGAGCTCTGACAATAAAGCCAGCTCATCCACAGCCGATCCGGCTTCGAGTGAAACCAAGGAGGCCTTAAAGCCTGAGTTTAAGGCAGTGAAGCTTTCGGAGGACAAGCTTAAAAATGTCGGGGAATACGGAGAGTTTACCTATGATAAATTCGATGCCACTGTATCCGATGATGACGTAAACGATTACTATGCCAATGCTGTAAAGGAAGCCGTAGAAGCAGGCGAGAAGGCCTATGAAAAGGATGAAAGCCTTGACGGACATGTTATCGCGAGCGGCGATACCGTAAATCTTGATTTTACCGGAAGCATCGACGGAGTTGAATTCGAAGGCGGAAAGGGAAATACAAACCTTACGATCGGTTCGAACAAGTTTATCCCCGGCTTTGAGGATGCGCTTATCGGAAAGAAGATAGGGGAAACCGTAACAATTGACGTTACCTTCCCGGAAAATTACGGCAAAGACCAGCTTAACGGCAAGGCTGCAAAGTTTGAGTGTGTTCTTCATTACGGCTGTAAGGAGGTTCCGCTCACCGTCGACAATGCATATTCGGTACTTTTTGGCGCCGCAAGCAAGGAGGAGTTTCTTACAAGGATAAAGAGCTATCTTGAAAGCGCAAAGAAGCAGGAAGAGCAGACCTATGTCAACGAAAAGCAGCAGGAATTTCTCAAGGCCATCGTTGACAAATCCGAATTCGAGGATATTTCCGTGGAAGTGAAAGAGTATTCGGATCTCGTGATGGAGGCAGAGAAGAGGATCGCAAAGTACTATAATGTTGAGCTCTCACAGGTTTATACCTCCTACGGATTTACCAGCGAGGATGAGTTTAAGGAAAAAATCAGGGAAAGCCTCGAAAACCAGCTTAAGACTAACGTTCTGATGGACGCCATCGCAAAGAAGGAGCAGATTGAGATCACCGATGAGTATTATCAGAGCGAAACCCTTGCGCTTGCTCAGCAGCAGGGATACTCAACGGTAGCGGAATTTGAGAATGCTTATGATGCGGAATTCGGCGAAGGCTCCCTTAAAACAAATCTCATTGCTTCTTATATCCAGGAGAAGCTTGTTGAAAAGTATGTGAAGGAAAAATAATAAAACCTGATAAGGATAAGCAATTATGAAGGACAAAGAAGGAAAAGACCCTGAGTCTGAAAGCAGGGAAGAAAAGAAAAGTCTCGACAGAAATAAGGCGGCGCTTTACGGTATCATCGGCATACTTGCGATACTTGCCGTAATAGTCATAGCAGCCTTTGCCGGCAGGGATAAAAAAGAATCCGGAAGCGACAGTACCTCAAAGGTGGCCGATGCCTCATCGGCAAAAGCCTCCGATAAGGATTCGGCTGACAGTAATGAGAGCAGCTCTGCGGATAACGGCGAGAGCGGCTCTGCGGATGTTAATGAGAGCAGTTCTGCTGATAATAATGAGAGCAGTTCCGCTGACAATAATGAGAGCAGTTCCGCTGATGACAGCGAGAGCAGCTCCGCGGATAATGGGGAAAGCAGTTCTGCGGACAATAACGATAATAATCCCGCAGGCGGAAACGACAATCCCTCTCAGAGCGGAAACGATAACCCTGCAGGAAACAATGATACTCCTGCGCCGACTCCCGAAAGCGGAAAGACTCCTGCCGGTACGGCAAAGATAACAGCCGAGGCAAAGGTTGCAAATTCATGGGGTGACAACCCCAAATATTCACAGCTTGAGATCACAGTTAAAAACGAAGGAAGCGAGTCGGTCGGAAGCTGGAAGGTTGAGATCGAAGTGGGTTCGGGAGCAAAGGTTGACCAGGGCTGGGGAGGAAACTTCTCGGTTTCCGGAAGCAAGCTCGTTGTCAGCAATGCCGAATATAACGGCACGATACCCGCGGGCGGCTCAACAAGAGACGTGGGTGTGATCCTTATGGGCGTAAGCGGTTCTCTTGCCGGCAGCGGCAGCGGTACACCCGGCGGAAACAATAACAACAATAATAACAACAATAACAACAATAACAATAATAACAATAATAATCAGAGCGGACAGGCGCCTGCCGCAAACCCCGGAGCTCTCAAGGTACCTGCCGCAACAACCGATGACTGGCTCTCGGTTAAGGGCAATCAGATCGTTGATGCAAGCGGCAAAAAGGTATGGCTTACCGGCGTGAACTGGTTCGGTTACAATACCGGAACCAACTTCTTTGACGGACTCTGGAATGCCGATTTCAATACCTCGATACAGGCTATTGCAGATCACGGCTTCAACCTCATCCGTGTGCCCATCTCGGCCGAGCTCATCCTTCAATGGAAGGCCGGCAAGGCACCCAGGGCAAACTTTAACAATGCGACCAACTCCTATCTTGTCGGCATGGACAGCCTGCAGATCTGGGATTATGTCGTAGGTCAGGCACGTGCATGCGGACTTAAGCTCATGATAGACATCCACTGCGCAAAGACCGATGCAATGGGACATAATGTTAATCTCTGGTACACCGATGCGATTTCAACCGCCGAATATCAGGAGGCACTTGTGTGGATGGCGGAAAGATATGCCAAGGACGATACGATCGTGGCATACGACCTTAAGAACGAGCCTCACGGCAAGCCTTACGAGGGTAAGAACGCTGCGATATGGAACGATTCAAGCGCCGCAAATAACTGGAAATATGTTGCGGAACAGACCGCACTCAAGGTGCTTGCAAAGAACCCCAACGTGCTTATAATGGTTGAAGGTACCGAAATATATCCTACGGATATCAAATCAAACGGCGACTTCCATTCGACAAATGACAAGGATTATTATTTCAACTGGTGGGGCGGCAACCTACGCGGAGTTAAGGATTATCCCGTAAACCTCGGAAAATACCAGAACAAACTGGTTTATTCGCCTCATGATTACGGCCCGACAGTATATGAGCAGCCCTGGTTCAAGGGCGGTTATTCCTATGATTCGCTGATGAAGGACTGCTGGAAGGATAACTGGTTCTATATTTACGAGAACAACACGGCGCCTCTTCTTATCGGTGAGTGGGGCGGTTTCATGAAAGAACCCAACCTTACATGGATGACGCATATCAGGACTCTGATCGGCAAGTATCATCTGAACCATACCTTCTGGTGCTTCAATGCCAACTCCGGCGATACAGGCGGTCTTGTGCTTGACGATTTCACCACATGGGATATGACGAAGTATAATTTTGTAAAGGAAGTGCTCTGGCAGCAGGGCGGCAAGTTTGTGGGACTTGACCATAAGATTCCGCTCGGTCCGTCCGGAAACGGAATCACATTATCTGCAGCCAAGGGGTTATAGGCTGTGCGAGCTTGCATGATCATTTCTTCCTCAGCACGTTTCGCTGGGGTCTTAATGTCAGGTCACTGATGTTAAGCCCCGGATTTGTGTACATTTCTTCGATGGCTGCGACTGTCATTCTTGCAATTTCGGCAGCCTCAAGGTGGGCATCACAGGCTTCACCCGGAAAAAAATCAGCATTACGATACAGAGCGGTGTCTGTAAGGTCGGGATGAATGTTCATGACCTTGACGCCGCTTTTTCTTGCCTCCTCGAAGAGACTGGCACCGAAGCTCGAAAGCCCTGCCTTTGTGGCACCGTAGGCACAGCCGTGAGTATTGGCCGTGTTTTTTGCGGTTACGGAGGAAACATTTACTATCATACCAAAGCCTCTTAGCTTCATTGCAGGAAGCACAAGCCTTGAAAGTAATAAAGGCACCGTCAGGTTTACGGTCACCATTTCCTCGATATGCTCTGCGGCTATTGTTTCATGATTTCCGTAGTATGCAACACCGGCGTTGTTTATCAGGATGTCGATGGGGCCATCGTTAAGGATGTCCTTTACTAGCTTTGGAAGATCCACCGTGTCAATGAGGTCCATGGAAAGCAGACGGAATTTATCGTCGGTAAGTTTGCCTGTGTCGGCAAGAGCAGAAGAAAAATCCCTTCCTATTCCATAAACATAATAATCCTTTTTTATCAGTTCTTTAAGCATTGCAAGCCCGATTCCTGAGCTTGCTCCTGTAAGAAGTATGCGTTTCATATATTTTTTCCAATCTGTCAGTAATCTGAAATAAAGATTTTTTCCACCGGAAAATATCTCCCAATCCTTTCTTTTACAAACTCCGTCATTTCCATTCTGAGCTTTTCATCATATCCGCACATTCCGTCTGTATTTTCATAAGGATATGCCGAAATCGGCGTCAGGGCCGTCTTTTTCAGCCTTTTTATGTAGGAGGATGATATTCTGAAGGTACCGACGGAAATATCTTCAAGTTTAGCCATCACAGGCTCCGAAAACAGTTCATCTATCATGCTTCCATAAATATCATTCCAGCCTATAACCGCAATCATCGGGTCTATGCAGAGCCTGGTTCTGATTCCGGCCTTAAGCGACGAATATATCGCACTTTTTCTTGCCTGAAAGCTTCCGGCCCAGTGTTCATATGCTCTTGCAATCGGGTCGGGAGAGACAGTATAAGCTAAGATAATATTTGAGGGAACAGCCGGAGATTTGGTGACGTCTCCGGATGCACACTTAGTCCTTATCTCAATCAAAAGCTCCGGCCGGTCGGCCGCAAATTCACAATACTTTTTAACAATTCCTGTGAAACCTTCGAGTGCCAGCAGATCGGTATCATAGGCTATCGAAAGATAAAGAGGGTGATTTTTTAGCTCTGCATCAATATCGGAAAAATAGTCATCTGTATTTACGAAAATCACAATATTTCCGCTCGGGTACATCCCGCGCAGAAAGCAGTATTCACAGTCATAAAGGCAGTTTTTGACCTGTGAAGTGTAGTAAAAATGCTCATGGCCGAAGCTCTGGCAGGGCCTTGCCCCGTCATATATCCTCTTGCCGTTATTAACGGCAAGTATCAAGGCAGGAGAGCGCTTCTGGGCAAGAAAATCCTGTCCGGCAACGTTGAAAATATCCTTGTAATGAGCTATTTCGGTGACCTTACGCTCAGGAAAGCGTGAAAGTATCCTGTTTGTTAAAGGATATGTCAAGGCACCTTTTTCAACATATATTTCCGAAAAAACAGTACTGCCTTTTTTTATACCAGAAAGCTGAGTCACATTATTTTCGCCCGAAACATCCGGGAAAACCTTACGGACTTTGACCGAAAGGGCATGAAGAAACAAAGCGCCTTCTTTTTTTGAAAGAGGTTTATCCGGATCCGGTTTAGAGCCGGTATACTCTCTGTAGCAGTTCAAAATAAAACTCGCTACGTCCGTGCCGGCAAGATTAAGGTAGGAGATAAGGGACTTAAGTTCCTGCCTCATGCTTTCGGTGGCGGACAGCTGGTCAGAGAAAGTACCGGTCAGCTTTTCGATTGTTGATTCGTTATTTACCATGTAACGAGTATAACATATTCCCAGAAAAATTTAAATAAATGATGTGCATAAAATTGACTTTTTATTTTCCGGGAAGTATAATTTTTAATAATCTGATTCCGGCCGGACTGTTTATCGTGGCCGCGGTGATAAGACTATTTTCAAGGGTTAAATGAAAACCATCAGACTCGGAAAAACTGACATCATCACTCCCCAGAATGCTTTCGGAGCTCTGCCGATACAGCGTGTCGATAAGGACATGGCAGTAAAGATTTTGCGAAGGGCATATGAGGGCGGAATGACCTATTTTGATACCGCAAGGGCATATTCTGACAGCGAGGAAAAGCTGGGGCTGGCATTTGAGGGAATGAGGGATAAAATATATATCGCCTCTAAGACTATGGCGGAGACTCCCGAAAAATTCCGTGAGGATTTAGAAACGTCCCTCAGACTGCTTAAAACGGACTATCTTGACCTTTACCAGTTCCACTGCGTAAAACGTTGCTATGCGCCGGGAGACGGAACAGGAATGTATGAGGAAATGCAAAAGGCGAAGGAGCAGGGAAAGATACGATATATCGGTATCACCGCCCACAAAATCGGCATTGCCGAGGAAATAGTAAAGAGCGGTCTTTATGATGCCTTGCAGTTCCCGTTTTCCTATCTTGCAAGTGACAGGGATATTGCTCTCGTTAAAGTTTGTGAAGAGGCAGGCATGGGCTTTATAGCGATGAAGGGGCTTTCAGGAGGACTTTTAACGAATTCCGGGGCCTGCATGGCTTTTATGTCACAGTATGACGCACTTCCCATATGGGGAATACAGCGCATGGAAGAACTTGAGGAGTGGCTGTCCTTTTTTGAAAAAGATTGTGTCATGACTTCGGAAATCAGGGGATACATCGAAAAAGACAGAAAGGAACTGCTTGGCGAATTTTGCAGAGGCTGCGGCTATTGCATGCCTTGCAGTGTGGACATAATCATCAACCAGTGTGCAAGAATGTCGCAGATGATACGCAGAGCACCATCGTCAAACTGGACCACGGATTTTTGGAAAAATGAAATGATGAAGATAGAACAGTGCGTTGAGTGCGGCCTGTGCCGGAGCCGCTGTCCTTATGAGCTTAACATACCCGTGTTGCTAAAAAAGAACCTGGCGGACTATAAGGAAAATTTCATGTAACCCGTATAAAGCAGAAAAGGAATCATAGAAATGACTGTTGAAGAAGCAAAAGATATTTATATGTCCTGCTTCGGGAACGAAGGCCGTTATATGTGGCATGAGATAGGTTCCGCGGCCTACAAGGAATATTGTGATCTGAACATAACCCGTGAAATCAAATCACAGTGGGACACTGAGATAATTGAAAGTTACATGGAAGCTTTGCAGAAAGATTCTTCACGTGCTTCAAGCTATTTCATCCACGTTTTGCAGGCTCTTATTCGCGGAAACTGCGAAGTAAAAGAATATGCCGAAAAGCTTCTGGATTTAATGGAAAACATGACAGAGCTTGACGAACTTAACAAAATAAGCATCATACGTTATATGGGAGAAGACTCACAGTTTGACATCAGCGGGTGTCAGTTTTACTGCGTCAGTACTCCGTTTAAGGACAGGATGGATAAAATCATGCGTAGGCTGATGGATTTCGAATGTCCCGATGAAAAGGCTGACCCGAGATTCGAAAAAAGCCCCGGCAAACTGAAATTGTATTATGAGGCTGTCGAAAAGTATGAGAAGGCCTATGAAAAATGGAGTGAAATGTATGAATGATAAAAGGCTGTCGCAGATGCGGCGGCCTTTTAAAATGAAGGAAACATAAGGTTAAATGTCTTGACAAAATAAAAACGGGGGGGTATTATGTATACAACTGAGCTTAAAGGAGGACATCTGATATAATGAGAAAAAACATCACGGAAACATACAATAATTCTAATGTTTCACCTTCAAATGTAAATCCTCAGATTGCTTTGTCGGAGCAGAAGTATGAGGAAGCAAAAGAAGCTACGGAAAAGGCATTGCTTGATCTGGGGAAAAAATATTTTGAAGCAAATTTTGATAATGAAAGCGCGGAATTTTTTGGTGAAATATCGGCTGTCAAAGAGTGCGGGCAGATGGAAAAAGTCTGGTATCAGTACAGGCTTAGCCTTGACGAGAAGATGCAGTGTGAAAGCTGCGGTGCAATAATAACAAGCGACAGCCTGTTTTGCAACAAATGCGGAAGCAAGGTGGTTCCGACAGATTTCACGCTTATAGAAAATTATTTAGTTCCCGAAGCTCCCAAAACAAAGACCTGTCCTTCATGCGGCAAGACTCTTGTTGGAGAAGCAAAGTTTTGTGAAAAGTGTGGATTTAAACTATAATCATTGTGGAGCTATTTAGATGAAATGTAAAAAATGCGGTAAAGAAATTTCAGAGGATGCTTCTTTTTGTATCCATTGCGGTGAAAAAAATGAAGTGACCTCTGCATTGGTTGAAAAACCGGCGAACGGTTCTTTGAAAAAAATAATAATAGCGGCAATAATAATCATTATGGCCGGGCTTGTTGGGATTTTTGCTTATCTTGGCAATAACAGTCTCAAGAAAAACAGTGATAAGAACGGAAAAGCTTCGAACGTTTTGGAAAACGAGAGTGAAGATTTTGATGATCAGGCTGCTCCGGAGACACCGGTACCGACTGAAACAGCAGTGCCGACAGCAACAAATACGCCGACCCCGACAAGTACTTCCACACCTGCATCTGAGTCCAAGACTGAAGTAACAACTGAGCCCGTTGTAACAACTCAGGCACCTGTTACTACAACAAAGCCTGTTGAAACAACATCTGAGCCTACGACTCAAGAGCCCGTTATCAAAAGCAAAACTGTGGATAGAATCGGCAGTTTGACTCACTACAACTGGGAAAAAGATCCGATCAATTCCAGCAATTGTTTTAACACAACTGATGTCAACAATATATTCTATATGAGCGGCAATGATGCTTGGGTATTCTGGCGTTTTGCCGATAAAGGCATCGTGGGTTGTGGAAAAGATTATCTGAATGCGTATAATACATATGACAAAATCACAAACACTGAAAATGTAGCATACGCTGAAACCTATGTTGGTTTCACTGCATCCATCAAAAACAAAACACTTTCTGTAAACAATTACTACAATCTGAATGGCGTTAACTGCTCCAATATCGAGATCACATATATGAACGGAACAACTCCTCGCTACACTGTGACCTCTGATAACAACATTTCTGCAGACCTTTCAGACGAGTCATATGTGAATGGATACTATGTAATCACAGCCGAATATGCAAGTGCAGCACATACATATATCGCTAACATGTACCTGTACATCAATTATGCATCAAACAAGGATTCTGATTTCGAAGCATATGTCTGCTATGGTCGTCACCTCTACTCTTTCGAGACAGAAGGTCCTACGACGAGACAGGCTAAAATCACAGAAATGATTGAAGCCAAAGGCATCACACCTGAGAACTCCCTTAACTACAATATTGCATATCCTTATGAAGCTAAGGGTCAGGCTGAGTACAACGGTTACTCCACATACGTATCTGACACAGAATACTGGATCAACAAGTCCGATGAGATCCTTGCAGGTCACGAGAATGATTCTGCTGCATACAAGGCACTCCTGCTCCATGACTGGATGACAGAGAATCTTGTGTATGACTGGTATAAAGCCAACAGACTCAACAATCCTCGTTACTATGGCTATTATCACACTGGTGATTTCTACGTATCTCAGTGCAACGTAGGCGTATGCAGAGACTTTGTAAACATCTATGCAATCATGTGCAGAAAGCATGGCATCCCTTGCATCATCCTCGGTAATACTGCTGAAGGACATGTATGGAACGCTGTATATCTGTATGATCAGTGGCTTGAAGTTGACATCACTGGTGATATTAACCGAGAAGCACGCAACGCAGACGTCACCGACGTTACTGCTGCTACACAGGAAAATACTCACTCATTCAAGCACTTCTGCAGCTATGCATACAGCGATCTGATGCCTATAGCATCTGAAATCAATAGCTGGCTCCATTACCAGTAAACAAGAACCCGCCTCATCATCAGTAAATTAATGGTTTTATCTTCATTAGGAGGAAAAAGGATATGTTTTGTTCAAAATGCGGACAGAAAAATAATGACGATGCAAAGTTCTGCATCGGCTGCGGCGCTAAATTTGAAGCAGTGCCGGAATTAAGTAATGTACAGCTTAAAAATGCAGAGATTAAAGAAAAACAACCGGGAGAAAAACAAAAACAGCCGGAAGAGAACCAAAACCAGCCGGACGAGAATCAAGAATTTAAAGGTAAAGGACAAGCTTTATTGATTGCATTACTGATTTTCGGTGTAGGGGTTCTTTGCATTAAAGCCGGGCATGAAATAAAGTTTGGAGTAATTGAGATTTTAGGCTGTGCTTTGTTTTTGGCGGGAATTATGGGCTTTTTTACTGTCCTTCATACTCAAAATAATTCCAAGATTGCCAAGCTGGACAGAAAGCTTGAAGAAAAATCTGCCGTAAAACTGCAAAAAACCTATGATGAAGTTGTAGAAAGCAAGCCGGAATGGAAGACAATGACGGCATGTTTTCTGGGAATGCTTGCTGGTTGTGCTTTTATTCTTTTTCCCACCTGTTCAGTGCTTGGAAAAAAACTTAATCCCTGTCAATTTGTTTTTGCCGGTATAGGATTGATGGATAAGAAGATTCTGGGAATTTCGCTTGAAACAAATCTGACTAAATGGATTTCAATTGCTGCCGGAATTGCTTTGATTGTTGTGGTTTTTGAAATTCTTTCGGCTCTGTACGATATGTACTATCTCATGAAATATAAAGATGCCTCCAAAGAAGCAAGAACAAAGCATATGCTTGAATTCTGGAAATCAATATCCGGAGGATCTTTTGCCGGAATATTTATTTTATTTTATCCTAATTTTTTTATGTCTAATGTAGGAGAAGATCTTCATATCCCTGATTTTATCAGAGATTTTGTTTTCGGGGATGCTGCAATCAACAATGCCGGGATTACTATACTGTTGATTGTTTTAGTAATATCATTTATTGCTTCAAGAAAGATCAGAAAAGTGGAAGCATTTCTTCAATAAACTGATCGTTTTTTAACGGAATACCGTTAACTGGTAACATAGGACAAAAAAAGACAGGTAAGCAGGTATCTGAATCTGCCCCTGTCTTTTTTAATGATTTTTCAGTTGTTTTAAAGTATTTTACAGCTTCTCAAACTGCTCCTTGTAGAAGCTGGTGTAGTCGGTCCTGTGCTCTTTTAAGAAGCGGATCGCATCCTTAGGATGCTGGTTTAAGATACCCGAAAGAAGGTAAGGGATGTCATAGCCCCATACACATTCCTCGCGCATTTTAACCATATGTTTCTCGATGAACTGGATGACAGGGTAGATGTTGAATTTCGGGTTGCGAAGGAAGCCGAGCATCTGCTCCATCATGCAGTTTCCGGCGCCCCTTCCCATGCCGTTAACTGTAACGTCAGCGATGCTTGCACCGCGGGAGAGTGCTTCGATTGAGTTCGCGAAGGCAAGCTGCTGGTTGTTATGTGCATGGATTCCGATGTACTTGTTCGAACCCTCAGCCTTTTCAAGATACATATCTGCGAGATTTCTTGTTGTCTCGGGAACAAAGGAACCATAGCTGTCGACAATGTAGATGCCGTCAACGGGACTCTGCATCAGAATATCGAGTGCCTGTGAAATCTGGGACTCAGAAACGGTTGAAACCGCCATGATGTTGCAGGTAGTCTCATAACCCTTGTCATGGGCATCCTGGATCATTTCAAGGGCAGTGGGAATCTGGTGGATGTAGCAGGCAACCCTTATCATGTCGATGGGGCTTTCAGCCTTGGGCCTGATGTCGTTTTTGTAGTCGCAGCGGCCTACATCAGCCATCACCGCAATCTTAAGGTCGGTATGGTTCTCGCCGACGATGGCGCGGATGTCCTCGTCATCGCAGAATTTCCACTTGCCGTACTCATTTACGTCAAACATTTCCTTTGAAGCCTTGTAGCCGAATTCCATATAGTCGATTCCGGCCTTTATATTTGTGATATAAAGGTCGCGTACAAAATCATCGCTGAAGTTGAAGGAGTTTACAAGTCCTCCGTCACGCATTGTTGCATCCAACACCATGATGTCCGGTCTGAATGTCATTAAGTCGCCTTTGTTTCCCATTTCTTTTTACCTCTTTTTCTCTCTTTATCGTATTGCTTACCTGACTAAGCTTTGTTTGCGTGTCCTATTATACTTCAATACTTTAACGTTGTAAAGTACTAAATTGAATTTTTTAGAATTTTTTTTGACAAAGCATCAGCTATATTATACAATTATTATTGAAAAAATCAAGAAAAAGTTCCGATTCGGAAGAGAGAAGAACGGTATATAGGAAAGGAGAGAGCTTATGTCCTGGAGCACTGCGCTTATTGCCGCGCTGGCATGGATGGCCGTAACGATAATATATTACATCGTGATCGGTCTGATCGATAAGAAAGTGTCTTTACTGGATCACACGGGTTTTGCCGATCTCGGACGTGCGCTGGTCAGGGTGGTTTTCACGATAGTACCGGCGCTGTTGATACTTGACGTCAATGTGGTCATCAGAGCCGCCAGATTCGGCATTGGTGGATTCTTTCTTGGACTTTTTGCAGTGATCTTCACCGTACCAATACTGCTCTTTATAAAAACAAGAATATACAATCCCGAACGGACGGCAAAAAAATGCAGGAAAAAAACAGGGGAGTACGAAGCATTCAGGGAAAAATTTCTTAAAGAGGAGGAATATCACAGTACAAAAACCTATGCGGAAAAAGAAATTGTTGAATCATATATATGGAATCAGTTTAAAGTTTTGGTGGATACTCTGGGAATAGGCTATCGTATATGCTCCGATAAAAAAAGAAAAGAATATGCGGAGGCCATAATCCGCAGAAACTCGGACCTGCTGCAAAAGCTTGTATCCTGGGATTATAAGGATGATGATGACAAGGACGGAACCACAAGCAGGCTGTATCTTCGTTATAAGGATGGCAGCAGATCGGACCTTACCATTTACTGGGAATCATTGCTTTTGGTATTTCTGGTAGTGATCAGAGCAGTGATAATGCCATGGATAAGTTTCGGAAGAAAAAGAAAATAGAAAATAAAGCCCGAAAGCGATGTGCCTTCGGGCTTTTGTACATATTTGACAGTCAGGCCGTTTACTGCAGCTTCTTACCGCATTTGGTACAGAACTTTGCACCGGGGGTGAGAGGAGAGCCGCAGCCCATGCAGAATTTGGGAGTCGTTACAGGAGCTTTCGGCTTAGCCGCTGCTTCGGCCGCCTGATTTGCAGCCTTCTCAGCCTCTGCCGTTGCTCTTTTAGCCTGCTCTTTTGCGAGTCTTTCAGCCTCTGCCTTTGCTCTTGCCTGCTCTTCGGCGGCACGCTTTGCTGCTTTCTTCGCAGCTTCGGCCTCGGCTTTTTTCTTTTCCCTTGCGGCTTTAAGGGCGGGATCGTTTCTTCTCTTGATTAAAACCGAAATGAAGAACATCAGTACCGAAAGAACGATGAGTCCGGAGAAGACGTATATAAGTGTTTTTGCGGCAGCGGTGGTGTCGAGATATTCGCTTGCTGCTTTGCTGTCGTTTACAGCAAGGTCGATATAGTCGGCGGATTTCTCATAGCTTCTGCGCTGCGCAAAGTAGATGCAGTCAAATACGAGGGCAGCAGTGGCAAATATGAAAAGTATGACAGCCATTGCCTTAAGGATTCCGGCGGCGCTCTTTTTCCTCAGCTTTCCGAAGATAAGAACAAGAAGTTCAAGGATTACAAACAGTGCAATTGTGATTCCGACTATCAGGGGAATCTTTGAGAAAATCTTGTTGGCAGTCTTATTTTTTACTATGGTTTTTTCTTCGGCTTCCTTTTTGAGCCTGCCTTTGTTTATCTTAAGGCTATAAAGGCTTGTATTGCCGGCAGAATCTTCCGAAGAAAAACTGATGACATTTTCGCCGTCCTTAAGCTTATATTCATAGCTGAAGGTTCCGTTGTCGGCGAGTTCGACCTTCGTCTGACCGTCGACGGTAAGAACACAGTCGGTATCGGTTTTTCCGGTGATGATGACACTGTCCTTTTCGGTGGTCATTCCGTTCAGCTGTTCATAGATCACGAGAGCGGGCGGATTATTGTCAATGCTGATAAGCTTATCATATATATATTTGACATTCTGGGAATCGGTATAACTGATCTGCAGCGTATTCTGCTGATCGGGAAGCTCAATTTCCGCTTCGCCGTTTCCGTTAAGCTTAAGTTCACCGTTTTTATCGTTTACAGTGTAGTAAACAGCCTGGTCATCTGCGTTTTCGTAGCTGAAGCTGAAGGTGTTTCCGGAAACAGTATTTCCTTCGGGAAGGGTGATAAGGAAATTATTCCCGGAAGGAGCAAGGTTTATTTCCTTGGTGGCGGGAGATGATATCAGACCTGAACCGTTCTGCACCGTCACACTGCATTTTATGAGCTTGACACCGGAATCGAAGCTGATAGTGGCATCCTTTTGAACCGACAGATCGATGAAGTCGTTGAATATTTCCTTTCCGTCGGCACTGACTGTGATATTGGCAGTCTTGTCGTTCCAGTTTACATGATCCTCCACCGATATTTCAAGCAGGCGGAGCTTCGCTTCTACCGTTACGTCAAAATCATCGATAGGGTCGGGAGCATTTCCCGAGGAATAGGAAAACTTATCGCTTACAGCCTGATCGAAGTATCTGTTGCCGTCTTTGTCATAATAAGCAAACACCTGGATATAGTATCCGTCATGGGAATTTATATTCTCCAGACTGATTGTATTGCTTACCTTTTCGCCGGTTGAGCCGTAACCGGATTCGAGAACACGGTACGAAACCATATCGGGATCCGTTCCGAGCCTTATTTCATAGTTATAATCCCTGGGCTCGTCATGGGTCACGAGAAAATCAACCTTAAGCTCATCACCATCGATTTTAGTTTCAAGCTCTGTTATCTGCACAGGATTTTCGTAGCGCTGCACATCGACCTTTATGGACTCGTTTGAGCCTTTGTCATATACCAGCTTCCACTGTCCTTCGGCCGCATCCTTTATTGTAATGATCATTCCGCCGTCAAACGAAACATGCTCCACATTTGCAGAGTCGAGGGAAACCGCATTGTCATCGGGATCCTTGAAGGATACCTTCAGATCGTCTTTCTCGTAGGTAACATAAACGATGAGAGTGTGCCTGTCATCATTATAGTAAAGGTCGGCTTCGGTCTCCTCGGCTGCCGCCACGTTTGGCAGCAGCATGAGAACCGTTAAAAACAAGAGCAAAAATAATTTTATCTTCTTCATATCTATATCCTTTTAGTAGAATTCAACTCCGACTCCGGGATTTGTTAGCGAAATATATCCGCGGAAGCCCTTTGGATCCTTTCCGACATTTTCTTCCCTGATTATCAGGTTAAGAGTTACATCTTCGCCGTCGCCGTATACAAACGCCAGCTCATACAGACCGTTGATCCTGCCGGATTCATGTATATTTCTGAAACTCAGGTAGTAATCAATGTCACCGCGCATGATAAAGTATGATGCGAGGCTGTTGATCCCGACACGTGTGGTACCCTGAACCTTGAGCTTGAAATTGGGATAATCGATCTCAGGTCCCTGGGAGAGTGAATAATCCATTCCGAATACATCCTCGGAGGAGAATCCGAGCAGATAATCATCATATGTAAAGTTTCCGAATTTGCATTCGCATTTGCCGTAATCAACCAGGCCGAAAAGCTTAAGGTTGCTTTCCGCGGTGATCACGGGATCGTTATAACGGAAGGATAACATCGTATCTGCAAGAGTGATAAGTGTGACATCGCTTCCGAAGAACTCCTTGAGGATGGTAGCCTTGTCGGAGAGGTTGAATACTTCGATATCGGCTCCGCCCTTAAAGGTGGCATTGCAGAAAAAACTGGGGATGTCGTAAATCGGATAGTCTTCATCGGCAAGATCCGTGACACCGAAGCTGAAATTGTTGAGTGAAACCTTGTTGGGAACAATATATATGCTCTGAGGATTCGAATAATGGAACATTACGGAGTCCCAGGAACCGTCCTTGAAACCGAGATCCATGGAAACTCCGGCGTTTATGTCCTTCTTTGCAAAGGGCAGTGACACGCCGAGTGAAAGCTGGTAATCGTGGGAATAGGTATCATATTCCAGGGTGAAATCGGAAAGGTTTATCGCATGCTTTCCGAAATTAAACTTGTTGTCGAGTCCTCCGAGCGAAAGCTTGCCTTTGGTGAAGAAGCCTTCGGAATTCAGGATACCTTCCTGGTTGAATTCCACGCTGAACATTGAGGAAGATGTGGTCTGACGGATGATTTTATCAAGCATGGGGAAGTTGAAATAACCTCTTTCCATTTTTATGATCATCTGCTCCGGATAAATCTGTGCCGCAGCTTTTTCAAGGTAAAGCGCACCTAACGCTGTCGGATCCAGACTTATCTCGTCGACCATGTAATTATCGGTATCGTCAAGATGTGCAGCATCGTTGTAAAGCGTAAGATCCCGGAGCATTCCCAGATTTGTCGTATTTTTGTAGTATTCTCCGAGCTGTCCGGGCATTGCGTTGTTAAATACGGCGTAGCAGCCTGAACTGTCGGTGAGCTTTACGGAGTTGTCGGTATCGACATTTCCTTCCAGGATCACATCGCCCTTGAAATACAGGTAATCTCCCAGCATGACATTACCGGAGAGCACGGTGTTTTTAGAGCTTTTAGTGATCTTGTCTGCATTAAAGGTATATGCGCCGTAGACAAGAGTCTGGGTATTGCCGTCGATTATTTTGATCTCGTCAACAGCCCTTGCCGAGAAAAATCCCCTGGTAACCGTTGTCGTAACGGTATATTTACCGTAGGGAATCATACCCGGAACGGTGATGGTGAAGCTGCCGGAATCTTTATATGTGGCCTGGAAAGTTTTGGCATAGTTTTCCCCGCGGATTTCCACAAGACATTTTGTGCCGGGGTCAAAATTAGCTCCGAGTACGGTCGCGGTAATGTCTGAGTCAGCTTTTATGATCCTGCTCTCCTTTAAACCATACAATGCCGGTCTGCCGTAAACAGACGAGGAATCGTGTGTTTCGGGCTCGGTGTCGAGTTTTTCCGGATCAATGGCATAAGCCTTTTCGGTTGATGAGGAATCATCCGAATTGGAAAGCTTCAGCACACGTTCGGAAGTAAAGCTGTCCTGCGCCTTGAAACTTATCGTATAAGTATGCTCCATCTGGGAGTGTATGAAATCGTAGAAGCCTTCGAGTGCCGAAACATCGGTACAGTATACAAATTTGCCGTTGCCGTAATCGGCAATTTTGGTAAGGTAATCGGGATTGGTGCTTGAACCAAGTCCGATGGTATAGAGAACGATATTGTTGGCTTCGCATTTCTGTCTGAGCTCATTAAGGTTATCGGGATAGAACGAGCTGTCTTCGCCGTCGGTCATCAGGATAATGACATTGAAAATATTCTGATTCCCGGAAAGCTTTTCAAGTGCTGCAAAAGCAGCGGAAGAAATGTGGGTCCCTCCGTTCGGCTGAAGCATTTTAATGAAGTCTTCAAGCTTTGCGGGGTCGTCTACTATGCCGGAGTCAAAATCCACACTGCTTGAAAAACCGATGAGACCGATTTTTTCTCTGGCGGAGATGGTTGAGGCAAAGCTTCTGACGGCGGCCTGAAGAGTATCGGTCGAACCCTCCATGCTTCCTGATTTATCACAGACCATATATATTCTTGCTGCATTGTAAGAAGTCTTTTTGATCTTGAAATCATCAATGATGATACCGCAGTCGGTAAGTTCAAGTGAGAGATTGTCAAGGTCAAGTGCCTTGCCGGTCTGTATGTTGAAGGAAACGTCGGGGAAATGTGACAGATCGATGCTGCTTAAATTTATCATGGCAAGCTGTTTGCTCACACATCCCGAACCCTCGGTAGTTATGAAGTCCTTTGCGGCAACATGCTTCCGGTCTTTTTCGGGATTCTCCCGGTTATCGGCGGACCTGTCCTTCGGGTTTTTGTTTATTACACCGATGTCATAGGCATCGGAAAGGTAGGAATTTACGTTTTTAACATCACTGTTGCCGTTTGAACCGTAAACCACCCCGACAAGTTTTTCACAGACGGAAGCGTATTCGTCGTCATTACTGAAGGTTGAGGTTTCGATACTCTGCAAAAGCTCGGAGTCTGCCTTCTCGGTCCTGCCTTCGGCATAATGGAAGGTAGATGCACCGAGAAGAAGCTTGCTCTGATCTTCAACGGGGACTGAGGAAGGATCGATCCTGGTGTCCAGCTCTGTAAGAGCCGGATTATCAAGCATATTCTCAACTGTAGTTACTTTTTCGTTGAGTTCCTTAAGCTCTGTGCCATCGACACTTTTCTCGGCTGTCTTTAAGGCTTCCTTGCACTGCTTTAAAACCTCTCTCTGCTTTTTTGTGGAGATTTCAACGAAATCGCCCGGAAGATCGTCTTCACTGATATGTTCGTCAACGAGAAGCTGTGCTACGGTTACAAGAGCAACCTGGGACTCGGTAGATACGGCGTAATCGATAAGCGAATCGGTATCGTCGGTCATTATAAGCGACTTTACATAGGCTTCGTCGAGGTCGGGAATATCAAAGATTTCCGGAGTTTCCTCATAGATCTCCGTAAGCCTTTCGCTGGCTTTTTTAACATTTAATTTTGAATGACTGAGATTTTTGGTGTATTCTGAATAATTCTGATTGATAACATCGATAAGCTCCGGTATTTCGGAAAGGTTTGCAAAGCTTTTGTCGGATTTCTCCTTTTCATCAATGTCGTTTTTGATTTCCTTAAGAAGCATGGCAGCAAAATCAAGCTCGCCGCCGGCGATTTTTTCGCATGCGGAAATAAGCTCTGCACTATAGCCGTAATCCTCGGGATTTTTGCCTTCTTCCTTAAGAGCTGCGATTCTCGCAATAAGTGCAGTGGCATCGGGAAGAGTAAGGGCAATACCGTTTTTGAGGGCGGTAAAAAACTGCCTGTCGCTTTCGGTAAAAATTGATTCATTGCCGCTTTTTGAAAGCTTGTCATAGAGAACGGAAGCACCCGCATAATCGCTCTTTATAACCTGGATCCTGGCGTTGAGCAGGGTACCCATGGGGACATCGCCGTTTCTTAAATACAGTTTTTTAAGATAGGATATCGCTTTATCCGTCTTGCCGTTATTTACCGCCTGTTCGGCAAGGTAAATATACCTGTCGGCTGAATTGTCTTTTTCATTTTCTGCTGCATCTGCATTTCTGTAAAAAACAAAAAGAGCAAGAAGAATGAGAAATGTAAGAGACAGAATCGCCGTTACATGTTTTTTACTGATTCTCATATTATCCTCCGTTCCAAAAGAATAGATGAATCAATTATATCATATCCCATATTAATAATAAAGAAGAAAATATTTTAAAAGCAGGGAGAAAATAAAAAAAGACCGGAAAACCGGTCTTTGAAAATAAAATAAGCACGAGACGGGATTCGAACCCGCGACCCTCGCCTTGGCAAGGCGATACTCCACCACTGAGCCACTCGTGCAAAACATGTTCATTTGTGAACGCAAGACATAATATACACTATCTTCAGGAATTTGTCAACAAAAATTTTAAAAAAATATATAAAAAAAATCAGGCATGTGTTATTATGTTATTAAAAAACTGTCAAAAAAATAAAAAAATATGCGGTTTTACAATAAATAAAGTGGTATAATACGATTCGGATGATAATAAATTTTTGAGGTTACGGAAAAATATGGAACTGTTTAACGGAAGACCCGGGGATGTGAGCGGACGTCTGCCAAGGGAGGTCAGAACCTATGACTTTCTTGACGGCCTGGGAATTGAATACAAAAGAACCGATCATGAGCCGGCAAACAACATGGAGGCCTGCAATGAAATCGATGCCGTGCTCGGCGTTCTGATCTGCAAGAACCTCTTTTTGTGCAACAGGCAGAAGACAAATTTTTACCTGCTCATGATGCCGGGCGACAAAAAATTCAAAACCAAAGAGCTTTCCTCGCAGATAGGAGCAGCAAGGCTGTCCTTTGCAGGACCGGAGGATATGCTTAAATATCTTGACATAGAACCCGGTGCCGTCAGCATCATGGGGCTTATGAACGATAAGGAGCACAAGGTAAATCTTCTGATAGATGAGGATGTGCTTAAGGGAGAATATCTTGGATGCCATCCCTGTGTGTGCACCTCAAGCCTGAAAATGAAGACGCGTGAAGTGATTGAAAAATATCTGCCGGCTACCGGACATAGCTATAAAACGGTGCATCTTGTCGGAGAAGAGCCTGATCCGAAAAACACGGCATGCTTCGGCGTGGCAGGCAATTTCACCGGACATCTGGAACAGGCGGGAGAAGCGAAGGATTTTGAAAAGGTGGTAACGGCGGAAGAAAATGCACCAAAGGCAATATTTCCGACCTATATCCCCCGTGCACATGATGCGGATATTGAATGTCCTGCCTTTTTGCACACCTTCCCCTTTGACAGTAAAAGGATAATTTATCCTGCAGGCCAGGATAAGCTTCAGATAGAGCCGGAATGTGCGATCGTTTTTAAAGCAGAATGGAAGGACGGTGTGCTCACGGATCTTTTGCCTCTTTGCTTCGGCGCTTCAAATGACTGTTCGATAAGACGCGAAGGAGCAAAGAAAATAAGCCTCAAGAAAAACTGGGGCGCCTGCAGCAAAGGCTTCTCGTCAAATCCGATCGAGATCGGAAGCTTTGACGAAAACAGCCCTATTGCGGATTACAGGATCGCAAGTTTCATGGTAAGGAACGGAGAGGTTTACGACTACGGAACGGATTCAGCAGTGAGAGATTACAGCTATGTATTCGGCAAGCTTAAAGGATGGATGCTTGATAAGTTTAATCATCAGGAGGATCAGGGCCCTGCCGAAAACGTCGGGCAGTACCTAAAAGAAGCAGAATATCCCGAAAAAATCCTGGTTTCTGTCGGAGCCACAAGATATACGGAGTTCGGTGAGAGAAATTTCCTGCAAAAGGGTGACAGGGCAGTGGTGGTTCTTTATCCGGAAGGCAGGTACACGCACGAACAGATAAGAGAGATGACAGCTTTGAGTAAATTCAGGACCGATGATATATCGGTGCTCGACCAGGTGGTCGAAGGGCTTGAGCTGACGGAAAGGAGTATCTGATGAAACAACTGATCGGAGCGGTATTGGGACTTTTATTCGGTATAGTGCTGCTCGTACTGGGCTTTGTCCAGAAGAACAAACAGGATAATTACACCGAAACAACTGCTGAAATCGTTCAGATAGATATCGAACCGGGAGCCGGTGATGAATCGGACACATACCATGTTTTTGTTAAGTATACTGTTGACGGCAGGGAGTATACGGAAGAACTCGATGAGTCCAGATCAAGCTACAGGGTCGGAGATACGGTAAAAATAAAATACAATCCGAAGGATCCGTCGGATCTCACCGCATCCGGCAGATGGGCGATGGTGATATGTTTTATCATCGGCGGCATCATGACTCTCGGCTTCGGCACATATCTTTGCTTTGGAGCATTTTATATTTTTAAAAGAAATTAAAGCGGGAGACTGATATGAACGATAAGATACTGGCTTATATAAATCTGGTAATTGCGAGCTCCGGACTCATGATCAGTGTCATCGGTCTGCTTCAGGCAATATTCATACGCCATCTGAAGAAAGGAATCAGGCATTATTTCATAGTTTTTTTTGCCATACTTACAAGTTATGTTTTATGTGATCTTGTGGGCCAGATCACTATGATTAACAAGGGGCATATTTGGGTCACCGTCGATACTGTCCTTTTATTTGTCGAATCAGTGCTTTCGTCGTTGCTGATGCCATTTCTGACAGGATTTTTATTATATACAGCGGGCAATAAGGAGTGGAAAAAGGCAAAGTCCTTCAGACTGGTCGTTTTTCTGTGGCTGAGTTATTTTTGCATACTTGTTTTTACTCAGTTTTCGGAAGTGATCTACTACTACGACAGTGAAAATGTTTATCACAGAGGTCCGCTGTATTCTTTGCTTCTTGTTCCTCCGGTGCTTTTGATGCTCACAAACATCGTGATATTCTTAAGCGAGAGAAAGAAGCTGAACTATCGTGAAAGGATAGGCTTCGGTGTTTATATTGTGATCCCGTTTTTGGCAATAATAGTGCAGATGCTGTTTTACGGCCTGTATTTCATACTGTTCGGAACCGTCTTTTCGTCATTGTTCATGCTTACGATCCTCCTGATAGATCAGGCGGAAAAGCACTATGCCGAAGAAATCGAAAACGAAAGGATGAAGACGGAAATTCTGATGGCCCAGATAAAGCCTCATTTCATTTATAACTGTCTGGCGACGATCAGATCGTATCTGGACGAGCCGGAAAAAGCGGAGGAAGTGCTTAATCATTTTATAAGTTTTCTGCGCGGAAGCGTGGACTTTGTAAATAATACGGAATGCATTGCCGCGTCAAAGGAATTTGCAACCGTTGAAAACTATCTCTATCTGGAAAAGGAAAGATTCGGGGATAAGCTGGAATTATTTGAGGATTATGAGGATACCGATTTTATGATTCCTCCGTTCAGTGTCCAGACTGTTGTTGAAAATGCCGTTAACCACGGAGTACGCAGCAAGAAAGACGGAAGAGGCAGCGTTAAGATACGCAGCTTTTTTGACGGCCGGGAGCATATCGTTGAAGTAAGTGATGACGGACCGGGCTTTGATGACAATGAAAAGCTTGAAAACAAGGATAAACGGGAGCATATAGGCATCAGTAATCTGATTGAAAGGCTGGAGCTTATGTGCGAAGGAAGGCTGGAAATAAAATCGGTTCCGGGCGATACAAAAGTACGCATAATAGTGCCTGACATTAAAGAAAGGCATAAAAAAATCGGGGGAGAGTGTCCGAAAAC
>DFFN01000139.1 GCA_002369525.1 Lachnoclostridium sp. UBA3775 | reverse complement strand
CAGCATGCGGATCATGGTCGGATCATCGTGTCCGAGTATATCGAGCTTGAGCAGGTTATGGTCTATCGAATGATAATCGAAATGTGTAGTGATTATGTCCGATTCCATATCGTTTGCCGGATGCTGAACAGGTGTAAATGTATAGATTTTTTCGCCGTGAGGAAGTACGACAATTCCACCCGGATGCTGACCTGTGGTCCTTCTGACACCGACACAGCCTTTTACAAGGCGGTTGATTTCGGCGACGCGCTTCTCGATACCTTTCTCTTCGTAATATTTTTTGATGAAACCAAAGGCGGTTTTTTCGGCCAGCGTGCCTATCGTGCCGGCTTTAAAGGTATGGCCCTCTCCGAAAATGACTTCGGTATAGGCATGTGCCTTTGACTGGTATTCACCGGAGAAGTTAAGGTCGATATCAGGCTCTTTGTCGCCGTTAAAGCCGAGGAAGGTCTCAAAAGGAATATTCTGACCGTCACGGCAAAGACGGTGTCCGCACTTCGGACAGTTCATGTCCGGAAGGTCATAGCCGGAAAGCTGGTTTTCGAGCGCATTTTTAATTATGTCCGAATCAAAATCGGTGTAATGGCACTCCGGACAGTAATAATGCGGCGGCAGCGGGTTAACCTCTGTTATGCTCGACATTGTAGCTACAAAGGAAGAACCTACGGATCCACGCGAGCCAACCAGATAACCGTCGTCATTTGATTTTTTAACAAGCTTCTGGGCTATGATGTACATAACCGAATAACCGTTGGAAATGATCGAATTAAGCTCTTTGTCAAGCCTGTTCTTAACGATATCCGGCAGCGGATCTCCGTACATTGATATTGCTTTTTTGTAACACATGTCACGAAGGTCGTTATCGGAGTTCTCGATTACCGGAGGGCATTTATCGGGGCGTACAGGTGCGATCTTCTCAATCATATCGTTGATAAGATTGGTATTGGTCACCGCCACCTCAAAGGCTTTTTCGGGTCCCAGATAATAAAGCTCCGCAAGCATCTCCTCAGTTGTCCTGAAGAAAAGGGGAGGCTGCAGATCAGCGTCCGAGAAGCCCTTTCCTGCCATGATTATACGCCTGTATATTTCATCCTCAGGATCAAGGAAATGAACGTCACAGGTGGCAACACAAAGCTTGTGGTGTTTGTCGGCAAGCTCAACGATTTTTTTGTTTAAAGCCTGAAGATCCTTTTCATCCTTGATCTCGGGATATTTTTCCTTGTCTCTTACAAGGAAATAGTTATTGTAAATGGGCTGTATTTCATAATAATCGTAAAGCTTTGAAATGTGCTCTATGTACTCTTCGCTTTCTTTATTAAGTATTGCCCTGAAAAGTTCTCCGGCTTCACAGGCGGAACCGATGATTATGCCTTCGCGATTCTTTAAAAGCTCGGATTTCGGAACCTTCGGACGTCTGGAAAAATATTTAAGGTGCGAATCGGAAACAAGCTTATAAAGATTCGCACGACCGAGATCGTTTTTGCAGAGGAAAATAATATGATAATATTTTCTTCCTCTTATTTCCCTTACATAGCTTTCCTCGTCAAGTACGCAATTGCCGTTTTCGTCAAAAAGATCGTCATCATTTACAAGATAGCCTTCGCATCCGTAAATAATCTTGAAATCCTTGAATCTGGCTTTTTCCTCATCGCTTAATTTCTTCGGGTCTATGGCATGCGAAGCTTCGGTAAATGCCTGAACTACACCGTGATCTGTAATCGCAACCGCAGGATGTCCCCATTCAAAAGCACGTTTAACATAGGCCTTGACATCAGTAACGGCATCCATGTCACTCATCTGGGTATGGGCATGAAGCTCAACCCTTTTGATCTCTGCGGTATCCATACGTTTTACCCTTGTATCGGAAGCTTTTTTAATTCCTTTTATCTGGCTTATGCACACTTCCTTGTCATAGGTATCAAACATTACATTTCCGCAAAGGGAAACAAATTTGTCAGGATTAAGATTTGCACGGATGCTGTCCAATTCTTCCGGTCTAAGGAATATTTTGCCATTTATGGTATCGGTAAAATCCGTAATCGAAAAAATGAACATGAATTTGCCGCTCTTAAGCTCACGCTCCTCAACAAAGGTGATCATGCCGGTAATTACCGCATCGTTTATTCCGTCAAAAAGCTCGTTTATCCTGTAAGTATCTCCGGAAAAATTACGTCCGTAGAAAATATTGGGGTCATCCGGCACCTTCGGCTTACGGTATTTGTTCTCTCCCTCGGCCGCAGCCTTTTCTCTGTCTTTTTCTTTTTTCTCTTTTTTCTTCTTTTCTATGGTTTCGTTCGCATTAAGATCGACGGGTTTTTCGGGCGGTTTTCTCTTCATGTTGTCATTATAATAAAAATAACCGTTAACATCCCCGTCATAATTATGTTCTACAGCTGTCTCATGATAACTTATCCTGATATCCCCCCTGATTTTGAACCAGCTGTATAATATTTCATTTATATCATCCGATATGCCGGATGCTACTTTCTTTGATAAAAAATCATCCGAAAGATTGATTTCCATAATATCATTGTCAAAGCTTATTATCGCCTTATCAAATGCATAGGAATAAAGCTGATCTTTTACACTTAGTTCAAAGATAACAGCCTGTCCGTATTTCTGCCACAGATCTGCAAGGCTTGAAATCTCAATTTCCGGATAATTGATTTTAAAGTATGCTTTTTTGTCCTGGTCTATAAAAAATTCCCGGGTTATATAATATGCCGCCTGATCCAAAAAATGAGGATGGATAAAGTGCGCGGCATGGCAATCGATATAAGCGGCGTTATCATAAGATGATATCGCAACCCTGTCGATGCATATTTCCTCGGTATTCTTCCTGATGTTGTCGGGAAGGCTGTCCATTTTAAATACAGTATATATTTCATTCATGGCAAATTTTTTCCAGTTCTGTTTTAAATCTGTCAAACAGTTCCTGTTCCGGTACCTTTGCGATTATCTCACCCTTCTTTATGATGAGACCTTCGCCTTTTCCGCCGCAGATACCGAGATCGGCATTTTTCCCTTCGCCGGGTCCGTTTACGACACAACCCATAACGGCTACCTTTATATTATTGCTGTAATGGTTGCAAAGTTCTTCAACCTTTGTTGCAAGAGAAATAAGATCGATGCTGGTCCTTCCGCAGGTCGGACAGGAAACCACTTCTATTCCTTCGTTACGAAGACCTAAGGCCTTTAATATCAGCTTGGCCGAACGTATTTCCTGAACCGGTGCATCGGTAAGGGAAACTCTGATCGTATCTCCAATTCCTTCGTAAAGAAGCGTTCCTATGCCTATTGCCGATTTAATGTTTCCGGCAAGCAAAGAGCCGGATTCGGTGATCCCGACATGTAAGGGGTAAGAAGTGAGCTCTGAGATCATTTCATAGGCTTTGATGCTCATCAGAACATCCGATGATTTAATGCTTATGACAATATTGTCAAAATCATACTTTTCAAGCATTCTGACTTTGTCGAGCGCCGATTCGACTATGCCTTCGGCCGTCACACATCCGTATTTTTCGATGAGGCTTTTCTCAAGCGAACCGGAATTGACGCCAACTCTTATCGGAACATTATATTCCTTTGCTTTTACGACTACCGCTTTCACTTTTTCTTCGCTTCCGATGTTTCCGGGATTTATCCTGATCTTGTCGGCGCCGTTTTCGATGGAGGCAATTGCAAGCCTGTGATCAAAATGAA
>DFFN01000148.1 GCA_002369525.1 Lachnoclostridium sp. UBA3775 | reverse complement strand
CTGTTCCTGTCCTACGTGAAGCTGAAGTGTTTCGAATTTATAATTACTCATTTTGATTGCCCTCCTTTTTGACCTGGCTGTTTTGTTTTTGTTTATGGCTGAATTATACGATTTAATTCCTACTTTGTCAATAGGTTTAGTTATAGTAAAAAACAGGCGGCAGTTATAGGTTTGGTCTATAACCGCCGCCCGATTTAATTGTACACTGCCGTTACTATGCAGTTCTCTTCCGGATATATAAGCGCCGTCTCTGATTTCTCATCCGAAACAGTTCCGTTTACGACCTCCCAGTGATCAAACCCGGCTCCCATACGCGGATGGGCATTTACTTCAAAACCGAATTCGCTGAAATACTCTCCCTTGAATTCCTCCTTAAACACGACGGAGGAGGTATTCAGGCTGAATCCGCCCTTTTCGTAATCCGAAGACATCACCATTACGGAAACGGCATCCCCGGTATCCATGGTCTTTTTTATATTGGTCGCAAAAAAGGTATCATACCTGCCCTTAAGCCAGGTCTTTACTTCCTTCACCTTGTCATCAAAATATTTGACCGGATCGTTCCACCTAATCACCCAGTCCGGTCCGAAGCGTTTAAGAGTGTCCGGTACAAGCGGGCCGTAAAGCCTTGTGTAGTACTGTATCCTCTCCTCAACCCTGCTCCACTCAAAATCAATGTTTCTCATGTCGCAAAGGGTTCTTACAAATTCATTCTTAAACTGCTCGTTTTCCATGAGAGAGGAAAATATCCTGCCTCCGGTCGCCTTTTCCTTCAACGCATTCTTAAAGGAATTCGACCTTTGATTTTTGCCGTCCGAGTAAAGTCCCGTTGAAAATTCCGTGTCATAGGCCATCATACGCCATTTGCCGTCCGCATAAGGATTAGCAGCATCGGTCTCCCTTACTCTCCACATCTGCCAGTTGTTATCCTTGAAATAACTGTCCTGGTTATCGATGTAAATATTGAAAGCACAATATTCGATGTAGCTTTGTATGTCAAGCATCTCGCAGGCCTTTTCATAATTCGCGGCCACCGACATGTCGTTTCCCGTTATGAAATCCCTGAATTCATTATAGAGCCCGATATCCTCTTCTCTGCCCTCTTCAACCTCTCCTCTTTTGATTATGACAACATTGTCATTGTCTATGCCGTAATTGTTCTCGATATAGTTGTCGCTGTAATCCTCGCATAGGGCATACATGCCCCAGTACTCGCCGTCGATGAAGAGAACACATACATCCGACTGCTGGGTTTCAAAGCTGCGGTTTTCGACAAGGTCCTGCAAAAGCGGATCCCGGAATTTTGTATAATCACAGTCGTTTCCGCCGTCACGCAGCACGAAGGATTTATACTTTCCGACCTCACCGATTCCGTCGGAGCGCAGATTATCCGGAATCAGATCAAACTTCAGGTTTTTCTCGCCGTATTCCTCGCGGCATTTCAGACGGAAGCTTTTCTGCATGTTGCCGCGCGATGCCGCACCCATTATCCTGATTCCGAGATCGATTGAAAAACCGTCGCCGTCTCCGTAGGGAAGATATTCTATGAGGGCCTCTCTTTCCCACTCTTTTCCTTTGTTTTTAAAGTTTCCGTGTTTCTCCCAGCCCTCTTTTCTCTTGTTCTTTGGATCTTCAGCGATCCAGTCGTCATAGCTTTTACCTAAAACATATATTCCGTCTTCATAACCGAAAAGGTTGTTAAAATCGGTATACATAGAGATCACCGGGGCAGTCCTGAACAGTTTTTCCCTGTCAATTCCAACGAAGTAAGTGGCGCTTATCACATCGGTTCTGTTTCCCCGATCGTCGATTGCGATCGCACGAACCACATTGCCCTTTAAAACCTTATCCTTCGGGATATAGTCGCCGGACGGATTGACATTTTTCTGCGCACTTAACACATTCATGTTGTTTGTTGCATTTTTCATGTGAAGGGGAGCGCTGTAGATTTTTGATTTTTCATCGGGTATTGAACCGTCAAGGGTATAGTAGATTTTCCAGTTTTCTCCCGGAGAATTTATGGCAAGATCGAATTCCGCACTGTAAAAGCCTGAAGCTTCGCTAAAAGACAGTGCCGGTTCAGTTGCGCTTTCTGCGGATTCGGCGGTGCCTTCCGCAGACGAGACGGTGCTTTCCTCAGACGAAGCGGTGCTTTCCTCAGACAAGGCGATGCTTTCCTCAGACGAGGAATTTACTTCCCCACAGGAAATCAACGCAGCCGATATTGAAATGCTTACAAGCAGCGCCAGCATTTTTCTTAAATATTTTTTCATGTAAACTCCTGATATCATAAACAGTTTCCGCTGTCATAAAAGCGATTTTGCATTATAATAACATACACTCCTTCAATTTGAAATGTATTTTTTTATAATTTATCTTTTTTTTACGTCAAAAGGCGGATACCTCACGGTACCCGCCTCTTGACATACTAGGGAGTCAATGTATCAAAAATAATCTAACTTTCATATCAAAACCGGAGGCTCAATGCCCCTTACGCTCTTGATTATAACAGAATTTCCGCTATTTGAAAATACTTTTTTATCACTTTTGAAAGTTTTTGCAAATGACGTAAAACACGTCATAAACATCAAATTATTTATCAGTACAGGATACCGTCATAATACTGCAGCAGGCGGTAGGTCACTTCACGGTAATTAAGCTCGACCTTATAGTAGTCCGCATAGGCATTTGTGAACTGTTCTCCCATCCTGTCAACCTTCTCCTGGCTTATCCCTGTCTTATCCTCCATTTCGAAAACGGCCGCCTGAGCTTCTTCATACTTTTCATCGGTATAGGTATCCATATCGTCATACAATCTGTCATCATATTCTATTCCGTACTTATCATAAAGTTTGCTGTTCTTTGGAACATTCAACATCGCAAACAGGTCATCCTCAACATAGTCCAGAGCATTTATAAAGCCCGAATACCGTATGAAATCATTGTCGGATTCCATGCATGCGACAAAGGCAAGGAAATTGGCCTCATCCTCAAACATATAGCCTTTAAGGTGCGAATACTCATGGCAGACGGTCGCAGGGAAATGTACCTGAGCAAGATAAGTACTGTAATTCGACTCCATGGTAAAAGGGAAATATATTCCGATAAGTCCGGTTTCATACATGATAAGCGAAGCTTTCAGCCCCTTCGGGCGGGGATAATAGCCGGAAAGACGTGGATATTTTTTTGAAAAAGCATGCATTGTATCCTTGATCTCGTTTACCAGTGCCTTACTTACCTTTTGTCCCTTTGACGCATCAAACACGGCATTACCGTTTTCGTCCCTGTCTACCCTTTCGCATAGCTCGTTGCATTGTGCGGTAAGGTAATTCCGTAACGAAAGAAGCTGCTCAAAGCTGTAATCCTCGGGCTTTTTATTGTTGATCTTTATCTTGCTGCAGCCGTAGGGTATCGAGCAGTTAAGCGTCATCAGTGCGAGCACCAGAAGCAGAAACGCAAGGAAAGATTTAAGCCATGTAAGCGCAAATTTCCTGTATTTTGCCTTTTTACGAAGAAAAATCAGCAGAATCGAAATCACAAGGCTTGAAAGCACAAAGACACAGGCAAAAACGATGGCCGGTTCTCCGAAGGAAAACGGAAATATGTTGGTGATCCTGCTGTATACAGCCGAAGCCAGCCAAAAATAGCGATCGGTATAAAAATCACAAAAGGCCGGGATCCTCGCTGCGATATTCAGGATTATCAGCAGAAATACCGTGATGATCACCGCTCTGGCATAGAAAGAGAAGGATTTAAATTTTTTAAATATTTTTTTACAGTACATATATTTCTTTTATTCCGTAATACTTCAGTATTCTTATTATCTTCCCGTCAACAATCTCTCCGGGTATCACCGGAAGTATGGCCGGAGGACATGAAAGCACGACATCCGCGGCCACACGTCCGAGTGCCTTATCAACCCTTATCTTCACACGGCTCCTGCCGAGTATTTCACTTGGCTCATATTTTTTCTCCGGCAGCGAATACGCCGGAACCAAAGCCTCTTTTCCGGCTTTGCCGCGGTAAAGCCTCTTAACAAACCCGTCAAACAACATTATTTCAGTCAAAGCCGTCTTAATCTTTTCGTAATCATCAAGGCAGTTAAACGGCGACAGCATCAGGGTGATATAATCCCTGTCGCAAAATTCCGGCTCGATATTGTTTTTTCTCAGTTCATTTACGACGGCGTCACCGTATTCCGAAAGGCCCGATTTCCTTAAGTCAATGCAAAGCTTCATCGGCTCATCGCCCGCAAAAACAATGCCTTTCTTTGCAAGAAAAGCCTTCAGGTCGGAAACCGCAGCGCAGCATCTGTCAAAATATCTTTCACTTTTGTTTTCATAAAGAAATCTGTTTGCGAGATCGAGTGATCTGAGGATAAGATATGACGGGCTTGTCGAGCCGAATCTTAGAAGCGCCGACCTTATCTCTTCAGCATCAAAGCTCCTCATCAGGATTTTTGAAACATGCAGGTAGGCTCCGCCTGTAAGCACAGGCAGTGTTTTATGGGCGGAATCGCAGACCATGTCGGCGCCAAGGCTTAAGGGATGATTGTCCTTTTTAAGAAATCTGAGATATGCTCCGTGGGCGTTGTCGACGATCAGGATCGTTCCGTGTTCATGGCTCAGCTCCGAAATTCCCTTTATGTCCGCAGTGTTTCCGAGATAATCCGGGCTTGTGACATATACCGCGGCAACATATTTGTCTTTTTCCTTTGAATATTCTTCAAGCCTTTCTTCGAGTTTTTCCTTCGAAATCCTGCATTCCATAAGCGATTCGCGGTTTTCACCCAAAAGCCAGCCGATTTCAAAGCCCAGAAGCTCGGCCGCAGAAACAAAACTTCTGTGCGCATTGCGTCCGGCAAGTATTACCGGTTTTTTTGCCCCAGCTTCTTCCCTGCTTCCCGCCAGCCTCAGCGCCATGAGGCACATTGCTTTCACAGCCTGGGAGGATCCCTCTGTAACAAAGAAGCTGTGACCGCTGCCAAAAAGCTTTGACGCGGCTTTCTCGCTTTTAAGTATTATTCCGTCGGCCGCATATAAAGAATCCGCTCCCTCAATTTCTGTGATGTCCCCGGGGCATAACGAATCATACAGACCCTTATGCCCGGGCATATGAGCCCTCACAGCCTGTCTCTCTTCATACTCCCGGATAAAGTCGGAGATCGGAGTGCAAAAAGCTTCAGCCTTATTTTTTTTCTTATCCTCTGCAGGCATCGCAACCTTCCTCTTCACAGGATTTAATGTCATTTTTTCCGCTGTTGCCGTCAAAGGAAGCCTTGGCGGTCTTATAGATATCGGGATGCTCGGCATGCGCCACCTGTATCATTATGGCACATTCCATTCTCTTTTTAAATATTTCACAGCCGTATTCATATATGCCCTTTACGCTGCTCGTTGCATGGAAAGCATTGGCGGCGCATCCGCCCGAGCAGTAAAGCCTTGCCCAGCAGTCATTGCATTCCGGTCTGGCATAGGCATTGCAGTATCTGAATTCGTCCTGCTTTTCTGTATTGGTGATGCCGTCGTCAAGGTTTCCGAGTTTGTAATCCTCCTCGCCAACAAACTGATGGCAGGGATAAAGATCGCCCCAGGGCGTCACGGCCATATATTCGGTTCCCGAACCGCAGCCGGAAATCCTTTTATAGACACAGGGGCCTTCGGTCAGGTCTATCATATAGTGATAGAAGGTGAATCCTCGTCCTTCGGCTTCACGCTTTAGCATCTCCTTTGCAAGAAGCTCATACTGCTCAAAAAGCACGGGAAGGTCTTCTTTTGTAAGCGCCAGCTCATCGCCCGGTCTTGATACCACAGGCTCCATCGAAAGCTCCGTAAAGCCAAGGTCTGCCATCGCAAGTATGTCCTTTGTGAAATCGGTGTTCAGATGGGTAAAGGTACCGCGCATGTAATACCCCTTGCCGTTTCTTGCTTCAACCAGCTTCTTAAACTTCGGCACTATCCTGTCATAGCTTCCGTTCCCCGCATAGTCTACTCTCGTTCTGTCATGAACTTCCTTTCGTCCGTCAAGCGAAAGCACAACATTACTCATCTCGCGGTTGCAGAAATCTATCACGTCATCATCTATCAGCATGCCGTTCGTGGTAAGCGTAAAGCGGAAATTCTTACCGCATTCCTTTTCCCTCATCCTTGCATATTCAACGATCTGCTTGCAGACCTCAAGATTCATCAGAGGTTCCCCTCCGAAGAAATCGACTTCAAGATTGTGACGTTTTCCCGAGTGCTCAATAAGGAAATCGATGGCTTTCTTACCTACCTCAGGGCTCATTACCGCCCTCTCGCCGTGATATTTTCCCTGGGCAGCAAAACAGTACTCACAGTTTAAATTACAGGTATGGGCAACATGAAGGCAGAGCGCCTTTATCACATCGCCGCTTCTTTTTTTCAGCTCCCCCGCAAGAGGAGCAAACTCATCCGGAGTGAAAAGCTTGCCTTCTTTTTTAAGCTCGTCTATATCGTCAAGACACTCCAGAACTTCAGCCTCTGTCACATAAGGCCTGCCGTTTTCGTCAGTCCTGTCCTTATATTTTTCAAGTATTGTTTTTACCGTTTCTTCCCTGTCCGTATTTTCGTAAAGCGAAATTACGTCGTATGCCACCTCGTCCACGCTGTGCACCGAGCCCGAGCAGGTGTCGAGAACTATGTTATAGCCGTTAAGCTTATATTGATGAATCATAATATCTCCTTACAACAAAAGCCACAGGCACTTAGCAGTTCCTGTGGCTTATCAAGACATTTTATACTTTGCCGGGTATTATCTGCGTGATGTAGCCTTCTTGTTCTCACACTGCTGGTTGATAACACCGCTGCTGGTCTTGCATGCGCTCTGGCATGAAGTCTGGCACTCTCCGCATCCGCCGTTCTTAGCGCTCTCGCAAAGATTTCTTGTCTCAAGAGTTTTAATTCTTTTCATGGTTAATCTCCTAACTTTTTGATAGCAAATTTACTTGTCCCTATCTTATCATAAAACAAATGATTTAGCAAGATTTTTTTCAGCTTTACCAGCTAAAGCTTGTATAAAAACCATGTTATTTCAATCACCGGGAAAATGATCACAGTCTCTTCAGAAGCTCTGCTCTCATATCCTCATAACCGGGCTTTCCGAGAAGAGCAAACATGTTCTTCTTGTAGGATTCAACGCCGGGCTGGTTGAAAGGATTAACTCCGAGCATATAACCCGATACACCGCAGGCGAACTCGAAGAAGTAGAAAAGCTGGCCGAGTGTGAACTCATCCTTTGAAGGAACCTTGATAAGAAGGTTAGGAACTCCACCGTCGATATGTGCAAGGATGGTACCCTTCATTGCAGACTTGTTGACAAAATCAACCGTCTTTCCTGCAAGGTAGTTCATACCGTCAAGGTCTACTGCCTCTGCCTCAAGTGTGATGGTATCTGCACTCTCCTCAAGCTCAAGAACTGTCTCATACATGATCCTTGCACCGTCCTGGATGAACTGTCCCATTGAGTGAAGATCTGTTGTAAGATCTACGCTTGCGGGGAAGATACCCTTCTGATCCTTGCCCTCGCTCTCGCCGTA
>DFFN01000137.1 GCA_002369525.1 Lachnoclostridium sp. UBA3775 | reverse complement strand
CGTCTATGTGCCTAACCTGCCGGCCGGTACTGTGTTTAAAGTAACGGAAGACGATAAAACCGGATATGGCCTTAAGGAAAAAAGGGATGGAGATACCTTAGTATACAAGGGATATGAGCAGTTATTCTGGCAGAAAGTGGCGGAGTCAACAGCTTTGGAGCCGACCTACGAGATGCTTGTTCCCACTAATGCCGAGAAACAGAATTCCGGAAGAGTGATTGTTGCCCATGATCCTGAAATGAAAGTAAATAACAGAAAAGGCTACGGCCTCACGGTTAAAAAGAGCTGGAGCGACATCAGAATAACTACGGGACATGATCCGATTTATGTTGCGGTATATGTTGACGGAGAGCTTCTTGACGGTTCGGTAAGGAAAATAGTGTCACCTTCAACATCAACATACTATTTCTGGCCGAGACTTCAGAATAAATTAAACGGAGATCCGAGGATAAGCTTTGAAGGTTATGTTGTAAAGGAAGTAACGCTTATCGGTGATCCCGATAACTTTACTGTTGCTTCCGACGGAACGGTTAGCGGATATGATGAAATCACGCCTGTTGAAAACGGAGGCGAGATAGAAATAGAAGCTACAAGAACTGAAGATACAACACCTCCGGATGAACAGGCGAAAAGGGAATTCAAATATATTGCTTCCTATACACCCGGAGAAAATACCGGCAGTTCCAGAACCGATAACATAATGAACACCCGTGAGGGCGGCCTTCAGATAAGGCTGTTTAAGTGGGACAGCGATGTTCCTCTTGAGGGCGGTGTTTTTGAACTGAGAGATCATAACGGAAATCTTATCAAAAAGTATACATCTGCTCCGGACGGAACGGTAACGATTCTTTACGATTTCGAAAGAAATTCAGAGTATATACTCACGCAGATAAGTGCTCCGAAAGGCTATGTAGGCCTGCAGGATACATTCAAATTCGTGGTTGATGGTGAAGGTAATTCTACCTTATATAATGCAGACGGTACTGCCTGGTCGCAGAAAAAGTGGGCCAATGGTAAAAAAGGTGAAAACGGAATAGAAGCCTACATTGATGTGTACAATAAGCCGTTTATATTTAAAATAATGAAGAAAGATAACCAGAATGCTGATCTTATGCTTCAGGGAGCTCATTTTTCATTATATAAACAGGCCAATACAAGCATCAGCGGTTATGTTAAGAATAAATCCCCGATGACTGGATTTGAGGATTTCTCGACCAATGGTGAAGGTGAGGTTGTTGTAACCGGAGAAGACAGCGGCAGAGCTATGACTCCAGGCGAAAAAGGGTCGGTTTATTTCCTTACTGAAATATCGGCTCCTTCTGGTTATGCAAAGCTGGAGGATGATATTATTTTCAGGCTTTCACCGCTTGGACAACCGACTCTGATACAGGGTGTTGGCGGTGATGAAGATATTGATCAGATAGTTGAGCTTGAAGATTGTTATGTTTACACTCTGAGTGTTCCGAATGAGAAGACTGCCGTCAACCTCACCGTTACCAAAAAGGTTGAAGGCTCCCTTGGTGATAAGTCAAAGGAATTTACCTTCACGCTTACGGTTGCGGATGCTTCGGAAATCGATGAGTATGAGTGGTCCAAGAACGGCGAGGAGCAGGCGGAGAAACTGAAATCCGGCGATACCTTTACGCTTCGCCATAAAGATTCGGTGACAATCGCTTTGCCTCCGGGAGTTGATATTACAATTGCCGAGGATAATCCGGCGTCGCAGGGCTATGAGGCTAAATTCAAGCTAGGCGATGAAGCTGCGACAACTGGTAACAGCAAGACCTTCCAGCTTACAGATGATACAAGTCTGATAGTAACCAACACACGCGGTTCCATCGTTCCCTCCGGTGTCATCATGAAGGTATTTCCTGTTGTGGCTGTCGGACTGATAGTGGTAATCGTTCTAGGGGTTCTTATCTTCCGTTCAAAGAGACGGGATGATGAGGATGAAGATGAAACCGACGAAGAATAAAGCGGGTAAGTAAATATTTTGCCCGCAAGTCGGGCACTAATATATAAATAATGTAAATAAATGTTTTAATAAAGGTAGAAGTGTCGCTTACAAGCACACGTCCGGAAAGGACTAAAACATGAAAAAGAGGAAGAAGTTTTTAGCACTGCTTATGGTGGCAGCAATGGTTGTTATGATGCTTTCCGTAGCAAGTGCCGAAAAGAAGTACAGCGATGTACTCGTTGTTGACGACGACAATGATGAAACCAACGGTCTGGCCTTTGAGCCTGTTACGGTGATCAAGAAAAACCTGATCATCGAAAACGGAGCGAACATACCGAATGTTGCATTTGGTTTTACGGCATTTGTGCCTGATAAAAAGTATTGCAGTTCGGAAAATGAAAGGCTCGTGTGCGATGCAACCGCTGATACGCTTGCGGTTATCAAGGGCATAAATCCCGATGCGATTGTCTGGAAGAACGAAAATCAGAGCACGGGTTCGGTTATGATCGGAGCCATTGAGTATGCGGCTCAGTCAAAGGATACCGCTGCTCCCGATGAGAATGGTGACTATGTGACCATAACCGAGAACCGTGCGGGATCGAAGGAAAGCGATACCCAGTATACCGCAACAAAATCGGTAAGTCTTGATTTTTCCAAAGTAGGCTTTGATGAGCCCGGTATTTACCGTTATATCATTACCGAAACTTATATTAAGACAGATGACAGCGTTGACGGAATCATTTGCGATCCTAACGTTACAGGTGATGATAACTGCAAGAGAACTCTTGATGTATATGTTATCGATGCAGGCGTTGATGCTGAAGAAAATCCCGTGCTTGCGGTTCAGGGCTTCGTGCTCTATCAGGGAATCGTTACCGACGGACCTTCAAATGATACAACAGTTACTGCTCCTACGGTAGATAATGATACCAAGCTTGAAGACGGCACCACAGCAAAATCAACCAACGGCAAGGAAGTTAAGGATGCTGCCAAGTCGGTCGGCTTCGAGAATGAGTATAACACCCATGACTTTACTTTCTCTAAGAAAGTTGAAGGTAACCAGGGTTCACGTGATAAGTATTTTGAGTTCACACTTGAAATCGGAAAGCTGGGACCCGGAACCGTTCTGGAAGTGTCCTATGCCGACGATCAGGACGATTCAACCGCCGACGGCGATGCCGACGTGACGATTTCAAAAAATCCCAACGCAGCTACCACGGTTATCACCGAAGATATTGAGCAGCCCACAACTCTGACAGCAGATTCCAAGGGTGAGATAAGCGAAACCTTCTATCTCCAGCATGGTCAGAAAATCGTTGTCAGAGGAATTCCGGACAGAGCTGTATATAATCTTTCCGAGAATGAAGAGGACTATGATCCCGAAATCGCACTTACAGGTGACGACAAGGATGAGAAGGACACTTTTGATGATGACACAGATGATGAAGATCTGCTTGATGATTCTAAAGTAAACGAAGTGGAAGATCCTTCCCTTACAGGTGACGTAACAGTGGATTTCACAAATACCCGTGCAGGCGTTATCCCTACGGGCGTTAATCTTCCCGTAGCACCGATTGTTGCTTTGGCAGTTGTGCTTTCATTAGCGGCCGCCTTTATGATAGTTAAGAAGAACGAAGATTGATAAAGGAGAAAAACGATGAAGAACAAAAAGCTCAGAAACAAAATAATTGCTGTCATAGCAGCAATGATGCTGATCGTGCTTGCAGCAATTCCGGCACTTGCCGACAGTCTCGGAACAGATGAATTTGAGTATCAACCCACTTCCGGAACAAAAACCGAATTTGTAAAGTATCTGGTAATGAAAAATGAGGATAACATACCTGCAAATGCCGACTTCCTGTTTGATATCGAAGCAGCCAGCGGTACCGAAGGTGATGCCGAAAACAGTGCATTCCCTGTAAGAGACGGTATCGATGCCGAAAACATTAAAATTTATGTTCAGGGTAAAGATGAAGTTAAACAATCCGGCAGTTCGGTAGTATCTTTTGATGGATATTCAGGAACCATTACAAGCGGAACAGCAGATAATGTTGCTAAATCAACAGAAAAGAAATATGCCGAGCAGACTGTAGTTGTTGATTTTACAGGCGTGGCTTTCCCTTTGCCCGGTGTTTACCGTTACACCATTTCCGAGCAGAATATACTCGGCTTTACAACAGACAAACCCAAGACCATGGATGTTTTTGTCTATGATAATGAACAGAGCGGAAGCGGAGCAGGCCTTGTGATCGGTGGATATGTACTTTATGATGATGTTGTAACATCAGGTCCTAAATACGGTTCAGGTGTAACCTCAGGTACCGCATTCCCTTCAGGCGCAGAGAAGAGCCAGGGATTCGTTAACGTATATCCCAGCTGCGATATTTATGTTGAGAAGCTCGTTAAAGGTAATCAGGGTGATAAGTCAGAATTCTTCGATTTCGAACTGACCATCAGCAATGCCGCACCCGGAATGGAATATACTGTTGATATCAGCAAGATGGTAGTTGAAGATGATGCAAGCGGAACCAACGAAAATCTCAGAACAAAGACAATCACCGTAGGACAGGACGGAACAGTTACCGTACCTTTCAAGCTTCAGCATGGACAGAGCATCAGAGTTTATGGTCTTGCAGAAGGAACATTCTACTCTGTAGTCGAGAAAGACAAAGATAAGCTTGATAAAGAAGGCTATGTAACAAGCATTGAAGTTTCCGGTAACGGTTCAGGCACTGCAGTAGCTTCTGTTAACAATACCGATCGTTCTGTAGAACTTAGCGGAACAGGAAGCGGTTCAGGTATCCATCAGGTTAACGAAATCGTCTTCACCAACACCAAGGAAGGCAAAATCCCCACAGGCGTTAACATGAAGGTCGTTCCCATCGTTGTGATCGCACTTCTTTTCATCGGCGGTATTTCGGTACTTACCGTTCGCATGGCTAAGAAGGAAGAAAACGAATAAAGCTGATTTGGGAGAAAAAAATGAGAAAGTTTAAAAAAATTACTGCGGCTGTATTTGCTGCTGCTTTGATGATGCAGGGTACTGCGCTTCTTCCCGAAGCTAAGGCTGAGTCAACACCTGCTGTGGAGTATGATGGCGTTTTAGGCACCAAAAATGGTACAGATCCTGTAGATCCGGACGCAGTTGCTTCGAATGATGCATGGCTTACCAATACTGTTACAGTCAATAATGATAAAATTATCTCATACAATGCTACCGAGATAAAAAAGGTGCTTGAGATTGAGGAAGGAACCAGTATACCTTCCTGTAGCTTTGGATTTGCTGTGGTTGCGGGAGAACCGGTTGCTGCACACATAGAAAACGGTGTGGTTCAGACTCTTGCTGTTAAGGAAGGTTTAAATCCGGATAAAATCGAGTATAAGCTTGAAAACGTTGACGGAACAGCGTTTGTGACAGATTCTAACACAGCTTATGTTTCCCAGAAAGATACTGATGACAATACCGGTCTTTACAAATATGATGGTTATAATGGCTTTACTATTGAATATCAGCCCCAGGCTGTAACCCTTCCTACCTCAGGAAGCAAGGCTGCCGATGACAATGTTTTGATCAACAATGTAGATGGGGATACATATTATGCCATCAAGACTGTACAGATGGATTTCTCAAATTGCGGTTTCACCGAGCCCGGAATCTATCGTTACGTAATTGCAGAGGGTAACTCAGGAAACACAGCTATCGAAAACGATGTGACTAATACCTCTGATCAGTTGCTCTCCCGTACTCTTGACGTGTATGTTGAGGATGCCACTTACAACACAGCTACCGGCAAAAAGTATGATCTTCGCATTGCTGGTTATGTAATGTATATGGGCATAGTTGCCGATGGTCCTGCTGCAGGTGAAGCGACAATTGCTAATCCTGAAGCAAAAACGATGGAAGATGGTCTTACTCATACCAATCTTTCCGGAAACGGCGGAGCTAACGGCGTGGAAGTTGCAGGTGCTGAGAAGTCCGAAGGTTACAGAAACCTTTACAAATCCAACAATCTGACTTTCAAGAAGACTGTAAGCGGTAACCAGGCTTCAAATGACCAGTTCTTCAGGTTTACCCTTACACTTGCAGGAAGTAATATTGATGATAAGGATGTTTTTGTTATCAGCAAGGATGAATCAAAGCTTGTAATTGAGGCTGGCTGGGAAGGTAAAGAAGGAATCCCCAACAGTGCAACTGTTTACACTAAAGGTGATATCTATGCGGCCAACTCGGCTGTGTCTCTTACCGGTGCACAGCTTAAGGCAGGCTACGACTTCTACCTTCAGGCTGATCAGTATGTAACAATCCTCGGCATTCCTGAGGGAGCTTCCTATGAGCTCTTAGAGTACTACGAGGACTACAAGTCCACTGTTGAACTCGAAGGCGGCAATGGTTATGACAATATGGACGGCGGAAAAGATTCTTCAGCAGAAGAAATCACAGAGCCTGAGCTTTTTGTTGCTACCGACGGAAATGCAGCCAGAATAAAGGATTCAAGCATGGTTGCTGATGTTTCAGCTACCTTCAACAACGAAAAGAAAGGCACGATCCCTACCGGTGTTATCATGCATGTACTCCCGATAGCGGGAATAGCAGCAGTACTCTTTGCCGGTGTGATCATAATCTTTATTAAACGTAAAAATGATGAAGAAGAACAGTAAAAAACTGATATCGTTTATGCTTTCCTGCGCAATGTTTCTTGTGCTTTTGGGCCAGGTTGCGCAGGCAGGCAGTACGAATGAAACACTTGATGCCGAAATAATCGTGAACTGCTTGCAGATTTCAGACAGCAGTGAGGGAAACTATATCGTTGCAATTGAAAGTGTTGACGAATCACAGCCGGCTCCTAAACAGGATAAGCTTGATATAAAGGGGGACGGAACGGGCAGTTTTGTGATTGCCGTGAGTGAGCCCGGAACTTATAATTATATCATTTATCAGGAGCCCGGAAGTGACGAAGAAATACAGTATGACGATAAGGTTTACCATGTAAAAGTCTTTGTTGCCCAGCTCGAATCAGGTGAGCTTTCCGTAAATGTTTCCGCAACGGTCGGTGACAACGGAGAAAAGCCGGACAAGATTGAGTTTGTTAACAAGCTCAAGGATAATAACAGCAGCAGGGACGGTTCATCAACTCCTCCCGCAAAAACAGGTGATGAAACAAACATCCCCGCATTTGCAATAGTCGGAGGATTGGCAGTGGTTGCTTTCATTTTGCTGCTTGTGACAAGAAAGAAAAAAGATGATGACGACGGTGACGAGTCTTAAACCGGCACCGTCTTTCGTCATGCCCTGCGGGGCTTTTTGTTTTTATGAACATAATGAAAATGTCAAAAGGAATAATAGATCGGATTGGAAACTGAAACTGAAAACAATGAAATTATAGCTGATGACACCCCGGAAATAAAGGAAACTGTTCAATCCCCGGATGGTAAAGCAGGCGGTTCTATGCCTGGAGCGGAAGATAAACCCGTGAAAAAGAAAAAAAAGCGGAAGAAAAAGTCTGCCGGCCGTCTTGCCGCCGACTTTTTTATCAAAATCGGCATAACGGCGCTGGTGCTCTTCATTCTGCTGAGATTTATTCTTGCGATTTATGTTAACCACAGCCATGCCTCATACCCGATGATCAAGGACGGCGATTTCTGCCTTGTCTACCGTCTTGCAACGCTTACGGAAGGTGATGAGGTTGCCTACTATGCCGACGGCGAGATAAAGTTCGGCAGGATAGTTGCAAAGGGAGGAGATTCTGTTGAGATCAAAGGCGAGGTGCTGATGGTCAACGGCTATAATATCACCACAGACGTTGTATATCCCACCACGACCGAAGGTTCGACCATAGAATATCCCTACAAAGTTCCCGCGGATTCATACTTCATCCTGAACGATTTCAGGGCGGAAGTGACCGACAGCCGCGTGCTGGGAGCAATTCCTAAAAAGGATGTGCGGGGGAAGGTGATATTTATCATGCGACGAAGGGGAATCTAACGATTTGAAAACTAATTCCCTCATCCGAAGGGTGACGGATGAGGCTTCAACCATAACATTATAAAGGATCCACAACCTTGAGCAATTCAGTACAAACAACCACAATTAATCCTGCTGCCACGGCACCTGCGCCCTCCACCCCCGGAGCCCCCGAACCCTCCGACCGGGCCCGTCGCATCTGGAAGAAGCTAAACGTTTACTACGAGCGTACTCTGCTCGCGGTATTTGTTGTGCTGCTTTTGATTGTGCTGTACTGCCTCTATGACACCTGGTATGTCTATGACCATGCCAGCGACAAAAGCTTTTTGAAATACAGGCCTTCGCCCGGCAACCCGGGCTCCGTTGCGGACTCGCCCATCACGGACGACTATGTGGCATGGCTTACGATAGATGACACAAACATTGACTACCCTGTAATGCAGGGCCAGGATAATACCAAATATCTCAACCTTGATCCTTACGGCAAGTATTCGTTGTCGGGCAGTATTTTCCTTGATTCCAGGAACAAAAAGGACTTTTCCGATGAATACTCGCTTGTCTATGGTCATCATATGGAGTACGGCAAGATGTTCGGCGCTCTTGATGACTTCTTAAACGAAAAATATCTCAAAAGCCATTCCGAGGGTACGCTTATCGTCGGCAAGGAGGGCACGTCTGCCTATTCCCTGAAGGTTTTTGCCTCCATGCGCTCCAGCGCCAAGGATAAAATGATCTTCAGCCCCACCGAAAGCACGGGCACCGAAGACTATATCAAAGAAAATGCAGACTATTATGTGGACCATCCGGAGCTGTCAGGTGCGCGCATTTTGGGCCTTTCCACCTGTTCCGAGGGTGATTCCATGACCAGAATCATAGTTTTTGCATATATTTTGGAATGATTTTGTCTTTTTTGGTGCATTTTTGGTGCACTCCCTCTGGTATAATATCCGGCAAGAAGCAAAAAATTAAGTTTTGTTACAAAACTGCTGAATATAGGAGGATATAAAAATGCCAGGTCCCAAGAATTACATGGTAGAAGGAAAATACGGTCTGTCCGCTGCTGCAGAACAGTCCAATGAAGCATTTACGACTATAGGTTTTTATCTGGAATATTTTAACCCCAGAGCGTATGCTTCCGCAAGAAGATGGCGTGACGGCGTCGATAATAATTATTTTGCGAATAAAGACCCCAAAACCAAAGAAACATTTAAAAATACTTTCAGAGATGTAAATACTGCCAAAAAGCATGCCAAAAAGCTGAAGGAAGTACAGAAAACCGTAAAAAATCTGATGCAGCATCCCACCCCGCAGTCGGAAAAAATGTCGGGTTATATCAAGCTGTCCGAAAAACTGATGGATACGGAGGCCGGTGATTATGGTATTGCCGTGTATGACAACCCGTATCTTAGAAATCTTTCCGGTATGTTTATCAACGGACCCAAGGTTCCGCAGGGCATGACCTATGATCAGGCCATGGCAGAACTTGATGATGTGGATCCCGTTACACATGAGCATAAGGGCCCTCTTACCTACCTTAATAATTTCATGTCCATTACTGCCGATCTTTATCAGAGGGAATATGAAAGACAGGCAATAGAAAAGGATTATACTCCCGAAAAGGAACAGGAGTACCTTAACAGGCTGAAGGACGATTTCGGAAGGATGCTTGAAAACCACAAGGCCTTCGATAAAATGGTAAATGCCAACGGTACTTCTAAATATGATCGTTATCTCCAGCAGAAATTTGATGTAATGACCTACAAAAACAAGAAGGATTCCCTGAGCCGCCGTACCTGCATGTACGGAATCAAAAATATCGAAGGTCAGAAACAGGCTATTGAAAACGGTTGGGGCATGAACGAGCTCGGTCTGCTCGGAAGCCTTTCGGAATTAAAATATACTATCGATAACAATAAGGCTGTACTTGAGAAACAATGTGACCATCAGCTGTTTCTGCAAAGAAAGCAGGTTGCGGAAGAGAGGCTGGCTGACAGAAATCAGGCTTTGGCAAATAAAACCAGGGAACTGGAACAGGAAAGAGAAAAGAAGGCAAGACTTGAGCGTGAGCATGCCGATGCCGAAGAAATCCGTAAGTCAGAAAAAAAGATAGCAACGCTGACCTCTGATTTGGTTCCCATACGGGAAAGAATCACTCAGTTTACCAATATTCTCAAAAACCTTCCTCAGGAAGAAGCAGAAGCTAATGAAAAATACCGCCGTATAAAGGAATATTCTGCAAAGCTTGATAAGCTTTATGATTATTCCATGAACAAAGGTATCAGCAGCCCTCTTGACAAGATAGAGATCGCCGATGAGTACGAGAAGCTCGCAAAAGACGGCCTTGCAATGTACGAAAATGACAAAGCATTGCGTGATATGTTCAACAAGAGCCTTACTTCTGTTGAAAGATCCATGGAGTTTGCCGGAAGACAGCCTCTGCCGGTTGATACCCATGAGTCCCCTCAGATAATGGACGAGAAGACGATTTCGGAATATAATTCCTATTATTGCGTTACCGGTAAAACCGAAATACGTATGAACATGAAACAGGGCCTGGATATAGTTGATCCGTATGCTTTCTTTTCGCTCAATCATGCTTTGGACGAAAAAGTGAGATCCATAGAGGATGATCAGGAACTAATGCTTCAGCCCAATGAAGCGCTGCGCGGACCGTTACACACCCACATGGCACCTTTAGTTGTTCATAAACTTTCCGAAGACAAAGAAGACCGTGAAACGATGATCAATACCACCAGAGATCATGTTAAGATATATGGTAATCTTTTCGCTCATAAAATGGCAGGCGATAAGGGCGCGGACAGGGAGATGAGAAGAACTGCATCTGCAGTAAGGCAGTATGCCGAAATTGAAAAAGGCGAAATGCTGACAGCCATGATTGAACAGCCTGTTTTGTATAATTTATTCACTCAGGTGGGAAATATTAATCTTTACCTTGATACGGTTCCCAGCGAAAAAACCAAGCAGTGGCTGCAGGAAAGAAATATCTTTGAACCTATGCAAGCGTTCTATGACGGAGGAAAGGAACTCATAGCTGCCGAGTACGACAAGCAGCAGATGAGAAAAAGCGGCTGGGACGATAAGAAGGAAAAACTGCATCTTGCCAGACTGGATGAATGCTTCAGCAGGATGATAAAGAATTTTGAGACTCTTTATGATGTAGATAAGCCTGAAATTACGGACGATGCGTCTGTTCTTGCGAATGACCTTGGACATATGACCGGTCGTACCATAAAAAGCGGTGACAGACCTATAGTTGCAGAAATGGTCGGCTTGGAATGGATGAAAGAGGGCATTAAACAGGGCTGGAACAGCAAGGATCTGCCGCTTCTTTTCCATATCGGTACCGTAGAGGGCTATATTAAAAAAGACATCAACAAGAGTCTTATGGAGGCAGAGAAACTTGCAGGAAAAATAAATAATGACCCGAAAAATGAAGAGGAAAGAAAGGCTGAGCGGGAAAGAGCAAAGGTAGAGCAGCAGTACAGGGCAAAGGCGGAAATACTCAAGGAGTTTAGGGATAATGAGCTGAAAAACTTCAAGGATTCCCTGCTCGGTAAAAAGATCAGTTCACCGAAGGATATTCTTACAGCCGCTACAATGATACAGGGCTTCTATGAGAAGCATAAAAATCATCCTCTGCTTTGTACGAACCGGGATTCAAAACATGGACCCCAGGCTCCTATCGACGCTTTTGACTCATATCTCAGAGCGTCAAATGAGACGTATATTCCGAGACTCATCAACAGATGCATTTCAGAGATAAAAGAGGCAAAAGAGAAGGGAATCAGTCTCGAAAAAGACAATACAAAAGAATTCAGGTATGAAGACAATGCTGCCGAGATGAAGGGAATCCTACGCAGGCTCAGAAGTTCTGACGGAATGAGTGAAGATCAGCAGATGTTCAATACCATGTCTTATATGAGACTTAAGTTCTTTGATGGTATGAACAGGGATGCCCATCCCGAGTATTTTGACGAGAAACATCCGGATTATGCGATTTCTCATAACAAGCTGAACAAATATCTTGAGGAATATTCCAATCATGTTTTAAAGGCGTGCGAGCCTAAGAGTGCAAAGGAAACCGCGGATATTCTTGAATTCGGCGGCCATGAAGGAATTATGGCAGAAATGCGCGACAAGATAAAAGCGGATGCCTCAAGAGGAAGACTTACCGCATTTATCACCGGCAGACCTGAGAGAAACAAAAATGACAAGAGCATGGAAGAGGCTATAAACGGTATGAAGAATGCCAAGGCCATTGCCGGTACCTCAAACGGTCTTTATGATGATATAGTAAAGGACCTTCAGGCTCTCGAAAAGATGAAGATGAAGCTCAGCGAAGAGCTGATGGAAAAGTATCATACTACGAATATTTCCAAAAAGATCGTGGGTTATAATACAAAATATGACCGCGTTCGGAATGAATATGTTGAAGACAAGACAAAGCCTTTTTATGAGTATAGCGTACCTGAAGACGTTAAACTTGATCCCAAGAAGATCAAGAAGTTTACGGACAAGCAGAGGCAGGTATTTGAAAGGATAAACCATTATCTTGACAATAAAAATACGGTCATCAGGGGAAAAGGGGGAAATCCTGAAAATGCCGCTGATGTGAGCAGGCTCGGAAGAAGAGGAGCAGACCGTTATAAGGCAATGCTTGATGCGAAAAAGGCACTTCTCAACCAGAATAAGGCAGTGATCGAATTCGGAAATAACGGTCCTTCTGCTTCCGAAAGAGTTATGGAAAAGCAGAAGACGCTGATCCCCCTTGGTACCGACATGGCTGATGAAAAGAAGAGATTTGCGGAAAATGTCAAGTACGGCATTATCAACGCCAACAGGACTCTGGAAAACAGCATAACCCATTTTCAGAAGGCCGAAAACGAGATCAGGGAAAAGAACGGCATAAATGTTGATAATCTTTCCATGGATTATAAAAATGCCAGAAGAAGCTATGATTCCGATATTGCTGATGCAAAGAAAAACGGGCAGGAGCTTTCAGCGGAAGCAAAGAAGGTTCACGAGGACAAGCTTAAGGCTATAGAAAACCAGATGAAGCTTTTTGAAGACCGGATTGTCGAGTCTGCTGAGCGCACGCTTTACTCCGAGACCATCAAGAGCAATTTTGCCGACAAGAGAAACAGGATGTATTCCGAAGTTTTAGCGGCTGACAGAAAAGAAAAGACCGATGCCTTCAAGCTTAAGGAAAAGGAATTCAATGAAAAGAAGCCCGGACTTGATCAGGAATTACAAAGGCTGACGGAATACTACAAGAGCTTCGGCAGAGAGATTCCGGAAAATGAAGTAAACCAGATCAAGCGGGCCGAGGAGCAGTTCAAAGCCGATAAAAAGGCCTATGAGGACAGCATGAAGGTTATTGATCAGGCGGAAAAGGACATTGCCCTTGGCATAGATTCGAAGTATGCAATGGACAAGATCCCGAAAGATAAGCTTAATGAGATGAACGCCGGTTTTGCAAATGCAGTAAATGATTTTGTGGAGCTTAAAGAGAACGGTGTCAGCTTCAAGGAGAACTCTGCTCAGTTCGCAGCATTTAAGCAGAATGTACTAGGCAATGCACCTTTCAGGGAGGAATTCCGTAAGAGAGTTCTTGAAGAGGCTAAAAACGGCCCCATCAAAACCGAAGACATCGCAAGGCTTCGTGATGACATCATCAGGGTTTCCGTTACAAAGAATTATGATAATCCTGCTGAGGTTGAAAAGCTTACCGCTCTTAAGAACGGCCTCGGCGCAAAGGTGGATATCGCAAAGGCCAAGGAGCTCGGACCGGAATTTAAAAAGCTTGCCGCAAAGGATTTACAGCAGGCAAAGCCTGAAGCAAAGGATATGAACAAGGCGCCTAAGGGCAGGGCACTTAAGTAACTTATTTCCGGTTGACAAAAACAATAATCGTGCTATAATTACTACTTGATGTGGTTTTTAATTCTACGTAAAAGACCGCATACTGTATTTTAAGGAGTGTTATAGGATGAATACTTTAAGAAAAATTTATTGCAGAGCATACCAGACAGGTTTCAGGTGTGCTCTGCCTTTTTTGCCTTACAGGGAGCCGAAGATTTTAAAAACCGTCGGAGGTGCCGCAAAGCTGATAAAAAACAAGGGCGGCAGGAAGGTGCTCATTGTTACCGATGCAGGAATCACAAAGCTTGGGCTGCATGAAAATCTGGTAAGGCAGCTCGGA
>DFFN01000212.1 GCA_002369525.1 Lachnoclostridium sp. UBA3775 | reverse complement strand
ATGTCAAGGTGGTTGGTAGGCTCGTCAAGAAGCAGGAGATTGGAGTCCGAAAGCATCAGCTTTGCAAGCGAGACACGCCCGCGTTCGCCTCCCGAAAGCTCTTTTATCAATTTGAAAACATCATCGCCGGTAAACAGAAAAGCGGCAAGAGTATTTCTGACCCTTGTGTTGTCCATATCGGGATATGCATCATGCAGCTCGTCAAACACGGTTTTGTTATCATCAAGTACCTGCTGTTCCTGATCGTAATAACCCGAATATACCTTTGCACCGTAGGTAAAGCTGCCGGAATCGGGAAGCACCTTGCCCCTCAATATCTTTAAAAGCGTTGTTTTTCCTGTCCCGTTTGCTCCGATGACAGCGACTTTCTGGCCTCTTTTTATAAGACAGTCAAAATCGGTAAAAAGAGTGTGGCTGCCGTAGGCTTTTGAAAGTCCCTTTATGGTAAGAACATCGTTTCCGCTTAATATACCCGGTGTCAGCTTAAGCCTCATGGTATCGGCTTCGCCGGCCGGCTTGTCAAGTCTTTCGATTTTATCCAGCATTTTTTCCCGGCTTTCGGCACGTTTAATGGATTTTTCGCGGTTAAATGATTTTAATTTGGTTATTACCTCCTCCTGATGCCTGATTTCTTCCTGCTGCTTGAGATAGGCGTTAAGCTCTGCCTGACGCAGCATTGCCTTTTTGGCGGAATAATCGTCATAATTGCCCGCATAGACACGGGAGCGGGTGTTTTCAAGTTCGATTATCTTAGTTGCAATACGGTTGATAAAATAACGGTCATGAGCGATTATCAGCACGGCTGAACCGATATTGGAAAGATAGTTTTCGAGCCATGAGATAGAAGGAAGATCCAGATGGTTTATGGGCTCGTCGAGGAGTATGATATCCGGCTTCATCAAAAGAAGCTTGGCAAGAGCAACTCTGGTTTTCTGTCCTCCCGAAAGCGTTACTACCTTTTTGTCAAATTCATCCTCGGTAAAACCGAGGCCCTTTAAAACACCGGTGACTTCGCTCTTGTAGGCATAACCGTTTTCTTTTTCGTAGGAATGCTGTGCGTCGGTATAGCGTTTCATGAGCTCTCCGAGCTTTTCTCCCTCGGAAAACTGCATCTCATATTCAAGGCTTCTCATCGTTTTTTCAAGCTCGAGCACTTCTTTCTTCATCAGGAGGATTTCATCGTAGATTGAATTATCCGAATTAAAATCCTGATGCTGGGCGAGGTATCCGAGCTTTTTATCCCTGCCGATGATCACGCTGCCGTTATCTGCAGGCAATTCGCCGACTATGATTTTAAACAGCGTGGACTTTCCGGCCCCGTTAAGACCGATGAGAGCCGCCTTTTCATGATCTTCGAGGTGAAATGAAATGTTGTCAAGAATAACATCGGTTCCGAAGCTTTTGCTTATGTTTGAAATCTGAAGTATCATAATAATCCTTTTAGTGTAAAACTGATTTTGGCGCTGAAATATATAATAACATATATCTGTGAATATGTAAAACAGAAATTCCTCCGAAATCCGCCAATAAAAACTTTGAATATATGAAAAACTATGTTAAAATATTGTAAATAAAAAATAATCCATTAAAACGGGGATGCAATCTGACATGAAAATCGATAATATTAAAAATATAATTCTGGACTCGAAAGAGTCAAAGAAGCTCGACGAATATACAATCGAAGCAGGCACGTCATCCGAAACTCTTATTGAAAGAGCCGCTTATGCAATGTCTGAGTACATAGAAGAAAGTTTCAACAGAAGAAACAGGATATTATGCTTTGCCGGTCCGGGAAATAACGGAGCGGATGCTTTGGTACTTGGAAGGATCCTTAAGGGAAAAGGGAGTAAAGTAAGGATCTGCAAAGTCACAAAAACAGGTCTTGAATATTCGGGAGATGAAGAAGTCAATTTTAAAAATGCCGAAATAACTGTTGACGGTATTTTTGGCACGGGCCTTAACAGAGAACCGGAAGGCTGCTTCAAAAAGGCGATAGAGCTTGTAAATGAATCCTATGCTTATGGTTCGAAGGTAATCTCGGTGGATGTGCCGAGCGGTGTTAACTCATCTAACGGTAAGGTATATGAAAATGCTGTTAAAGCCGATATGACTGTAACCTTCGGCTTTATGAAATATGCGCATGTCCTTTATCCCGGTAAGGAATATTGCGGAAAAGTAAAGGTAAAGGATATAGGCTTTGATCTTGGATTTTTTGAAGATAAAGCGTCGAATGAAGGAAATTATCGGTTTGTCGAAATCTGTGACATAAATACCGCTGTAAGCCGTTTGCCGGAAAGATTTGAAACCTCAAATAAGGGTAGTTATTGCAATGCTCTGCTTATATGCGGCTGTGAAAAAATACCGGGGGCGGCAGTTCTGTCATCAAATGCGGCATACAGACTTGGAGCGGGCTATGTGACCCTCTGCTCCGATAAAAGCGTAAGAAAGATCGCAGTCGGAGCCGTACCCGAGCTTTTGATCTGCGAAAAGGAAGAAATAATTAACAGGCTTAACAACAACAGATATGATACTGTTCTTTTCGGACCGGGGGCCGGGAAAGGAGAGAACTGCCGGAAAATCCTCGAATATCTTATTTCATGTAAAAATGAAGAAAAGCAGAAAGTTGATGAAAGGGTACTGATACTTGACGCCGATGCAATAAATCTTCTTGCCGAAAAGCTTGATGAAATTACCGAAAAAGAATCATTTGCCGATGATAGAGAAAAAATCATTAAACGATTATCGCTTCTGGAAAAAATGTTTCCGGCTTCAACGGTATTTACCCCGCACCGTAAAGAACTTTCAAGACTTCTTTCGATTTCGATGGAAAGACTTTCTGCAGGAAGCAAATGGGTTGCGGATATCATATGCGAAGCAAGCGAGCAGATTTTTGTGCTGAAGGATGCATCAAGCATGGTCTGTACGAAGCACAGGCTGTTTATCAATACCTGCGGAAACAACGGCATGTCAAAGGCCGGCTGCGGAGATGTGCTTGCAGGCATGCTTTCGGCAATATGCGGCAGGTGTAAAGACAGAAATGTGTTGTTTGAACGTGTCTGCAGTGCCGTATACTTGCATTCCGCAGCTGCTGACAGGCTTAAAGAAAAATATTCCGAATACGGAGTGATACCGTCTGAAATCGCTAAAACTGCTGCAGAACTCATTGCCGAAACCAATTTGGAAAACAGTAGAAAATTTAATTGAAAAATATATTGACTTTTAGTGGGGCAACACTCCCGAGATATATGCCGAGCTTGTTTCGGGACTTGCATTTATCTGCCTTTCAGGGAAAAAAGAAGCATAAAACAAACAATTGAAATAGCCGGACCTCTGCGAACTTTTTTGGCTCGCAGAGGTTTTTTTATATTGACATTTTCTGCCGCTTTTAAGATAATATATCTGTACCTTTGTGAAAATAATTGGAGGATATGTTTTAATGGACGATACGCCCAGACAGGGCTTTACGGAAAAGCTTAGAAAACTTATAAAAAACAGGGAAGCCAGTGATGAGGAAGTTCTGGCAGTTGTTGACGAGTTTAAAAAACAGGGTTATCTTGAAGACGACGAGGCCGAAATGATATCAAATGTGGTGGAAATGTCGGATACTGTCGCATCCGACGTTATGACTCACAGAACCAGGGTGGATGCCGTTTCGTCGGAGGAGAGCATTGAAAGCGCCCTGCGTATAATGCTTGACGGAAACCATACACGTTATCCTTTGTTTGAAGAAACCATTGACAATATTACAGGCATGCTCTACATAAAGGATCTGATGAGCGCATATATGAACGGCAAGGGAAACGAGAATGTTGCCGGAATCAAAAGAGAAGCGCTTTATGTACCGGAGACCATGCCAATCGATTCGCTTTTTGAAACCCTCAGGGAAAAAAGAACACATATTGCGGTTGTTGTCGATGAATACGGACAGACTGCCGGAGTCGTTACGCTCGAGGATATTATCGAGGAGATAGTCGGGGATATACTGGATGAGTATGATGAGGAAGAGGAAAACATAGATGCCCTTTCCGACGGACAGATACTGATACAGCCCGATACAAGGCTTGATGAGCTCGAGGAAATGACCGGAATCAAAATTGACGAAAAGGATCTTGAAAGCTTTGACACCATAAATGGGTTGCTTATAAGCATACTGGGTCACATACCCGAGCGTCAGGAAAAAGCAGTTGTTGAATATGGTGGTTACAAATTTGACATTTTTTCCGAGGAGGGCAGAATAATTTCGGAGATCAAAGCCGACAGGCTGCCCGAAAAATCCGAAGAGGACTTAGCGGAAGAAGAGTAAACATAAAATGAAGATCGGTATACTTTGTGTCGGTAAGCTTAAGGAGGATTATTTCCGGAAAGCCTGCGATGAATATTTAAAAAGATTATCAAGATATGCAAAGTGCGAAGTGATCGAGGTGGCGGATGAAAAAACACCCGAAAATGCTCCTGAGGCGGTCGAAAGAGCCATAAAGGAAAAGGAAGGCGAAAGACTGCTTGCAAAATGGGATGAAACTGCCTATACTTTTGTGCTTGCGATTGACGGCAAACAAAAAAGCTCCACAGATTTTTCTGCGGAGCTTGAAAATATTATGCAAAGCGGTAAAAGCAGGATATGCTTTGTTATCGGCGGATCCCTCGGACTTTCCGATGCCGTTCTTAAAAAAGCCGACTGCCTTCTGTCGTTTTCAAAAATGACCTTTCCTCACCAGCTTATGCGGGTGGTTTTGCTCGAACAGGTTTATCGGGCTTTCAGGATAATGAAGAACGAACCGTATCATAAATAACAGCTTACTTTGTACCGAAGATTCTGTCGCCTGCATCACCGAGACCGGGACAGATGTATGCATTTTCATTAAGTTCGCGGTCAAGTGAGCCGACATATATCTGAACATCGGGATGTGCTTCATGAAGACGCTTAAGGCCTTCGGGTGCGGCGATAATGCACATGAATTTGATCATTACACCGCCGTGCTGTTTGATGAAATTAACAGCCTCTACCGCAGAACCGCCGGTGGCAAGCATGGGGTCCGTAACGACGATCACACGCTCGTTAATGGGTCTGGGGAGCTTACAGAAATATTCGTGGGGTTCATGAGTTACCTCATCCCTGTACAGACCGATGTGGCCTACCTTGGCGGTGGGAACAAGTGCAAGGATACCGTTGGTCATGCCGAGACCGGCACGGAGAATAGGAACGATTGCAAGCTTTCTGCCTGCGATCATCGGCGATTTGCAGGGCTCGATCGGGGTTTCGATATCGACATCCTCGGTGGGAAGGTCCCTAAGGGCTTCATAGCCCATGAGCATTGCGATTTCGTTAACAAGTGCACGGAATTCATTGGTTCCGGTGTTTTTGTCTCGAAGCATAGTGATCTTATGTTTGATCAGGGGATGATCCATGATCACAATATTGTTATTATCCATAATTCCTCCGAATAACATTGATTATTTTTTTATATTATAATGTAAACCGGAGACATATACAAGTTAAAAAACATAAAATTTTTCGGGAGGCAGTATGAAATTCAGACCATGCATTGATATCCACAACGGAAAAGTTAAACAGATAGTCGGAGGAAGCCTTAAAGACGCGGGCGATTATGCCAGGGAAAACTTTGTCGCATCTTATCCGGCTTCTTATTATGCCGAGCTTTACAAGGACCTTGAGCTTTACGGAGGACATATTATCTGTCTTAACGGAAAAGACAGCGATTACTTTGAAAAAACAAAGGCCGAGGCGATATCCGCCCTTAATGCTTTCCCGGGCGGAATGATGATCGGAGGAGGGATCAGACCGGATACCGCCTGGGAGTTTTTAAATGCAGGTGCCTCACATGTCATTGTCACCTCCTATGTTTTTTCGGAAGGAAAGATACATTACGATAAAATTGAGGAAATGAAAGCTGCGGTCGGAAAGGAAAAGCTTGTGCTCGACCTGTCCTGCAGGAAAAGGCTCGTTGACGGCGAGGAAAAATACTTCGTCGTTACAGACAGATGGCAGAAGTTTACGGATGAAGAGCTCACAGAAGAGTTTTTAAGGGAAATGAGCGGTTTCTGCGATGAACTTCTTGTGCATGCGGTGGATGTTGAAGGAAAGGCCGGAGGTATCGAGCATGATGTTGTCAGACTGCTTTCCGCAAAAAACATAGTATGTCCGACCTATGCCGGCGGCATAAGCAGCATGGAGGACATAGAGACAATATATTATGAGGGGCAGGGAAGGGTTGATTTCACAGTAGGTTCTGCGCTGGATATATTCGGAGGTCACATGAGCCTTGAGGAGATAATTAAATTTGTTTATTTTTAAAAATGAATAATGATTTGGTGCATATCTGGTGCATATATCCTGTTATAATGAAGCCAAAAAATCTTACGATAGGAAGTAAATAATTATGCCTTGGAAAAATAAAAACAATATACTTATTGACAGACCCGTACTCCCTTTTGAAACATTCAAAAATGCTTATCGTAATATGGGGCTGGAAGACTGGCAGTATATTAAGCTTTACAATAAAGCAAGCGATGAACAGCTTAATGAGATGAGTCTGTGTATCGGCAGCGATTTCAAAGAAGGAAATGATCCTTTTCAGTTCTGGGGACACCCGGTATCTCGTAATGACAAGATTGATAAATACAATAATATTATTTATTCGCACAATAAATCAGCCATTCCTTCATGGATACAGAATTGCGGGGATATAAAGGTCATCAATAGCTATTTTGATGAAAACTTTGATGATCTCAACCTTGCCGATACTGCGTTTCTGATGAAGAGAGTGGATGCTCTTGAAAAGGCGGCAGACAGAAAAAGGCTGGATGTAAGAACCGAAAGGCCCAAAATGACAAGCAATAACAAGAATCATGCAAAGCTTGACATACACCAGACGAGAAAACAGAGCTCTTTTAACGGCTGCTGGTCCTGTTCGATGCAGCTGATGCTTAAAAGCCGGGGTATCAACAATGTGGAACAGGAGGATATACGTGCATACCGTCCTCCGTTATCGGATAAGCAGACAATAGAGAAAACCTATAGTCAGGATGACATTGATCATTACGGTGTCGATCAGGGAAACGAAATGTTTTCCATGTCGGATGCCCTGATTGAGTTTGCTCCGAATACTATGGTTCATGAGACCGAGATTGAAACCTACAACAATGATGCCTCAAGTCTGGGAATTTCCCGACAGGATTATAATACAAAGCTAAAGGAAGCTGTTAAGAATAATATTTTACACGCCATAAAGGTTGACAGGTCACCTGTCGGCATATGGAAAAACGGCCATTATATAACCGTGACCGAAATAGACGGGGAAGTTTTAAAATATAAGGATTCTGTTTCAAATACTCCGGATACGGATAAGACAATGACGGTTTCGGAGCTTATCAGGGATATGGAGGACAATGAGATCAAAAAGCCCGTTAAGCTTGTATGGGTGTCCGATATCAAACTCTCAAAGGATAATAAAACCATATATGACGTTCCAAGCACTTATGTTTCAATGAATGAAGACGGAACGGTCAAGCTGCCTCCGGAAAAAATCCAGACAAACGGTGAGTCATATATGCACGGGCGTAATCAGGCCGGCAATACAGTTGCAAGGATAGGCGGCATAGAGGATTCCATCGATGAACGCGGCTTCAGAAGCAAAATAGATGCCGACGGTCTTTTAAGAACGGAAAAAGTATATCTGCCCAAAAAACTGAATAAAGACAAGCTCATAAATGAGGCAAAAAGGAGAAGTGACAGGGAAGAACTGCGTCTTGCAAGAAACTCCTCATCATTCTATCGTACAGACATGCCCGGTTTCCTGAAATCAATGGATGATTTCGGAATAGGAAATACATCACTGCGCCTTGATGAAGTAAAAACGAAAAAGAAAAAAACTGCAAGGGAAGAAGATCTGGCTTCGACTAAGAAAATAAGCGCAAAAGGTCTTGAGGATTTTGAAAACAAGGATATTGATAAAAACGAAAAGAGGCTTTATGCCGAGGAAGCAAAGATAAGAAAAGAGAATGCGGCAAAAAAGGCTGCTCCTAAGACAGCTTCATTTTTAAATGAACTCCGTACATCGCCCATGTTCATTCTGGATTATGAAGATATCGGGAAGAGAGAAGCGATCATAAATACAAATATCAAAATTCCAAAGGGCAGGAAGAACGAATGCATAAACACCCTGGTACTTTTGTATGCTCTCGGACAAAAGGAGCTCAGTCTGGATACTGTCATAAATATGACAGGCCAGGAAAGAATTAAGCTGGGTGAAGATTTCATAGAAGAAATGAAAAAGCATCCTTTCAAGTCCAGATCGATTGCTTCGCTTAAGGAAAATATTAAATATTACGGTAAACTCACGAAAAAAGCATGCGAACAGTTAAGAGCTGAAGGCTTGAAATTCCCTACGGATGCCGACATTGAAAGCGAAGAAAGCGCTCGGAAATTCATGCAGAGCAAATTCGGTATTGCGTCTTTTATCGCTAAAACATACACAACAATATCGAGAAACTGGAGAAACAACGAAAAACGCAAGACCAAGGAAGGTATGGAAAGCATAGTTATAGGGGAGAACTATGCCCTCGGCTTCGGAGGAGAGGAACAATTTAAAAAAGATCATAATTATCTTAGAAGCATTGCAGGAATCGGCAAAAATATGAATAAGATAAACGATCCCAAAGTCAAATCCGACCTTAAAAATGTATTCCTTGTTGATATTGCAGGTCAGGATTCTACAATTGTAGACTCGCCTGAGCTGATCAATAAAGGCAGCTCACTGTTAAAGAAAAAGGCCAAAGAAGAAATAAAGACCGAAGAACAGAAGAAAATTGACGAAACTCAGAAGAAGACTGATGAGACTCAGAAGAAGACTGATGAAACTCAAAAAAAGACTGATGAGAAATCTAAAAAAGCCAACGATGATAAGAAGAATGTTAATGAAAATCAGAAGAAAGTAAATGAAGAACAAAATACGATAAATAATAAGTCAAAACAGGATGAAGAAAAAAGAATAATCGAGAATGAGAAAAGAAAACAGGATAACCAGAAAAAGCTGGATGATGAAGTTAAGAATATTTTCGGCTTGAGCAGGGAACAGATCAATGAAATAGAGCGTACTGCAAAAAAAACACAGGCAGAAAAAGATCGTCTTGCAAGGCTTGAGGCAGAGAAAAAGGAAAAAGAACGCCTTGACAGGATTAACGAAGAAAAAATCAGAAAAATGAGAGAATTCGCAGGAAAGGATCCTCGCAGCAAGCTTAAGGTCCATCTTGAAGATCTCTATTTGTTTATCGACGGAATTGATCAGAAAATTTCCGAACTTGAAAAAAACGAAATAAAGGCTAATGAGCATTTCGGCGAAAAGTATAACGAGCTCCAGGTAAAAAGAATACACGGTAACGAACTGGCAACTAAGCTGAGGGACATATTGAGAGATACTATCCCTGCCGATGTTTATCTTGAAATAATTGACAGGTCAATGACCGGGGATGAGAAAAAAAAGATAAAAACTGAACATGATAACAGGATACGCATGCAAAAACAGCAGAATAAAGAAGGCGTTGACGTTAAACAGGAGGGTATAGATGCGCAGACATATATTAATGCTTCGCAGATTATCATGCTTATGTCATTTGACAGCTTTGACCGATTCATAAATGCAATTCCAAAAGAATATTTGGAAAAAATTGATGATAAAG
>DFFN01000143.1 GCA_002369525.1 Lachnoclostridium sp. UBA3775 | reverse complement strand
CCTCATCAGTCACCCTGCGGGTGACAGCTTCTCCCCGGGGAGAAGCCTTTTTATATATTCAAAACACGTTTAAATCTTATTACAAGAAACCAAATATATTACTCAATTTCGGTAACATTACAAAGAATACATTCCTTATGTCATTGTAAAGTATGAATACCATCAGTACCATCAGAAGAGCAAAACCGATAAGATGAACGATTGCTTCCTTTTCCGGAGGCAGCGGCTTTCCTCTTATCAGCTCTATCAGCATGAACAAAAGCCTTCCGCCGTCAAGAGCCGGTATCGGAAGCAGGTTCATTACGCCGAGGTTTGCCGAAATCAGCACGCACATGAACAGAAGGTTAAGAATTACATACTTTGTTCCGTCCTGTTTCGATTCTTCGACAACATCCGAGATTTCTTTGGTGATTCTTACAGCGCCCCCGACATCCTCCTTGTGAACATGACCGGTCGCCATATAGAAAAGACTGTGGATGGTATTGTCAATCCAGAAACGTACTTCTGTAAAACTGTATCTGATAGTTTGCAGCGCGTTTGCTTTCTCTCTGTATGTATTCGCTGAAAAGCCAAGCGAATAATTTGTAGTATATTCCGACTTGAAAGTAAGATCGTGAGGCTTTGTACCGCGCACATAGGTAAGAGTCAGTTCGCTGCCGTCTAAGGGGTGCTCGGCCATATAATTCTGAAGCTCAAGCCCGGATTTAATCTCGGTACCGTTGATCGCAGTAATCGTATCTCCGTCGCGAAGACCGGCTTTTTCGGCAGGATTGCCTTTAATGACGGTAACCTGAGCGGGCAGGTCGTCTGCTGAGTAGCTGATACCCATATAATATTTTGAAACAGCGATCGGTGTAACTGTATATTTCTTTTCCTTACCGTCACGCTTTATCTTAAGAGACAGTTCATCCTCATCTATCTCATGGAAATAGGTGTACATGGTGAAATCACGGCCGATAACAACGTTTTTACCGTCAATTTCGGTGATAAGATCACCCTCCTTGGGCTCATAAGCCTCTCCGTCAGAATCTTTAATATCGGCATCCTTGCTTACGCCTGCAATATAGGCAGGATCATATCCTCCCCATCCGATAATGACAAGGGAAAGAACAAACGCAAGGATGAAATTAAATACCGGACCGGCAAGAACTATGGAAAAACGCTGCCATAGCTTCTTGGAGGCAAATGAATCCTCGTCGTCTCCCGCTCCCTGTCCGTCATCTCCCTTCATCATGCAGGAACCGCCGATTGGGAAGGCGCGGAGGCTGAACTTGGTCTGTCCTATCTTTTTTGAGAAAATTACGGGGCCGAGGCCCAGTGAAAAATCGTTTACCGTTACTCCGTTGATACGGGCAAAAATAAAATGTCCGAATTCATGGATGATTATGATCACACTCAGCATCAGGAGTGCGATCAGTATATTGACAAATGTGTGCATAAACTTCTCTCCCGTATCTAACCATAGATACCTGACAAATATATTTCTGTTTCCCTTTGCACCTCTAAAATCGTGTCTACATCAGGCATCGCAATGTTTTCATGTCTGTTCATTGCAAGCTCGATTCCGTCGGCAATATCAAGGAAACCGATCTTATCCTGTAAAAACTTTCCGACAAGCCATTCGTTTGCTGCATTGAAAACGGTAGGAAGGGATCCTCCTGCCATCATTGCTTTTTCTGCAAGCGCAAGACCCCTAAAGCTTTCTTTATCCGGCTTTTCAAATGTCATTTTTCCAAGCTCAAAAAAATCTATCCTTTTGCCGGACAGGAATTTTCTGTTGGGATATGTCAGCGCATACAGTATCGGCAATTTCATGTCCGGACAGCCCATCTGACCTACAACAGCCCCGTCAACAAACTGTACGGCCGAATGCAAAATGCTCTGAGGATGCACGACAACCTCGATTTTATCGATACCAACGCCGAAAAGCCAGCCCGCCTCCATCATCTCAAGGCCTTTATTGACAAGTGTAGCAGAATCGATGGTGATTTTACTTCCCATCGTCCAGTTCGGATGCTTAAGAGCATCATTTTTCGTCTTGTTCTTTAATTCCGAAGCCTTCAAGCCTCTGAAAGGGCCTCCGGACGCAGTCAGTATGATCTTGTCGACTGCAGGATTTCCGTCATGGACCGTCGAGTTTTTGGGATATGGAAGTCCCTGTAACGACTGAAAGATTGCGGAATGCTCGCTGTCCACCGGTAAAAGCCTTACGCCTTTTTCCTTTATCAGCGGAATTATAATGTGGCCTGCCGTTACAAGAGTTTCCTTATTTGCAAGCGCAATATCCTTGCCGGCATTTATGGCGGCAATTGTGGGCCTTATTCCTATCATACCGACTATGGCGGTTACCGTAATGTCTGCACTGTCTATCGCAGCTGCGGCTATGAGGCCTTCCATGCCGCTGTATACCACGGTATCAAGTCTTTCGTTTCCTTTGCCTTTGTTATAGCTGTCAAGCATTTCTTTAAACAAAGGAGCAGACGAATCATCATAAATACAGACAAGTTCAGGCCTGTATTTGACCGTCTGTTCAAACAAAAGCTTTATGTTTTTATTGACCGCAAGTGCGGCGACTTTAAATTCTCCGGGATTTTCATCGACGATTTCAAGAGTCTGTCTGCCTATCGATCCCGTAGAACCAAGTATTGAAAGTTTTTTCAAAATATTACTCCGTTAAAACACCTTCTCGAGAAGGTTTATAAAATAAAAGATCAGCGGCGAAACAAAAATCACGGAATCAAAGCGGTCCATGATACCGCCGTGTCCGGGAATCAGATTGCTGTAATCCTTTATATTGTTCTCTCTTTTTATTGCGGAAGCCGCAAGATCTCCGAAAATCGAAAGGATCGAGCACACAAAAACAATTATCGCAACAGCCGGTATTGGATATTTAAAAACAGCAAGCTTATCGGCAAACACAGCGGCAAAGACGGTTCCTACCAGCGTTGCCCCAAGTACTCCGCCGATACAGCCCTCCCAGGTTTTTTTAGGAGAAAGAACCGGAAAGGCTTTGTGTTTTCCGAGAAAAACTCCCGAAAAATAAGCACAGGTATCACACAGCCAGGAGGAAATGAAAATCAGCCACACAAGGTACAGACCCGAATCATTCATCCTGATACGATAAATATAGCTCATCAATACTCCCGCATATACAAAGGCAAGAAGCGGCACAACAGCTTCGTTCAGCTTATATTTCGGGTATTCAACGACATAGCAGACGAGAATGAAAAGGAAAAATATTACAAGCTCAACAATGAAATATATTTCCTTGATAAGAACCATTCCGACATAAAGAAAAATATTGGCAGCAAAGGCAATAAACATCAAAAGAGATTTTTCCTGTTTAAATACCTTCGAAAGCTCATATATTCCTCCGCATGAAACGAGACAGAGGACAGCAAGCAATAAATTTCCGCCTAATATAAGTGTGGGGATCAGAATTGCAAAAAGTACCGCCCCGCTTATTATTCTGGTTTTCATTTAACTCCTCCAAATCTTCTGTCACGCTGATTATAGTATTCAATGGCCTTTATCAGCTCTTTTTTATCAAAATCCGGCCACAGTACATCGGTAAAATAAAACTCCGAATATGCTATCTGCCAGGGCAGGAAGTTTGAGCTTCTGAGCTCTCCGCTTGTCCTGATCATCAAATCCGGGTAAGGCATTTCGGCTGTATCAAGATACGAATTGAAGACATCCTCATCAATACCGTCTATATCAAGGCTGTTGTTCTTTACATCTTTTGCAAGCTTTTTTACGGCACGGACAATTTCATCCCTGCCGCCGTAATTGATCGCAATCGTAAAATTAAGCCCGGTGTTTTCCTTTGTGCTTTCTTCAAGCTCGGATATTGATTTCCTGAGATCTTCGGCAAGTCTTGTCTTATCGCCGATAACACGAACCCTTACATTATTCTTGGCGCATTTTTCAAGACTGCTCAGCATATATTTGCGGAGCAGATTCATAAGCATTCCGACTTCTTCCTCCGAACGTTTCCAGTTTTCGGTGGAAAATGCATATATCGTCAGATACTTAATGCCCAGATCCCACGCGTCGTCGCAAATCTGTTCTGCAACTCTCGCACCCTGCGCATGTCCTGCAGTACGGGGAAGCAGCCTTTTTTTAGCCCAGCGCCCGTTGCCATCCATTATGATGGCAACGTGTCCGGGAATGTTCATTTCTTCTGTTTTAATCTTTTTTGTCATTATCGATAATTAAAACGATTATTATACCGTCATGATCTCCTTGGATTTGATTTCAACCATCTTGTCGATATTCTCGATAAATTTATCGGTCATCTTCTGAACATCTGTTTCCATTTTTTTGGTCTCATCCTCTGAAATATCATCACTCTTTCCGGCCTTCTTGATCGCATCGTTTGCATCACGGCGGATATTTCTTATCGCTACCTTGGTAGCCTCGCCCTTTTTCTTTATATCCTTTACAAGCTCTTTACGTCTGTCTTCGGTAAGCTCGGGGAATACAAGACGGATGATTTTTCCGTCATTTCCGGGGGTGATTCCAAGATCTGAAGCAAGAATGGCTTTTTCAATATCCCTGATCATTTTGCTTTCCCATGGCTGAATGGCGATAACTCTCGCCTCGGGAACGCTTACGTTTGCAACACTCTGTATGGGTGAAGGCGTGCCGTAATAATCAACCTTGATCTTATCAAGAAGATGAGGATTAGCACGGCCAGCACGTATGCTTGCATATTCCTCTTCAAGACTTGCAATGGATTTGTTCATTTTTACCTCAAAGGGTTCGATAACTTTGTTCATGGTTTTCCTTCTCCTTTTAATATACTATTGTTCCGGAAAGTTTGCCGGACAAATTATTAACTATTCCGTTTTCCTCATTAAGCGAGAAAATCAAGGTATTAACCCCGTTTTCCATGCACATTACCGCGAAGGTAAGATCCACAACACCGAGTTTTTTATCAAGAAGCTCCTGATATGAAATTTTGTCATATTTTTTGGCATCGGGATTTGTTCTGGGATCGCTGTCATACACACCGTCTATGTTTTTACCCATTACAACGACCTCGCATTCAAGCTCTATAGCGCGGAGCGCAGTTGTGGTATCGGTGGAAAAATAAGGGTGGCCCGTACCTCCGGCAAGGAAAATGACCTTACCGTTTTTTAAATCGGCAACAGCCTTGTCTTTTGAAAACAGTTCGGTAACGGTTCCGCAGGCAAAGGGTGTATAGATTGACGTTTCCATTCCGCATGCACGGCAGATCTCGGACATATATACACAGTTCATAACGGTGCCCAGCATTCCGATCGAATCGGCCTTGGTTCTGTCGATGGTCTTTGAAGTTCTTCCCCTCCAGAAATTCCCGCCGCCGGTCACGATTGCAATCTCTGTTCCTTTTTCGGAAAGCATCTTGATCTGCTTTGCAACTCTCATGCAGTTTTCTTCATCGAAGCCGAAGCCTTTTTCTCCGGCCATGGCCTCTCCGCTGAGTTTAAGCAATATTCTTTTGTATTCAGCCATAAATGTGAAATCCTTTCAAAAAGGGCATAATATGCCTTAATATCATATATAAGATTTTATCATAGACTAATGATTTTAGCAAGACAAAATGGAAAAAATGACTTGTGCCGAAAAACAAAAACTCCCGGAAGGAATCCCGGGAGTCTGTTAATAAAAATAGTGTGAATTACTTATTCATCTGAGCTGCAACTTC
>DFFN01000224.1 GCA_002369525.1 Lachnoclostridium sp. UBA3775 | reverse complement strand
ATGATGAGCCGATGAACCTTATCGTTGCCAAGAGGATTTTCGGAAAATACGGTATCAGGGTTTCCACGGCCGCATCCGGCCAGGAATCCATCGACAAGTGCAGGACCGAGGAATATGATGCGGTATTTATGGACCATATGATGCCCGGAATGGACGGCGTCACAGCCATGAAGAAGATCAGGATGGATGCCCAGAAGGCAAGGACCGACCTTCCCATCGTTGCGCTTACCGCAAACGCGGTCAGCACCGCAAGGGAGATGTTCTTAAAGGAGGGCTTTGACGGCTTTGTAAGCAAGCCCATTGAATTCGTGGAGCTTGAGAGGGTTTTAAAGAAGGTACTTCCAAAGAACAAGGTAAGCTATGAAAATGACGAAGAAATACAGGCTGAAAATATAATGGAGGAAAGCGTTAAGGAGGAAGAAAAGAAGCCGGCCGATCCCTATGAGGTACTCGGGGAATACGGTGTGGATACCGCTACCGGCCTGGATTACTGTATGAACGATGACGATTTCTTCAAAACACTTCTTTTACAGTTTGAGAAAGAGGAGAAGGAAAAGAGACCGGAAATGGACAGGCTCTTTAAAGAACAGGACATGGAGAACTACGCAATACTGGTCCATGCTTTAAAGAGCACCGCAAAAATGATAGGCTGCACGGCTCTGTCGGAGGCCGCAAAGGGGCTCGAAGGTGCGGCGAAGACAGGGGATACGGAATATGTCGCCGGAAACCATGAACAGACTATGAAGGATTACGGTAAGGTGGCGTCGGGCATAAGGCTTGCTTTTGACACGGAATCGGGAACAGTTTAAAACGGAGAAGAAAAAATGGGTAAATGGGACAGACTTAAAAAAATGATGTATAACCCCATGAGAGACTTTCAGGAAAGAGTTTTCCTGCTGCAGATCATAATAGCCGAAGTGGTCGTTGGTCTGGTCCTCATCGGAGATATACTTTTGAAAGAGGACATGATAGAGGTTGCGGTTCTTGCCGGCTCGCTTGTGTTCTCGCCTGTGATAGCATATATAAGCCTTCAAAAGCATCTGTTAAAGCTTGGCAGCATAATAATCGTTATCAGCGTTATATTTGTGATACTTCCGGTGGCATTTATAAGGGGCGGCGGCCTTTACGGCGGCGCGGTGATATGGTTTTCCTTTTCATATCTGTATATCGGCCTCCTGCTTTCGGGTATGTGGCGGAAGGTGATGCTGATACTGCTTTCACTCATGGCGATCGGCGAGTATTATATCGGGTACAACCATCCCGAATGGATAGAGCCGCACGATACCAAAATGTTCTATCTGGATTCGCTTGTTTCGGTGCTGCTGGTGGGCTTTGTCATATATATCATGGTATGGTTCGTAACCAAGATTTATGTTGACGAGAACCGCAGGGCCATGGAGGAGACCAGAAAGGTCGATTCCCTGCGTCTTGCACAGAACCGCTTTTTCTCGAATATGAGCCATGAGATAAGGACGCCCATAAATACCATCATCGGACTTAACGAGATGATATTAAGGGAGGATATTTCGGACGAGGTTGCCGAGGATGCGGCAAATGTGCAGTCCGCAAGCAAGATGCTTCTTCATCTCATCAACGATATACTTGATATGTCAAAGCTTGATTCCGGACAGATGCAGCTTACGCCGGTGAACTATAATCCGGGCAGCATGCTTTCTGAACTTGTCGGGATGCTGTGGATACGTGCGAAGGAGAAGAATCTCGATTTCAAGGTAAATGTTTCTCCCGAGCTTCCCTCCGGTCTTATCGGCGATGAGGTCCGCATCAAGCAGATACTTATCAACGTTGTAAACAATGCGATCAAATATACCCGTGAGGGCACGGTTTCCCTTTCTATACAATGCGGCGAGAAAAAGGGCAATGAGGTAAAGATTATTTATACCATAAGCGATACCGGCGTCGGCATAAAGAAGGAAAACATACCCTATCTTTTCACGGCATTCAAGCGTGTTGACGAGACCAACAACCGTCACATAGAGGGAACCGGACTCGGACTTTCCATCGTCAAGCAGCTGGTGGACCTTATGGGCGGAAGCATCACTGTCAACAGTGTTTATATGAGGGGCTCGACCTTCATCATCGAGATCCCGCAGCAGGTTTCGGGCGATGCGGTGATAGGAAACATCGATATCGAGGAGCGTCACGAGCATTATAAGAAGAATGAATACAGGCGGAAATTTGAGGCGCCCGAGGCAAGGATACTTGTTGTCGATGACAATGCTTCGAACCTGATGGTAGCCTGCAAGCTGCTCCGCGATACAAGGGTACAGATAGATACCGTCGGCAACGGTGCCGATGCGCTTAAAAAGACTCTTTCAAATCATTATCATGTTATACTGATGGATCATCTGATGCCGGAGATGGACGGAATCACATGCCACAGGCTCATTCGTTCGCAGGTCGGCGGCAGATGCAGGGAGTCGAAGATAGTAGTGCTCACCGCAAATGCGGATGCACAGAGCCGCGCACTTTATGAGAACGAAAGATTTGACGGATATCTGACAAAGCCCATCAGCGGCGCCGAGCTTGAGGCTGAGCTTTGCCGCCTGCTTCCGAAGGACCTTGTTTATATGTTCGGAAGCGACGATGAGATACTTGAGGAAACGATTTCATGGATGCGCTCCGACCAGAAGAAGGAAAATATCGCGGTAACGACAGAGAGCGTTGCCGATCTTCCGAAGGAGCTGCTTGACGAATACGGCATATCCGTGCTTGCTCACAGCGTAAGTACCGACGAGGGCGTGTTTAAGGACGGTGTCGAGATAGAGACGGACGGGCTGCTTAATTATATGAAGGATCTTTCCCATAAGATAAGCTCGCTTGCGCCGGATGTCAAGGAGCATGAGAAGTTCTTCGCGGACTGCCTGCAGAATGCAAACAACATTATCCATGTCTCGATTTCCAGCAAGATTACGGGAAGCGGCTGCATGAACGCGACCGAGGCGGCGGCAGCCTTTGACAATGTTAGCGTCGTGGATACGGGACATCTTTCAAGCGGACAGGGAATCATGGCCATAGAGGCAGCACGTCTTGCCGCCCGCCAAAAGAGCGTGCCGGAAATATGCGAGGAGCTCGAGAAGCTGAAATCAAGGGTAAATACCAGCTTTGTTGTTGACAACCTTGATTTCCTTGCAAGGACGCATCAGGTTACGAAGCGCGTGGCAAGCCTGACCAAATCCTTCATGGCAAGACCGGTGCTTGTATTAAAGCACGGAAAGATGGGCGTCGGCGACGTATATTTCGGTTCGAGGGAAAGGGCATGGAAGGCCTATATCGACCATACCTTATCGCATAACTCGAATATTGATGATGAAATTCTTTTCATTACCTATGTCGGAATGACTACCCATGAGCTTGAGAAGATAAAGAAAATGACAGAGGACAGGATGAAATTCAAGCATGTATTTTTCCAGAAGGCCAGCCCCGGCATTGCGCTGAACTGCGGTCCGGGTACCTTCGGTCTGCTGTTAAAGAGAAAAGCCTGAAAGGAGGATAAGAAATGCCGCCGCAGGGAAGAATGGGAGGGCCGGGAGGCCACTATATGACGGAAGAGGAGAAGGCAGCACAGCCTAAGATCACGGGCAGGCTCATAAAAAGGGTTTTCGGCTACTTAAAGCCTTACTGGAAGCAGCTGATACTGGTGCTTATCTGCATTGCCGTTTCTTCCGTATTTAATCTTATGCCGTCGATACTGACCGGTAAGATAATCGATGAAGGTCTGATAGGACAGAATATGAGGCTTCTTATCATATTTATAGTTGCCTCTCTTTCCGTCACGCTTTTTGCCAACCTTATCGGCGTTGCCGAGAGCTATATAAATACCTGGATAGCCCAGCATATAACCTTTGACATGCGCAACCAGATGTTTTCCCACCTGCAGAGCATGTCGCAGCGTTTTTATACCACGAACAACCAGGGCGATATAATCACGAGGATGACAAGCGACATCGACGGGGTTGAGTCGGTCATCACGGGAACTTTCAAGAGCATACTGTCAAATTCGATAACCCTGATATTTGCGCTTATCGCCATGTTCCAGAAAAACTGGATACTTGCGCTTTTGGGCATTGCCGTCATCCCCCTCTTCGTATTTCCTACAAGGCGGGCCGGCAAGACCAGATGGACACTTACAAGAGAGGCTCAGGAATGCAATGACGAGGTCAACGGCATACTTAACGAGACGCTTTCGGTTTCGGGACAGCTCCTTGTGAAGCTTTTCGGCAAGGAAAAGCAGGAATATGAGCGCTATGAAAGCGTGAACCGCCGCATGATAAACCTTAATATAAAGGAAAGAATGGCAGGACGCTGGTTTTTCGTCGTGCTCCATACAGTGACCAGCATCGGCCCCATGCTACTGTACCTTGTGGGCGGCATATTGATAATGAAATATGACAGCTCCATCACGGTCGGTGATATCACGGTGCTTGTGGCGCTGCTCGGAAAGACCTATATGCCCGTCAATTCCCTGCTGAACATCCAGGTCGACTGGATGAGGTCCATGGCATTGTTTTCGAGGGTGTTTGATTATTTCGACATGGAGATCGAGATCAAAAATCCCAAAACACCGGTATATCCCGAAAAAAATACGGGCGAGGTGGAATTTACAAATGTTGATTTTTCCTATGATCCCGAGCGTCAGATCCTGAAGAATATAAGCTTTAAGCTTGAGAGCGGAAAGAGCATGGCGATAGTCGGTCCGTCGGGCTCGGGCAAGTCGACTGTGATCAATCTCATACCGAGGCTGTATGACGTAAAGGCGGGAAGCGTATGCTTTGACGGCGTGGACGTAAGGAAGCTTGACCTTGCATTTCTCAGGAAGAATATCGGTGTGGTTTCGCAGGAGACTTATCTTTTTAACGGAAGCATAAGGGAGAATCTGCAGTATGCCGATCCCGATGCCACCGAGGAGGATATGATCGAGGCCTGCAGGAAAGCAAATATCTATGATTTCATACAAAGCCAGGAAAACGGTCTTGATACCATGGTAGGCAACAGAGGCTTAAAGCTTTCCGGCGGAGAGAAACAGAGGCTTTCAATCGCAAGGGTGCTGCTTAAAAATCCCGCGCTTCTTATTTTTGACGAGGCGACTTCGGCGCTTGATTCCATTTCCGAAAATAAAATACAGGAAGCCATCGATCCGATAATAAAGGAAAGAACAAGCATACTTATCGCACACAGGCTTTCGACCATACTTGCCGCAGACGAGATATTTGTCATTAAGGACGGCGAGATAGTTGAGAGGGGACAGCATAAGGAACTTGTGGAGCGCGGAGGCGTTTATACCGAGCTTTATAACACCCAGTTCAAGAATGCGGAAACTGTTTGATGTAAAATAGTGGCACAATCTTATGTTTTGATACAAGATGTAGTGGTTCAAAAAAAGCATGAAAAAAGTTTAAAAAAACTTGAAAA
>DFFN01000186.1 GCA_002369525.1 Lachnoclostridium sp. UBA3775 | reverse complement strand
AGCCAGTCGAATGCCTCAACCATATCAAGCCTGCTTACCGTGCCGTCTTCAGTCTTCACGACATATTCAGCGGTTTTATTGCCGGCTTCCATGTTCCTGTAAACCACATCTCCGGAAAGCTTCATCTCCCAGTTGAAAATGTAGCTTCCGACGAGTGCCGCGATTCCGACTATATCAAGGAAAATCATTCTGACCAAAGTATCAAACCAGTATGCCCGGTTGATTTTTTTTGCAATTGAGGAAGTACGGCGGTTTATCGGCTTTGTATTGTCATTATATGCCTGCTGCATACGCTACTCCTTGATCACATAGCCCACACCCCTGACGGTGGTGATGAGCTTGACATTAAATCTGTCATCTATCTTTGTACGAAGGTAACGGACATATACATCGATGATATTTGTTTCTCCGACATAATCATAACCGCATACCATGTTCATCAGTTTTTCACGGCTGAGTACAATATTTTTGTTGAGCATCAGGGTGTGGAGCAGCTCAAACTCGCGGTTTGTCAGTTCGACAAACTCGCCGTTAACGCTTACCTCATGCCTGTCTTCATCAAGCGCCACCCCGTTTATTTCAAGTTTTTTGGATGCCGAAGAAGAGGCAGCAGTGCTGCCCCTCTTTTTAAATGCCACACGTATCCTTGCCAAAAGCTCTTCAATCGCAAAGGGCTTGGTGATGTAGTCGTCGGCCCCTGCATCAAGTCCGGAAACCTTGTCCATCACGGCATCCCTTGCGGTCAGCATGATCACCGGAGTCTGCTTTTCCTGCCTGAGACGCCTAAGTACCTCAAGTCCGTTAAGTCCGGGGAGCATCACATCCAGAAGTATCAGGTCATAGTCTTCCTTCAGTGCCTCATCCAGTCCTTTTCTTCCGTCGAATGCCTTAGCGGTCTCATAGCCCTCATGCTTAAGCTCGAGCTCCACGAAACGTGCGATTTTTTCTTCATCTTCTATTATCAGTATCTTACTCATTGATATTGTCCTTATTGTCGTTGTTTACATTGTTATTTTTGTTTTTGAAATCATTTTTGATCTCGGAAGCCTTTTCGCCTGCTCTGTCGCAGAAGTCGTTAACGTTGAATTTCACTTCGTCAAGATCTTCAAAGCGGTATCTGTAATCACAAAGAAGACCGACAACCAAAACCACCAGCGTTGCTCCCAGGGATGCGATCGAGAAAACGATCAGAAGCAGGAGGGGAAGTGAAAATTTCTCATCATTATCCTTATATACCTTAAATTTTATCTCCATGCTTCTCTTAAGTATCTTGCCGCACCAGCCAAAGAAGCTGTCGAGGCTTTCACCGAAGCTTTTGCCTCCCTTGCAGCTCTCCTGGTATTCGGCCTGCGCTCTTGTGAATTCATCCGAGGAATACATCTCGGGCTCTGTATAATAGGTACCCACCTGAGGTCCTCTGATCTTTCCGAGTGTTTCAAGATAAACAACAGCATCAAGCATATCATAATTACAGGCCTCAAGTGCCCTCTTTGCCTCATCGTAGGTAACACCTGTCTTCTCTCTGATTTTTTCAGCCTTTTCAAGATTATCCATTTTATTTTCTCCTTTTGTCACTTTTTATGTTTCATACAGCCCTTTGCTGTAGCTTATGGCTATATAATACAGGGCCAAAATTAAATAAAAATGTGACAAAGATTAAAATCAGATTAAAAACAAAATTATTGTCTTTAATCCTTAAGATTTCCCGCTTTATGGTTTTTTTCTATTATCCTCATTATCTCATCAAATAAAACCGCGGAGCTTCCCTTGCACTTTTCCTGCCTCTTTTTCACCTGGGAAACGGCAATCCCGTGTTCCTTCCAGTCGCTTCCGCCGTTTGAATCGTTCAGAAGCAGCGGCTGCAGGTTATCCATCGCATGTGCAAACCTTGCTTCCGCCGTTACGTTCTCTTCAAACTCATTAAAAAGCCCCTTTAGCTTCTCTTCCTGATCCTTCGGCAGTATTCCGAATATCCTGTCGGCAGCTTTTTTCTCCCGCTCTGCCTGGGTCTTCTTTCCTTTACTGTCATATGCATAGGTATCGCCCGCATCTATCTCAACCAGATCGTGCACAAGGCACATGATCATTACGTGTCCGACATCTATTTTTTCATCCGAATACTCCGACAGAAGCCATGCCATGACAGCCATATGCCATGCATGCTCGGCATCATTTTCGTTTCTTCCGTGCCCTGTCAGATGTGTCTGACGGAATATGTTCTTTTCCTTGTCGATTTCAAGTATAAACTCCAGCTGTTTTTTCAGTCTTTCATCCATTTTCTGTCCTCGCTGCCTTAAGCCTTCATAATATCCGCGGAGGTTATTCTCGCAATGCCTTTTTCCTTTATTCCCGAAAGCAGTATGCTCATGCTGCCGTCATCAAGCCTGTATTCCTCGCTTACCTCTTTTCCTTCTGCCGATTTCATGAGCATTTTATGGAAATCCATAAGGATGCCCGGAAAAATGACATTGATCAAATGATTTCTTTTCTCCGGCGGATATGCACTGAGTTTCTGTGTCAGTGCAAGCACCGGGTTAAAATTATTATTATCCATAGAATTCCTTTTAACTCCGCAAACTTAAGCGGGAGGATGTCCGTTTCCGATACCGAACGGACTCCTCCCTCTTTTTCATTTTACTGTTTTTAAATTATCGCTGACATATTATGCCCAGGGATTGTCTTCCTTGGGAACGCGGATTCCGGGAAGAAGATACTCTTCGTTTAAGAACCATTCGCCTGTGCTTCCTTTTTTGCGGAGCCTTACCTGTCTGTCGTTGTCCGCACCCGATGAGTGAAGCCACAATGTAACATAACCGTCCTTCTCGTTATCATACGAGTAGGGATTGTCAAATACGGTAAGGGTAAGAGGACTTGAGGGTGTGTAATTATTGTCGGGATTTGTTCCGGCAAAATAGGAACGCATCAGGTAATCCTTGCCTTTAAGCTGGTCATTCATGCGGCCGAGCTCCTGTCCCATTAAAGGAGCCGGTCCTTTAAGGAAGTTAAGCATCTCAACCGTCTTGTCAACATCCTTGTTGTAGTTTGAAAGTGCAAGTACAACAAGAGCAACCGTTCCGAAGGGATCCTGAAGATTTGCCTGAGGCAGAGCCTTTAATTCTTCAACATTCTCGGGAAGCTTGTCAAAGGTGAAGGTTTTATCCTTACGTTTGAAATTCTTGATAGCCTCGCTGGTAAGCTTTTCTGCACCCTGTTTAACGGAGTTAAGCGCACTCCTTGTTTCACTTGAAGCCTTGTTGTTTAATGTAGCCTCAACCTTGTTTTTAAGTTTGTCAAAAAAACCCATTTCCTGTCTCCTTTCGGTTTGGTTTCAATTTTAACTGAAATATATTATAGCATATTATATGCGGAATAATAAAGCATTATTTTTTCTTTGTAAGCATTTCGAAGGTGACACCGTACTTTTCGGCGATATCCTTTGCATAGGACATGCCCTCGGGTTCCGCCTTAACGACCTTGAAGGACCTTTTTCCCTCCTCCGCCTTTACGACAAGCGAGGCCGCTTTATATTTTCCGCTTTCGGCATTTATCTCACCGATCTCAACCGCAAGCTTGTGCATGTGAGTGTTGTAGATGGTACGCGCGCCCTTTGAAAGTATGGCCTTCACCGCATCCCTTGCAATATAGTAGCCTTCCTCAAACGAGGTGGTCGAGAATGTTTCGTTAAGCAGAAGGAGGCTGTTTTCGGTACATTCCCCGAACAGCTTTCCGAAACGGCTGCACTCCTCTCCGAGCCTTCCGAGATCAAGTGTCTTGTCCTCGTCTGCAGGATAATGAGTGTAAATACAGTCTGCCGGAACATATTTGAAGCTCTCGCCCGGTACATAAATCCCGCCCTGGGCAAGCACATACAAAAGTCCCACTGCCTGAGTGATCGTGGTTTTGCCTCCCCTGTTTGCACCGGTCAGTATGTAGACCGAAGAGCTGTCGTCAAAATCCAGATCGTTTTTCACTATCTCAACATTTTCCTCAGCGGAAACAAGCTTGAGGTTATATATGCCCTTTGCCCTCATTCTAAGGCCGTCGGGCATTTCTCCGAATGCTTCCGCCTTGGTAAATTCCCTGCCTTCATCACTCAGTGCTTTTATGTACTGTGCCCAGCTTGTATAGTAAAAAAGCTCGGGTATCAGTGCCACTATCTCGTTGATATTGATGTTTACATACCTTCCGATGAGCCTCGCAAGCTTTTTGGTCACATGTGAAAGAAGCTGCGAAACCTCTTTGTCAAAATAATGCGTGATCTGCGAGCTGCCGTCCCCGTCCGGCACGCCGGCAAGCGTGGCCGCCATTGCAGGACCGACTACCGGAGTTGCCCTAAGGCTCATAAAGCCGCCTACTTTTTCCGCCGCTTCCAGAAAACCGTTGCCTGTTTTGCTTACGGGGTGATAACGATATTCTCCGTTCCACTCATTGCCTTCTTTAACCCCGTCTTTAGTGCTTATAGCCTCGGCGAAATTCCCAAGTATTCCGGAGCTTTTAAAGCTCTTGTTATTTACCGATACCAGCCCGACCGACTCGGCTTCAAAGCTTGAATTGAGGTTTATGCCCACCGTTATGCTTTTAAGATTCGAGGTGTCGGCCCTAAGCTCATCGATATCCTTCTTCATTTCCATGTAAGAATTGTCATGGTATATAGTCTTAATATATTCCCTGAGCCTCTTAAGCCCTTCGGACTTAATGTTTTCTTCCGACAGGCACTCCATTATCGCTTCAACGGTTTCAATATAATCCTTCAGCTCGCTTAAACGGTGCAGAAGCTCCCACAGACTCGTTCTTGTATCAAAATCCTTTTTGAAACTTCCGTATTCCTTAAAAAATTTGACATGGTTAAGAAGCTCGACAAGCCTTTCGCGCATATCGGGATAATTATAGATATCGTCAAAGACATCGGCCCTGAATCTTGCCACTTCCGGATTATCGGTCATCTGAGCCATGATATTCATAAGAAGCCTTTGCTCATTCGGCTTTGGATTCAGTTTTGAGCATATGAAATCGAGCCCCAGATCATGACAGGCGGTTTCGGACAGCATTTTATACTCGGCTTCTATATCATCGGGAAACAGAATACTGATTTTGTCTTTTCCCATAAAACACCCCCTGTCATTTATTTGTCGACATGTCGTTTATATAAAGTGTGCGGCTTAACTGCAGAGCAAGAAATTCGCCGCGGTCAAAAATCTCGTTGCTTATTCTTGACAGCATCACACCGTATATAAGGTTGCTGCAGAACAATGGATATATCGCATAAGCCTCGTCGCCCTGACCTAGCTCATCACGGTAAAACAGCGTCTTTATCAGACAGTTCATCCTTTCCTTTGATGGCAGGAACAGCTCACCGTTTCTGATTATCGCCCTAAGCCTTATTGTCTCCGGAAACTGCGGCAGTTCTCCTGCTTTAAATCTGACATGTTCATCAAAGACATAAAGTATGGAATTTTCAAGTCCCAAAAGGCTCAGGTTTTTAATGAGCGGCTGCATACCGTCGTCAATATTCTCGGCATAGACCGTACCGGCGACCAGGAAATTCTGGAGCATATTGCGCTTAACGTTATGTATCCTTGTAAGATAGGTCTTCTGCTTGGCAAGGTTAATGATGGCTCTGTCCTTCATCCGCATAAACAGCTTGCTTATCATAATTTTGGTTCCGTCGGAACACTGAAGCATGTTAAGCCCTGTCTGCATTTTTTCTATGCTTCGCAGGAATTTTGCAGCATCGGTATACTCTATGGCGCCCTTTTCAAAGAAGCGGTCGATCTTTCTTTCAAGTACCGCCGCGTCCTCGGGACTCAGATAGGAATTTCTGATAGCATCGAAAATCCCCCTGCCGATTTCTCCGAAAAGCTTTTTGAGATTTATCATCTCCCTGTTGAAGGTTATGTTTTTATAGCGGTAGAAGCACTCGTCAAACATCTTGTTGACATAGTCTTCGCTTTTTGCTTTTCTGCCCGGCGTGGGATCGTCATACATCTCATAATCATAGGATTCCCTGCCGTAAAGCCTTGTGGGTATCAACTCTGAATGAACCTCCTCTTCATCCATCATCTTCACAAGAAGCTCAAGCGCCATGGCACCCGGAGTGATTCCGTAAGCTCCGACGGATGATAAGGTCGGCTGCAGCTCATCTGCCAGATGTGTATTGTCGAAGCCGAAAACATATATATCCCTGCCCGGTTCAAGATTTCTCTGCTTCATGGCCCGGTAAAGACCCTTTGCGCTCGCATCATTTACACAGAATATCGCCTCAACCCCCGGATTGCGGTCAAGCAGCGCTCCTGCCTCCTCGACACAGAACTCCGACATGTCGGTCTTCTGATACTTTTCCTCACTGTAGGGGATTTCATTTTCTTCGAGGCACTTTATAAAGATTTTCTTTCTTAAAGCGGCATCGATATTGTTGTCGCGTCCGCCAAGCATGCAGATGTCGGAACAGCCCTTGCCGTTGATAAGATAATCGATTGCTTCCCTTATTCCCGATTCATTGTCGAAATTAACACATACCTCGTTTTCAATATTGGCCGCAATGTATACTTTAGGTATTTTCCTTATTTTATCATTTTCCGCACCGGTACTTGTCCTGTTAAGAAAAAGGGAACCGGGATGGATGATAAAGCCGTCAAAATCACAGAGTGCGCAGAAATTATGAATGGTATTGTATGTATCGTTATAGGCCACAATGTTATCCGACTCGTCAGGTCTTATCCTCTTTCCTTCCAGCACAACAAGACGCAGATTTTCATGCTGCGTCATCGCACCTTGTATGCTTCTTATCATGTCCCTTGCAAAATCACTGTAGATTTCTTCTATTATCAGACCGATAACCCTCAGTTTTTTAATTCCTTCCAGCATGCCTACACCTCTGTTCTACATTTCATCCAAAAGACCGGGTGCGGGCTTAGAGAAAAGATAGCCCTGTGAATAATCTATGTTGAAGTCCATCAGCAGCTTCTGTATGTCTTCGTTTTCCACAAATTCCGCGATTATCTGCATCTTTTTGCCCGAAAGCCTCTTCCAGCCTGCAAGAAGCGCGATAAGATTTGCCGACTGTTCGTCGTCACAGCAGCGCTTGACTATTGAACCGTCGATCTTAAGATAATCCAGATTTATCCTGACGATATGCTGAAGATTGGAATAGCCGCTGCCGAAATCATCAATCGAGATTTTGCCTCCGAACTCATGTATCTTGTCAACAAAATCGATCATATCGTGATAGTTTTCGATGTCCTCGCTCTCAAGTATTTCAAAAACGAAATTCCCGGGATTTTCAACCGATGCAAGGAATTCGAAAATATATGTTGTCAGAGCTTTGTTTTTAATGTCCCTGTAGGAAAGGTTGATGCTGACGCTCTTGTCGGTGATATTTTTGAATTTTTCAAAAACCTTTCTGATCATTATCCCCGAAATCGAATCATAAAGCAGTCCGAATGATCTGGCGACATCGAAGAATGCGCCGGGATAATATATCTTTCCATTCTCATCCACAAGCCTCATGAGCGACTCATAATGGTGAATACTGTCATTCTTGTTGTCATGGATTCCCTGATAATAGGGGATTACGGTATCATTCGCAATGGCATAGTTGATAACGTTGACAATGTGGTACCTTTCCCTGATATTTTCCTCGTTCATAAGACCGCTGCCCGCATCCCTGACATAAAACTGCAGATTCTTCTGTGAGCTTTCGATCATTGAGGAATAATATGAGTACATAAGGCTTTCCGGAGTACAGCCATCAAGTACGCAAAAGATGGGAACAAGAGCAATAAATTCCTCATTTACTTCAAAAAGCTCCGACTGCAGAAGCTTCATATCATCAATGAATTCCGACAGGGCAAACATTGAAGACGATGCACCTATTGCAAACAGCCAGTCCTTTATGTCGTAAACCGCAAGATTTCTCATTTGAGCAAATTTAACGATTTTCCCGAAATAATTTTTGAAGGTCTTGTCGATCATCTCATCCGGGAATGCGGTCCTCAGGCTCACATTGTCCGGAACATTTATCATACATACCCTGTCTATGCCGTTAAGCTTCATATCCATGTTAAGGGCTGCACCGTTCGGAATATCAAGTTCATCGGCCGTAAGGAGCCTCAGCTCACAGTCCTTAATGAAGCCTCTGATGCTTTTTGCGACTTCGGTATTATCGTTTCTTATCAGTTTTTCTTCTGTGGAATAAAGGAAATCAAGCAGCTCATCGTTATCCTGCGCGAGGGTGTCGGTATATGCAAACGCATAGGGATTATACTGCTGCACATAGCTTGCCTCTCCGAGCACCGTAATCGTAAGGGCACAGCTTGAAAATGTATTTCTGTCTTTTGAAAGCACGAATTCGCCGTCTGTCGAGCATCCGCAGATATTCGTATTTTCATACGGAGAAAGCTCCCACTTTGCACAGTTCGAGTATATCTCGGAACGTATCGCTGCGGTATACGCGAAGATGGTTTCGGCTTTGTCGAAATTTTCTATTCTGTTGAAAAGCATTCTGTTGTCATCTATGATCTTCCTGTCATAGATATAGGCACGCCTGAATTTTCTTCCGGCATGAATTTTATGATTTGCAAGGATTCTCCCGTTTTTGATCGTAACATAGAAAGGAATATCGGGGAAATCCGAATAAACATAAGGAAAAAGCTTTAAGAGCTTGCTGTGCTCGACAAGCTCGCCGCCTATGCCCTGTCCGAAGACTTTCATGGTCTTGACATTGTTTACCGAAAGTATGCAGTTTTCTTCCGCTTCGGTGATCGTCATGTCATCTCCGATGGTCTGCACGCCTGTAATGTACGAAGACTGGCACTCAAAGCCGGGCCCGCTTATCGTGGCAGCAGCAACGCCCATATTTGTCCAGCCGTTTTCGTCAAAAACAAAACCGTTTTCCTCAAGCTTGCCCGCCACTCTTTCCGAAACATTGACAACCCCTCCGGTTATCACCATATTCGGACGCAGTTTGTTGGAGCTCTCGATAAAATCATAACAGTCCGAATAGCCCGGTGTCATAAAACACAGGGCAAGACCGGTTTTGGCGTCGGCTATACCGTCAAAAAGCTTTTTAAAGAGCTCCTCTCCGGTATATTCTTCGCCGCTTATATTTTTATAATCGCAGATTGAGGTTTTTACAGTGCTTCCCGACATTTGGGAAACCGAAATGACGCACTGATTCTTAAGCAGTTTCCCCTTACTGATGACTGCTTTGGTGCTGTTTCCGATAATATGAACACCGGGGACCAGGCTTTTAATGAATCTGGCGAGGTCCACGGCTTCCTTTTCAAGATGTATGGCACTGTGTATTCTGACAAGAATATCCCCTTTCGCAGTGTCAAGCCCAAGCTGGGCAAAGGTTTCCGCCAGCCTGGATTTAGAAATATATTGCATATTCCAAGTAAACATTTTCCCTTCTCCTTAAACTAGCCCCAAAAGTTATATAATAATTGTACCACAATCATAGAAAACTTTCAAGAA
>DFFN01000119.1 GCA_002369525.1 Lachnoclostridium sp. UBA3775 | reverse complement strand
GACCATACCGACAAGTACGTTCAGGCATATTTCCAGTACGATTCGAAAAAATCCGGCGGTGTGACGATTTCGCATCTGCGTTTCGGTGACAAGCCGATCAAATCTTCATATTATGTAAAGCAGGCAGATTTCGTTGCCTGCCATAACAGTGCGTATCTGACAAGATATGAAATGGTGCAGGACGTTAAGCCCGGCGGTTCCTTCCTTCTTAACTGCGTATGGAACGACGAGGAGCTTGAAACACATCTTCCCGCTACCGTAAAGAGATATATAGCAAACAACAATATACGTTTCTATACCTGCAATGCGGTTGAGCTTGCAAAGAAGGTCGGTCTTGGTGCAAGACGTACCAATTCCGTGCTTCAGGCTGCATACTTCAAGATCGCGCAGATCATTGACATTAATGATGCAGTTGCATATATGAAGGATGCAATCGTAAAGACCTATTCAAAGAAGGGCCAGAACATCGTTGACATGAACTGTGCGGCAATTGACGGCGGCGTTGAAAGCGTTCATGAAGTTAATGTTCCCGAAAGCTGGAAGAATGCACCCGACGATCCTGCTCCCGAGAAGCTTGTCGGACGTGATAAGTTCACAACCGACTACCTTAACGATATTCTGGTACCCACAAACACGCTGACCGGTGACAATTGTCCCGTATCTGCTTTTCTGGAAACAGCAAACGGTGTTCTGCCTTCCGGTACCGCAGCCTATGAAAAACGCGGTATTGCGGCCGATCTTCCACACTGGTGTTCCGGCAACTGCATGCAGTGTAACATGTGTTCGCTTGTCTGCCCTCACGCTGCGATCCGTCCTTTCGTCCTGACAGAGGAAGAGGCAAAGGATTATCCCGGGGCACAGCCTATGAAGGGCATGAAGAATATGTATTTCGTGCTCGGCTTCTCGGCAAAGGACTGCACTGGCTGCGGCTCATGTGCGAATGTCTGTCCGGCGAGAAAGAAAGCGCTTGAAATGGCAGCAACTGACATTGCTTTCATGGAAGAACAGCAGGCGAAATATGACAGGCTCTTTGCAACGGTACATAACGAGGACAGAAAGCTTCCGTTTACAACCGATACGGTCAAGGGAAGCCAGTTCGTTCAGCCTCTGCTTGAATTTTCGGGAGCATGTCCCGGCTGCGGTGAGTCTCCTTACGCAAAGCTTGTTACCCAGCTTTACGGCGACAGGATGATAGTTGCCAATGCTACCGGCTGTTCGATGATCTGGGGCTGCTCGGCACCTTCGACGCCCTACACCGTAAACAAGGAAGGCAAAGGTCCGGCATGGGCAAATTCACTGTTTGAGGACAATGCCGAATTCGGTTACGGCATGGCAACGGCAATCAAGGCAAGAAGGGCAGAGCTTAAATCTGCGGTTGAAAGACTTAAAGAAACACTCGGAACTTCGGCTGAAAACTGGCTGAAATTCATGGATGACGCAGACGCTTCCAAGATTACCGGCGATATGCTTCTCGATAAATGCAGGGAGATTTCGGGAGAAAATGCTGACGCGGCATATGTGCTCGCGAATGAAGATCTCCTCACAAAACCTTCCATGTGGATATTCGGCGGTGACGGATGGGCTTATGATATCGGCTACGGCGGACTTGACCATGTGCTCGCTTCCGGCGAAAACGTTAATGTGCTTGTGTTTGATACCGAGGTGTATTCAAATACGGGCGGTCAGTCCTCAAAGGCAACCCCTATCGGTGCGGTGGCAAAATTTGCTGCATCGGGCAAGAAGGTAAAGAAGAAGGATCTTGCCCAGATCGCAATGCAGTATGGTTATGTATATGTTGCCCAGATCGCAATGGGCGCAAATCCTGCCCAGACCATACAGGCACTAAAGGAGGCGGAAAGCTATGACGGACCTTCGCTTATTATCGCCTATGCACCTTGCATCAACCACGGCGTAAAGGCGGGCATGAACAAGTCGATGCTTGAAATGAGGAATGCGGTGCGTGCCGGTTACTGGAACCTCCTGCGCTATAATCCGGAGCTTGCCGAAAAAGGCCTGAATCCTTTATCGGTAGACAGCGGAAGACCTACAGAGAATTACCGTGACTTCCTGATGGGAGAGGTACGTTACAATTCACTGAAACTCAAATTCCCCGATGAAGCGGAGGCTCTGTTTACAAAGGCGGAAAAAACCGCAAAAGACAGATATGACGAACTTGTGATGAAGTCCAGGAATGCAACAGGAGGCAGCTTATGATAAATATGAGCAAAGACAGCACAAGAATGCCGATGCAGGATCCTGCTGTCAGAAAACAGAATTTTGACGAGGCGGCACTCGGATATACTGAGGATATGGCGATAAGGGAAGCCATGAGATGTCTCAGATGCAGGAAACATCCCTGTCAGACCGACGGCTGCCCGGTACATAACAATATTCCTGAATTCCTCGCAAAGGTATCGGAGGGTGAATTCGATGAGGCGTACAGGATACTCAGGGAAACAACATCGCTTCCGGCAGTCTGCGGAAGAGTTTGCCCTCAGTACCTTCAGTGCGAAGGCAAATGCGTACGCGCAAAAACCGGACGTCCGGTTGCTATTGGTGCACTTGAACGCTTTGTGGCGGATTATCACAGGAAAAATGCCGGTAATGACATTGAAAAAGAAAATACGGATAATGGGAAAAAGGTCGCAGTGATTGGCTCCGGCCCTGCGGGAATCGCATGTGCCGGAGACCTTCTGGACCTCGGTTACCGGGTAACGGTATTCGAAAAGGAAAAGGCGCTCGGCGGAGTGCTGGCCTACGGCATACCCGAATTCAGACTTCCCAAAGATATACTCGAAAAGGAGATAGAAGGTCTCTATGAAAAGGGCGTTAAGGCCGAAACAGGAAAAGCGCTCGGAAGGGATTTTTCAGTGGATGATCTTTTGGACAGCCTGGGCTTTGATGCGGTATTTATCGCAAACGGCGCAGGCAGGGCGGTAAGGCTTGGCATTCCGGGACAGGAGACAGACGGCGTCGTAAGCGCTTCGGATTTTCTGGAAAAGATAAACCTGGAGAAAAAACTGCCCGAAGCCAAGAACATCGCCGTAGTCGGCGGCGGAAATGTCGCAATGGATGCCTGCAGATGTGCTGCACGTATTCCGGGTGCCGAAAAGGTTATGATAATCTACAGGCGTTCCGAAAAGGAAATGCCCGCAGATCCGAAAGAACTAAAGGAAGCAGCGGATGAGGGTGTTGAAGTAATGTATCTTACGGCACCGGTTGCTGTTGAAATAAAGGATAACAGGGCAGCGGGGCTTAAATGTGTGAAAATGCAGCTTTCCGATCCTGACGAATCCGGAAGAAGAAAGCCGGTCGCAATACCTGACTCTGAGTTTACTGTCGAGGCCGATCTTATAATCGAAGCAATAGGAAGCGGCAGTGACAATGACTCGGTGAAGGGTATTGATTCAGACCTGAAAGGCTATTTTACGGCGGATCCCGAAACCGGCATGACAAGCAGACCAGGCGTTTTTGCCGGAGGAGATACCGTGACCGGTCCCAAAACCGTTATCAGCGCCATGGGAGCAGGGAAGCGTGCTACCAAAGCGATAAACAGATATCTGCTTTCTGTTTGAGCATATTTTACAAAAAATACTTGCAATATGGTGAGTTTTATGGTAAAGATATATATGGGAAGATGTGATGTTTATCAGTCTGCCTAAGGAGGAGGAAATGACAGCAGAAAATAAGACTGAAGATCAGTCTTTGGAATTAAAACGCTTTCTTAATATATCCGGAATCATTGAATTTGTCTATGAAGCAGCTTCAGACAAAATCACTGTATTTAAGTTTACACCCGAAAAAGAAATAATGTATGAGGGCGAGCTGGACAAATGGGACATAAACTTAAGGCTTTCGGGAACCGAAGCGGCACCCAAGCAGCTGGAAGCGTTCTATAAGGCACTGAGAGAAAAAAGAAAAGAAAGTGTTTCTTTTCTCGATCTGATATCGGGCAGGTATACGGTCAGTTTCAGAACATATCCCGAAGAGGATGACAAAAGCTATGGTGTGCTTATCCCGTCCGGTCAGGAGCTTGCAGGAAATGTGATCCCGGAATACAGACGTTCGAGCGACAAGGATGCCATGCTTGATATGCTTAACAAGCGTGCGATCAATGATTATGCCCAGAAGGTCTGTGCGAGAAGAGACTGCCCGACCACATATATCATCATTTTCGATCTGGATAATTTCAAGGTTGTAAATGACAGTTTCGGGCATATGTTCGGGGATAATGTCCTTCATACCGTAACAGCTATCATCAATAATGTGATAGGTGAGCATGGGCTTGTAGGCCGTGTCGGCGGTGACGAGATCATGATAGTTACAAAGGATATCCACAGCAAGACAGAGTTAAGGCCTTTCATGCGTGATATAAGGATAAGCGTTGAGGAACAGTTCAAGGACAAGCTTAACGGTATTTCGCTCACCTGTTCAATGGGCGCTGCCGCATATCCCGATCATGGCAATACCTGCAGCAAGGTAATGGATATAGCCGATAAAATGCTTTATCTCGCAAAGGAAAAGGGACGTAACAGATATATCATCTATACTCCGGAAATGCATGCCGAGTTCGTTGAAAACTTCAACAACGGCGAGACCGAGAGCATAAAAAATATCATTGCAAAGAACTTTGACAAAATCGGAATAATCCATTACATGATGGAGGACTATCTGAAAAAAGGGACAAGCAGCAATGATTCTGCCTTTGCGAATGTCGGCCAGGCTTTCAAACTGAAGGAAATACTGATAGTTTACGACAAGGGCAAGGTTGGTTTCAAATGGACGGAGAACGGTTCCGCGCTTGAAAACAAGGACCTTAATTGGATGGAGCTTGACAATAAGTTTTATTCAAAGTTCGACAATGATGGCCTTTTGATCGTGGACGGTTTGTATCTGCTCGGCGAGGATATGGAGTTCCTTAAAAACAAGCTGATGAAAAGAGATGCGGAGTCTGCACTTTTCTACCGCTTCAGCTTCTTTGAAGAATACCAGGGCTATGTCATGTTTGTTAAGAAAGGTCAGCGCCAGAAGTGGTCGGAATATGAAATACTTGCGCTTTCAACGATAGGAAAAATCTTTGAACTGTCGATACAGGACTCACATTGATTCTTTGGTAAAAAATATAACACAGATGCTTCGACTGTGGGGTATCTGTGTTTTTTTTGCAAAAATACCCTTTTGAAATGAAAAAAAATATTTAATTTACACTTGACAAATACTCTCAAAGTATTATAATAAAATCGGAATGTAAGCGTTTACATTTGTGAAAAAGTAACAAAAAATGACGACTGCGGCCGTCCGGAAATAAAACAATAAAAAACAGAAATACGAGGAGGATAGATCATGGATTTACAACTGAGGGATGCAAAAGAATGCAGCTTTGACGCCGTTTCACTCGGAGAGATAATGCTCCGTCTGGATCCCGGCGAGGGACGCATCCGCACCGCAAGGGAATTCAGAGCATGGGAAGGCGGCGGAGAATATAACG
>DFFN01000219.1:3014-13267 GCA_002369525.1 Lachnoclostridium sp. UBA3775 | reverse complement strand
GTTGGTCAGAAAATTCTTGATTATATGGGAAGTACGGAACTCATAGCTAATTTGTTCCGGATATCTCAGACTGAGGAAAAACTACGCAAAGACAATATACATGGTGCTGAAAAAGCAACGGCGACACATTATGCTGTCGGGCGTGAAGTAAGGACAGCAATAGAAAAGATTGGCGGAACCATGCCGGAAGATTTGCCAACACCGGAGAAAAGTATACAGCAAATTGAAAAAGAACAAATGGAACGACTAAAGAAGAAGGCAAAGGCCGGAAAACTTATGCTGGATGAGTGAGGCTGAAAATAACAAAGCGAGAACGATAAAAGGAAGAATTATGAATTACAATAACTATCCATATAGTATTTTTAATCAGAGTTCATTATTAAATTATGGACAGCTGAATATAAATGGTTTAGAACAACATCAAGCGGAACAACAAAAGAATATCTTAGAGATGAGAAAGGCTATAAGGGATTACTGTGAAGCTGCTTGAAAGGTATCACCGGAGTATCAGCAAATTGCAATAGATCAATGTCTGCAGGAGATCGTGATTCAAGCAAGTAAAAGGTGAACAGATCTATACTTTAGCTTAATGATCGTTGTTTTGTGGTCTACGTTGGTGATTAAGAGTAAGTCATAAACAATAATTTACCTTGATTTTTTTGAAAAAGATAAATAAATTGAGAGTTGTCGAGTTAAAAAAAGGATGAATCTTGTACAATTCCATAGAGTGCATTGGCTTGCAGAGCAAGGGTTAGCACCAAAGATGGCATTTCTTGCTGGGCGTACCGCTTCTAATTCTTATTGCAACTGAGTTGATTAAGGGAAATAGAAAGGAGATTATGCCTATGAAAAATGGAGGATATACGCAGGTTAATGATCTACCACAGGATATGATAAAGACTTTGCTTGGTGCCGAGGAAGTATATTGTGAAGTGCCTTTCTGCTATGCAGAGGATGAAGAAAACGGCTTAGTGGTATGGAATGGTATCATGGATGTGGTTTATAAATCCGATGATGGATGGCATATAGTCGATTATAAGACAAGTGCCGACGGCGGCGATCTTGACAAAAAGTATCAGGCCCAGCTTGGAGCGTACATAAAAGCATTCAAGGCGACAACCGGTGAGAATGCGGATGCAAGGGCATATCATATAGACGTTTGATAGAGTTACTTAATCTGTAACTGTTTAGAAAGGCGGACAAAAGGATGAAAACAGGCATAAAAAAGAATACGGCCCTTATAGCGATCACCGGGATCGTAATAGTAATGGTGATACTTATTCTCGGTACGTTCTGGATGGGTCACAGCGCAAAAAAAGACACGGAAAAAGCAGTGCGCTCCGTAAGCCTTCTGTATCTTGATGAGCTCGCGGGAAGAAGGGAGAAGGTCGTAGCCAATAATCTTCAGGGCAGGATAAAGGACATGCAGACCGCACTTGAGCTTATGTCTGCCGAGGATTTAAGCGATATGGCTCATCTTCAGGCCTACCAGGCCAAAATGAAAAGGCTTTTTACGATAGAAAAATTTGCCTTTGTGGATACAAAAGGCCTGATCTATACCTCCACGGGTACCCAGTCGGGCATCAACGAATACCATTTTGATTACAGCAGCATAACCAAAGCCGAGATATCGATCAAAAATCTTGATAGCGCCGACAAAAAGGTCATCATTGCCCTGCCGGTCGACAATATTCCTTTTGAGGGAGAAACTCTGATTGTCTGCTTCATGGAAATCGATATGAAGGAAATGCTTGCGGGAGTTTCGATGCAGTCGCAGGAGGAAGGAGCGACCTTCTGCAACATATATACAAGCGACGGCGTGGCTTTAAGCAACACTGTCCTCGGAGGACTTGCGGTTGAGGACAATCTTCTTGAAGCCCTTAAAAACGCAGACCTTGAAAAAGGCTACAGCTATGAAACGGTTGTTGATGATTTCAAAAACGGAACAAGGGGTGAGGTGCTTTTTTCCTATAACGGAACAAACGAGACCCTAAGCTATGTTCCGGTCGAGGGTACCGACTGGCTGTTGACCTATCTCATAAAGGAAAAGGTAATTATAGATAAGATCGACTCGATATCGGACGGCATAATTCTTCGGAGCATAGTACAGTCGCTGCTTACGGTGATCGTGCTCGTGGCAGTCTTTATCTATGTGATCCTGCAGAACAGAAGAAACACAAGGCTTATGATAGAAAAGGAAACCGTAGAGGCGGAAAACCGCGTAAAGCAGGCTGAACTTGAGCAAAGGCAGACCCTCCAGAATGCTTTGAGCGATGCCCTTGCTGCGGCTGAGCATGCCAATAAGGCAAAGACGGTCTTTCTTTCAAACATGAGCCATGAGATCCGTACTCCGATGAATGCCATAATAGGTCTTGATAATATTGCCTTAAGCGATCCAGAGACCCCCGAAAAAACCAGAGGATACCTTGAAAAGATCGGAGCTTCCGCAGATCATCTGCTGAATCTGATCAACGACATCCTTGATATGTCAAGGATCGAGTCTGGCCGTATGGTCCTCAAAAATGAAGAGTTTTCCTTCAGAAAGCTTATCGAAGCCATCAGCACGATATTCGGAGGACAGTGTCATGACAAGGGTCTCGAATATGACTGCAGGATAATCGGACCGGTCGATGATTATTATATCGGCGATGACATGAAGATCAGGCAGGTGCTTATCAATATCATTGGAAATGCGGTAAAATTCACGCCTTCGGGAGGAAAGGTTTCCCTGCTGGTTGAGAAAAAGGCCGAATTTGAAGGAAAGACGACGCTTGATTTTACTGTTTCGGATACCGGAATAGGCATGAGCGAGGATTTCCTTCCCCATATATATGATACCTTTGCCCAGGAGGAAACAGGCGCCTCAAACAAGTACGGAAGCTCCGGACTCGGACTTGCGATCACCAAGAGCATAGTCGAGATGATGAACGGCAACATTGAGGTAAAAAGCAAGAAGGGCGAGGGCACTACTTTTATAATAAGCCTGACGCTTACAGATTCCGAAAGAACGGAGAGCGGGGAGGACGAAAACGAGATAAAGCCCGAGGATATGACGGTCCTTATCGTGGACGACGATCCTGTTGCGCTTGAGCACGCCCGTCTTGTGCTTCAGGGTGCGGGGATATCCTCCGAGGTCGCCTCATCGGGTGAAAAAGCACTCGAGATGATAAAGATAAGACATGCAAGACGCATGCCCTACAATCTTATACTTATAGACTGGCAGATGCCGGAGATGGACGGAGTGGAGTGCGCAAGGCAGATACGTTCCATCGCGGGAAATGAATCGGCAATCATAATACTGACCGCTTACCGATGGGACGATATATATGACGAGGCGGTTAAAGCCGGCATCGACAGCTTTATTTCAAAGCCTTTGTTTGCGGCTGCGGTTATTGAGGAATTCCGCTCGGCATATGTACGAAAAAACAGTGCAGACGGAATGAACAAGGAGGCAGTGCTTGCCGGAAGGAGAGTTCTTCTTGCCGAGGATGTGCCGGTCAATGCAGAAATAATGCAGATGGTGCTTAAGATGCAGAATATCGAGGTCGATCTTGCCGAAAACGGAAAAGTAGCTCTTGAAAAGTTTGAAAGCAGTACCGAAAAGTACTACGACGCCATTCTTATGGACATGCGTATGCCTGAGATGGACGGTCTCGAGGCAACAAGAAGAATAAGAAGCCTTAAAAGAGACGATGCAAAGAGCGTTCCCATAATTGCCCTTACGGCGAATGCTTTTGACGAGGACGTTCAGCGAAGCCTGCAGGCAGGGCTTAATGCCCATCTTTCAAAACCCGTTCAGCCGGAGACCCTGTTTAAGACGCTGAAAGGTCTGATAAAGGATTAGGACATAAAGGTCCGGACAGCGGATATTGACAAAATGAAACTACATGCCTCGGCTTCGTCCGTCTTAAGGAAAGAGCCCTGTTGTTATCGACAGGACTGCAAACATAAAGCTTGCGGCAAAACGTATCGCCTTCGGCAAGCTTCTTAACTGCGGTCAGACCTGCATAGCTCCGGACTATGTTCTCGTCGGATCTTCCGATGAGATATACTCCCTATAAAAAATAAATAAAAAACTGATCAGAATGATCCAGAGGTGATCGGATCAATTATATAAAAATCGCTGCAAGCCGTTGCCTGCAGCGATTTTTTTATCACAAGCCGAATTTCATGGTGCTCTTCTTGGTGTCAATCTTATTTTCGGAATGGTTATTGGGTCCGGCCTCCTTATTGCCTTCGGCTAATGTACGGTTGGTCTGAAAGGTAGTAAGAAGATCTGAAATGTTTGACATAGCCACACCGGAGCGGTTCGAAACCTTGAGACGGTAGTCAATGGCAGCCTGGAAAGACTTATCGTGCGAGAGATGATCGGTAAGCTCCTTAACGTTCATGGACTTAAAGTTGCCTTTCAGATCCTTGTATGCAGCATCCTTGCTTACCTTGATAGTCAGTGCAGCCTGCTGTGCAAGCAGGTAGCGTTCTTCTATCTCCCTTACAGGGTCTTTTTTGGCAAATTGCTTGATCTGCATGATCTTATCGCTTACTTCCTTAAGCATTGCCTTCTGGAAGGCGGGATTTTTTCTGAGTTCATCAAGATTTTTTCCGAGCCCGGCACCATTGGTATCATTGCTCATCCTCTTGAGTATGTCATTTGCGTTGTCACGGAGCGCATAGGCACCAAGAAGCCTGTCCTTTCCCGCGGGAGTATTGGGAAGACCGTTTTGTGTCTTGAGATCTATATAGATAGTTGCGCGTCTGGACATAGTTTCAAGCTTGAGAACCTCTGCCGCATAAGCGGAGACCTTTTCTTCTACGGGCTTGCCATAAACCTGGACAATACTTTCGAGAAGCTTGTTTTCTTTGGCAAATTCAGCAATATCCTTTATAGACTCGTTCAAAAGAGAATGCTCGGTGCTTTCGGGACCCATTGCAAGAATTTTGGTCGATTTGAAATTGCTTACGGCTTCTTCATATCTCGGTGTATTGACTCCGAATCCCCCTTCCTGATAAAGCTGTGCCTTGTAGTCGGCCTGCTGCTTTTTGTGCTTCAATACTTTTACGGACTTGTTCATGTTTGCGATGAATTTCTCATCAAGGTCATTCTGTCTGTGAAGCTCATCGGGGTCGTCATACTTGTTTTCATTGATATCGATATTTTCGTTTTCGGGGATGATATTATCCGCCGAATCATCAAAGGAGAGCTTTTCCTCTTCCTTGCGAACAGCTGCATTTTTCTGCTTGTCGATCTCTTCCTTGACTTTAGGCTTGTCAAGGAAATAATTGTCAATATATTTTTTCTCGTTGTTATACAGTTTATTGGCAATGGACTCTAACTCGGCATATTCCTTGCCGATACTATGTGCATAATTTGAAACGATGCTCTTGAAGAGCTTACCGTTATTTGCCATGAAGGGTTCAACGAATTTCAGGTAATAGACGGCTTCGGCCTCGGGAGTAGAATTGCCTGACGCATCTGCAGCGATCACGCTCTTGGAAAGGAAACCTCTCGCGAGCATGCTTCCTCCGACAGATATGATGCTCGGTTTTTGGACACTCCATAAAAGACTGACATTCTCCTTGTCAATGACATCCGTTTTGGAATTAAGCTCATTAAGATTTTTCTTCAGTTCTTCCGGTGTTTCACTGCTGTTGATAGTATTTCCGGCAGTGTTGATGAAATAATCCTCGTTATCCTTGTCCTTGACTGCGATCTGCTTGAGCTTTTCAAACCATGCAAGCATATTATTAAGCATGTCGGCTGCTTTTTCTTTTTGTACTTCGCTTGAATTATCGCTTAAGCTGTTAAGCGTATTGATATCAAAAGTATTTAATTTTTCCGGATTAAGTTTTTCGGGTTGTGGCATTTTTTTGCTCCTCCTGTTTTTGTTTTTCTGGATTATATAACAAGGAGTGCACCAAAAGTGTAGCAATGGCTGAAAAAAGAAAAACCTTGAATCTGGGGCCGAAAAAGTGTAAATTTTAATCCTATGAAACTTATTCTGCCAAAAAACGTAAAACGAATCATAACCCGGCTTAAGGAGGCGGGCTTTTTGGCGTACGCCGTAGGCGGCTGCGTGAGGGACTCGATTCTTAACAGAAAGCCAAAGGACTGGGACATAACGACAAATGCGCTGCCTGCCGAGGTTAAGAGCATTTTTAAAAAGACGATAGATACCGGAATAAAGCACGGTACCGTTACCGTGATGCTTGACGGTGAGGGCTATGAGGTCACGACTTTTCGGATTGACGGAAAATATGAGGACGGGAGACATCCCGAAAATGTTAGTTTCACAAGAAACTTTGCTGATGATCTTTTGCGCCGGGATTTTACGATCAATGCCATGGCCTATAACGATGAGGAGGGGATAGTTGACCTCTTTGACGGGTAGGAGGATCTGAAGATTTGTAATTTATTCTTAGGAAATAAAAAAATTGATCTAAAACATATTAATGAAATTGCCGAAGTCATTAGGAGTGATTTCAAAGTCCTTAAAGTGAATGTGCGAAAGTTTTTGCAGAAAATCTTTCGCACATTCCCTTAACAATCGACATATCATAGAAGATCGGTTTTACAGAAAAAAGTTCACTCCCTGCATATGCCGATTTTTGATACAATAATCAATTACAGAAAATGCAAAAATCGGCTGTTACGGGGAAAACCAGAAGGGGTCGTCGGATGGTCTAATTTCCATATTTGAACCGTATCTGATCACCTGAATTATTTTGTAAAACAAGCTCCTGTGTGCTGCGATCCATACCAAGATAATAGGTATCCCACAATTCTTCGTACCCCTGTCGGTAGGTGGTAACGAAAAACCGGGAACAATAAATGAGAATACCTCTTGTTTCATACTTTGAATACCGTAAACCGGGGCAGAACCCGCCCGTGATGTATTTCGGCAAGAGATAATGCGGGGTAACGGGTCATTTTATTGTGGATTTTCACAAAAAAAGTGTTTTTTAGATGATTATATGGTATAATCCACTATTATGAACTTGCGGCGAGGTAAGATCATATGAGACATTGCAGCGGTCTGCTTAGTGGAAGACTTATATGCAATCGTAAATACTGAAAGGATACCAGTATAAATCATGGAAATTAAAATAATCAGTAATCCATATCAAGGAACTATTTCTTATCGGAGGAGACAGGATTCGACTAAGGAATGGGAAGAGATTGATTATACTTCAAAGGATGTTGAAGGTATACTCTATGAGTGAAGAGAAAAATTTATTTTTTACATTTGCAAAGATAGGGCTTTTCACATTCGGCGGAGGATATGCAATGATCCCGCTGATAGAAAAAGAAGTTGTTGATAAAAAGAAATGGATAAGCGGTGAAGAACTTCTGGATGTTATAGCAATATCCGAGTCCACGCCGGGACCGATAGCGGTAAATGCGGCTACATTTATCGGAAAGAAGATAGGTGGATTTGTGGGCGCTCTTTGCGCGACACTGGGAGTGGTCCTGCCATCATTTATAATAATTGTTGCGGTTTCCTTCTTTTTTGAAGCATTCAGGGAATTAAGGATAGTACGCTATGCTTTCTTTGGAATCAGAGCGGGAGTGCTTGCGTTGATACTTAAGGCGCTGATTTCCATGTTTAAGCAAAGCCCGAAGGAACTTCTGTCGTATATCCTGATGATTTCTGCCGCAGGGCTGGTCATATTTTTTGATGTCAATGCTATTGTTGTGATCATTGCCTGTGCTCTTACGGGAGTCATATACTCGATGATAAGGAGCAAGGTAAAATGATCTGGCTTGAACTTTTTTGGACATTTTTTAAGATAGGACTGTTTACATTCGGCGGAGGCTATGCGATGATCCCGCTGATAAAGTCCGAAGTTTTATCGCACGGATGGGCGGATACGGAGGATATCATAAATTTTATCGCTGTCAGCGAATCTACCCCTGGACCGTTTGCGGTAAATATGGCAACATTTATCGGACGCACCACCGGTGGGATACCCGGCGCGATTTGTGCAACCGCGGGAGTTGTACTTCCATCTTTTATAATCATACTGCTTGTCGCGTGTACCTATGAGAAATTCAAAAAGAGCAGGACGATTCAGGGGGCTATGACCGGCTTAAAGCCTGCTGTAGTCGGAATGATCGCAGCAGCTCTTGTTTCACTGGGTATGGAGGTTTTTATACCGGGAGAAAGCACAAAAGCAGTTTCATCTGTCATAAGCGCTGTGATCTTTGTTATTATAATCTTTCCCGCGTTAAAAAAGAAAAGCCCGATAATGATAATACTCATATCGGGACTTTTCGGGGTGATCGCGGGATACAGTTTTAATTTATAAAATATCCCTTATCACTTTACATTTTTCCTCAATAAGCGAAGAAAGCTCTGTGTGATGAGCCTTTAGATAGTCTGTATCGCCGGCTTTTTCGTCGACAAGCTTTCGGTTACTGATTTCTGCAAGAGTCTCGACACCGTCCATTACGGGCATATTTATATCGAGCAAAATAAGGCTTGGAGTGTTGTTTTCAATATAATCGAGAAGCGCCGGACCTGATTTGAGCGCGGCAACATAGAAGCCGGCTTTGCTTAAGATCCGGCCTGCAAGCTGAAGATTTACCACATCATCATCCACAACTGCGATCTGAAAGCCTTCGGGACGGGCGGGATTCTTTCCGCCTGCGGAATTATCGACAAATTCGTTCTCGTCCAAAATCATGAGTCTGTTCCCGTGAGTGCTTCGCCAGGAATTAAGAAAATTTGAGACAACCGTTTCAATCGAAGCCTGATCGATATCGGTAAGCAGGACGAAATAACGGTTGTTGCGGTTGCGCATAAATATGTCGGATTTTCTGAGAGATTCGCGGATATGATTCCCGAATTCGTCACAGAGTTCTTTATATTTCTCGTCATCCATGCCTGCTGAGGGCAGTCTTGATGCACAGAGCCTGATGGGGAAAGTCACCGGCACCATAGCCGATATGGCAAAGAAGTATGCAAAACCGGTCATAGCGTTCGCGGGGATGATAAAGGACGAAGAACAGCTTAAGGGAAAAGGAATAGATGAGATGTTTCAAATATCAAAGCCTGAACTTGATCCGGAAGAAACGATGAGACCAGATACTGCAAAAAATAATCTTTCTCTTGCTGCCCGGGAGGTATTTATCGGAATGAGACAGAGAAAGACAAACAGCGATGACGGGGAAAATATATTTGGCATCAAAAATAGAGTTGAACGGGAAAATACCGGGTGTTATAATAGTATTAAATTACGACAAAGGAGAGCCTTAAAATGTTAAGAAAGATTATGGTGATTATGACAGCGGCCGCAATGACAATAGGACTTGCTGCCTGCGGAAGCAAGGACTCGGCGAAGGACGAGAAAGAAAGCACCATGACTGAGCAGTCCGGTGAATCTGAAACTATGACCGAAACTCCGACGGAAATCCCGACAGAAATTCCGACGGAAATCCCGATGGAAATTCCGACCGAAACTCCGACGGAAACTCCTGAAGACAGTACCGCAGAAGAGAAAAAGGATGAAATACTTCTTCCGAAGGGAGCGGATTCTTTGTATGAACTGTATTCCGTTGTGACAGATTATCTCAATAACGGTTTCAATGATGATGAACTTGTGGCAGTGTCTGATTGTGCGCTTATAATGGCTTTTAATGACAAGATGGAGGAGGATGAAGAGGATATCCTGACTTACGGCCTTGACGCGAAGGAGTCATATGCGCTTTTCAGGAGTCTCGTCAATAATGCTGAGGCTTTGGGATTGCCTCTTGATGAGGAGGGCGAGTTTGAAGACGACCTTATCGACCTTGAAGCTTTGAGAAAGGGGCTGCCCGATGATATGCAAAAGCAGCTTGACAAGTATCCTGACGCCTATGAGGACCAAGCAGAGCGCATTTACGAATATCTCTATGATATTACCAAAGATAACGGAAAGAATCCTTTCGGAACCAAACAGGTCTCCTGGGATAAGGCAGGCGAGAACGGGATCCCCACGGAAGAATATGACGGTTACGATGACTGGAACGAGGATATGTTAAAAGCCTTTCCCGGAGTCACCGAAGTAAGCCTCGGCAAATTTGAGGAAGGAAACCTTGTATATGATATGAGCTTCTACTGCATAGAACTGGACGGCAAATTTTACTTTCTCGGTTTCTCTACCGTGGTCGGATCGACAGGAGGCTGAGAGTGAACTGTCTTTGATATGACTGCAAATGAATGTCCTTATCACGTTTTGCTGTCTGCATGATGTTTCTTCCGGCTTTTTAGTTG
>DFFN01000219.1:0-2964 GCA_002369525.1 Lachnoclostridium sp. UBA3775 | reverse complement strand
GCAAAGAGGGGTGTAAGTGGTGCATATTTGGTGCGTTTTTCATGATATACTTACGGCATAAGGGTCGCAAGGGACTCAAAAATAACGCAAACAAAAAGCAGAAAATGAGAGGAAAAAAGCAATGGCGGATATAGAAGAAGTAAAAGAGTTTTGTAACAATTATGAGGCTTTAATCTTAGCTCAAATGTGGATGAGTCCGTAAACTAAAAGAGCAAGAGGCTCAAAAACTATGAGATAGTCAAGTCCTATCCGGGAGGCGAAAAACTTCCCGGACGCGGAAATAACGCTCCGGGAAAGGCATGACCTTTTTGATGATGGGCAAAAAATAAAAGGAGTATTCAAATGAAAAGACGTTTAGAGTTAATTATGATCGTTCTGTGCCTCATGTGCGGGCTGCTTGCCTGCGGCGAAAAGAAAGGCAAGGATAAAAGTTCGGAATCCGCTGAAACTACCGAAAACGTGACTTTCAGCGGAAAAGAGACGGAATCTCCCTCACCCGAATGGGTTGCGGCTCTTTCTCAGGCAAAAGATGCGAAACAGCTTTTTGTGATATGCGCCCACGGGACATCCACGGCATGGGTCTCCATGCACGAAAAGGACGAGAACGGCAAGTGGAAGATGATCATGAGCACACCGGGATTTATCGGGCGCAACGGACTCGGAAAGACCAAGGAAGGCGACGGCATGACACCCGTAGGTACTTTTTCCTTTAACAGAGCCTTCGGTATCGCCGACGATCCGGGCTGTGCCATCCCCTATGTGAAGGTCGACGATGATTATTACTGGTCCGGGGATGTAAATAACGGCATGCATTATAACGAGCTCGTGAAGCTTTCCGAAAATCCGGGGCTTAACGTTGACGATAGCGAGCATATAGTGGATTATGCGTATGAGTATCGTTATTGCCTTAACATAAGCTATAATGATAAAGGAACAGCCGGACTCGGTTCCGCAATATTCCTTCATTGTTTCGGCGACAAAAAGCCCTATACCGGCGGCTGCGTGGCTATTCCGGAAGAAAAAATGAAATATGTGATGCAGAAGGTATCGGCCGACTGCGTGGTCGTGATCGATTCGTTTAAAAACCTTGGCTGCAGTGAGCTGAAGCCTTCAGATGTTACTGCTGATGCGGGAACCCCCGAGGCTACGGTAAACGGCGGAGAGGCTGATCCGGCTGCCGGGACTGAGGTCACAGTCGGCGAGGACGGCGTAAAGCTTTCTAACGATCCTTCCGATTTTGCGGTGCTGTCCGAGGCAGTTCCCGATGCCATACTTGAGATCCGGTATTATTCGACCTATAATTTCGTCGGCGACAGGATCGACGGATATGAGCAGCCGATCGCCCTGCTTACAAAAGAAGCGGCAAAGGCTCTTAAGGAAGCCGGCGACGAACTTAAGGAGAAAGGGTACAGGTTAAAGATATTTGATGCCTACCGCCCTCAGATGGCAGTCACAAATTTCATGAATTGGGCTCTTGATACGGACGATACGCGCATGAAGGAGTATTTTTATCCGGAACTGGAGAAGGACGTGCTTTTCCCAGAAGGATATATTGCAGAGCATTCGGGCCACAGCAGAGGAAGCACCGTTGATCTTACGCTTTTTGATATGAGAACCGGAAAAGAAGTGGATATGGGCGGAACCTTTGATTATTTTGGTGAGCTTTCGCATCCTGATTATAAGGATATTACCGAGGAACAGTATGCAAACCGTATGCTGCTCCGGGATGTAATGATAAAGCATGGCTTTAAGCCCATTGAAGAGGAATGGTGGCATTTTACTCTTGAAAATGAACCGTATCCGGATACCTATTTCACCTTTCCGATAAACGGGGACTTTGCCGGAACGAAGTGACAGCGGATCTGAAAAAAATGAGCAAAGAGACTGTAGCATTTTGACTGCGGTCTCTTTTTTTGCGTATATCACAGTTACGGCAGATCACGGATCGCATAAGAAGATTGTTGTGTTAATTCGGAGAATATGATAATATGACAGTATAGTTGATATAGTCCGAAAGTACATGAAAACATCTGATCAGCGGGATGCCTCTTGCTTCGTCAACTTACTGGAATCAGGTTCACGGTTTTACTGCCGCCGATGTGGAAAAAGATGCCGAGGGTTTGCAGACCATGAGAAATCTTGCAAAAAGTATGAGCTTTCTGATCAAAGCAATTTCCGATGCGGGAGAAAAATACGGATATCCCGAAGCGGAGACAGAGAACTTCACAAGTTTTCCTGACGGAAAGTAAAGCCGGGGAGCCCGGCCTCATTAAGAGGCCGGGCTCCCTGTTGTTAAGGCCCTTTGCAGCCCTTCGTTTTTTATTTTTTACAGAAGATGTGCCCTGAACTCGTCTGCCGGCAGTGGCGAAAGATAGGCAGGTGCGATATCAAAGACAAACGTTCCCTGGTGCGGGTATTTTTATAGGACATCTAATTTGTTATACTGTGGCCAACACAAAACCAAAAACATTACTTTTAACAGTTCTTCAACGAAAAACAGAAGAAAAAAGATGAATGGGAGGTGCCATATGACGAATGCAGATGCCCTTGCGGCTTTACAAACATACTACGATAACAGCAATCCGACACCGGATGATGAATTCACTTTCATTGAGGCTCTGAGCTTTCTGATTGAGGAGACCAAAGATCCGAAATATATGTGCGAACTTGCATGGCATTACTGTTCCAAAAAGCGATTTGACCTTGAAATCAAGTATCTGGAGATGGCAACGGAGAGCGGTTCCATAGATGCCATGGAGGAACTGGGATACATGTGGTACTACGGCCAGCATGGTGAGCAGGATTATGACAAAGCTTTCTACTATTTTTCAAAGGGAGTCGAAGGCAATGGCAGCCTTTGGTGCAAGTATAAACTGGCGGATATGTATCACAACGGCTATTCAGTTACCAAGGATGAAACAAAGTACCGCGAGCTGATTGAGGAAGCATACGAGGAGATAAAAA
>DFFN01000123.1 GCA_002369525.1 Lachnoclostridium sp. UBA3775 | reverse complement strand
GCTTTGCAAGAGAAAACACCTGAAAGCCGCCCGAATCCGTCAGTATCGGTCTTTTCCAGTTCATAAACTTATGCAGGCCGCCCATCTGCTTAACTATCCCGTCTCCGGGTCTTACATGAAGATGATAGGTGTTGCAAAGCTCGATCTGGGTTCCTATCGTTTCAAGATCCGGTGAAGACACAGCTCCCTTTATCGCACCCACGGTGCCGACATTCATAAAAACGGGAGTCATCACCTTTCCGTGAACAGTGATAAATTCGGCACTTTTGGCTTTGCCGTCACTTGCAATGATTTTATAAGTGCTCATTAAAACTCCGATCAGCTGATTGAATTAAGCTTTTCCATTTCGGGAGGGCAAACACATACAATAGTCTTACCCGTATTCAGAACCAGTTCGTTGCCGGAAGCGTCAAAATACTTTGTAGGCATATAATCTCCGGTTTTCTTCCATGTGATATCGATTGCCTTTCCGTTGGTGATATATACACCCTTGCCTTTTCCGATTACGTCATATTCCTGATATGCGGTTCCGTCCAGAGTTCTTCCGACCGCATACTGGATGATAATATTCTTAAACGCTATCTGTTCCTTTGTTGTTCCGTCAATGTGAGGACCGTCAAACTGGAAGCGCTTATATAGTTTAGAAGTACTGTCATATACAAAGTACGGTTTATTATGGTGATAAGGAACCGAAACCTTGTTAGCATCCCTTCCGTCTGCCAATTCTACAGGAGCAGACTCGTCTGCAAAGACGAAATGCTCACCTTTGTAGGTATTTGTATAATCGGCACTTATATTATATTTCTTAAAGCCTTCAAGCAAGAGATTGCCGTTTCCGAAAACGTTATGCGGAGAAACCCTGTCCGCCGTTCTGTAATAGATCGTTCCCACAAGTGAGGTTCCGTCCAGTCTGTCAACCTTCTTTAACCAGTTGGCAACATATATCTGCGGACCGCCGCAATGGCAAAGAACGGCATTGTACTCCATAGCCCACTGTACGAAGTAGGATCTCGCACTTCTTATTGAACCGAATTCGGTAAGTTTATCGTATTGTTTGATAATGCCCATAAGTCTAGTTATACCGCCCTCGGCGATACATTCATAAACAACCTCGGCTTTGCTGATTCCGCACTGAGGCACACCGTGTACACTGTTATTATACATTATCGCGATGGGGCGTTTGTTAATATAGGCATCTTCCATCCACTCGTTGCTGAGCTCATTGCGATACATGTTCTCATGTGTATCTGCGGGAATTTCTTCCGAAGACGATTCAATTACCGAGCCATCGGGGATTACGGATGAACTGTCCGGAGCATTCGTTGCTTCCTTCGGGGTAATTGTGATCACATTTGATTCAGCCGAAGATTCTGATGAACTTTCACCAAAAAAAGAACAGCCGGTCGCAAGCACGGCCAATATGCAAGCCATGCAGATACATTTGCGGGAATTATTAATAATATTCTTTAACTTCAAAACTTCTTTCCTCTTTTCCAATAAAATAAAAGGACCTGCCCACTCTCCATGGACAGGTCAAATAATCATAAAAAGTGACTTAGGTCATGGAGTTAACTTTTTTAGTTAATCCCGAGACTTTTCTTGCAGCATTGTTTTTATGATAAACACCCTTAGCCTGAGCTTTATCAATTGCCACAACAGCATTCTTAAGAGCTTCGGTAGCCAAAGTCTTGTCACCGGCAGCCACGGCAGCATCAACCTTCTTTACTAAAGTCTTAACCCTTGACTTGATTATCTTATTTCTCAGAGTCTTGGTCTCAATTACTAAGATACGCTTTTTTGCAGACTTAATATTAGCCAATTCGAGTTCCTCCTATTGAATCTCTTTACAATATTATTCGCATGAAGGTCTGCACAAAACAGGACACGGACGTTTTATACAGGCACCCTAATATAATACTATTTTTGACAATAAATGTCAAATGTTTTTTTAAATATTTTTTTGAGAAAACAACATTCGGGCTTCGCCCGAACGTCGCCTGGCCGAACATTGAATGGAAGAAACATCTCACTATGTTCGATGTTCCTTTGAATTAACCGCGTCAGGCGCCATTGATCGAATCCGCAAGGATTCGATGCCACTTCGGCGAGAAGCGCGGACCGGCTGTCGTAAGGAGGGTCCCATCGCTTCGCGACGGGCCCCTCCTTACGACAAAAAACGGAAGCGGTGGGATTCGAACCCACGAGCCCCGGAGGGCTACCTGATTTCGAGTCAGGGCCGTTATGACCACTTCGATACACTTCCGGATTGACGTTATTTTAACGTACTGATGTATTATACTACAAACCAAGGTTTTTTACAAGAAAAATTTCAACAGCAATTTTTTCGTCGAGATCGCCGCTTTTTACTTTCTTTTCAAGCTCAATTCCCTGTCTAAGTATTCCGTGTATTTCTGCCCTTTTCTTTTTCCGGGCAAGCCTTAAATACTTTTCGGTCTGAAAATCCCTCAGGCCTGTTTCCTTTGATATCTCGGCATTTCCTTTTCCTTCATCAAAAAGCAGTGAGCAGCGGTAAAGCTGGTCATAGCTTCTGTTCAGCATGAAAAGTATGTTCATCGGCTTTTCATGGGCCGATAAAAGATCGTAATAAAGACCGAAGGCCCTGTCGGAATCCGATGCCATTATCGCATCGAGCATTGCAAATATCCTGCCCTCCGGAATTTCGGAACAGATCTCATCGATATCTCCTGTTTCGACACTCTCCTTTCCCATGCAGTATGCAGAAAGCTTCTCAAGCTCCGTCTGCAGCCTTGCCATATCGGTGCCTATTTTATCGATCAGATATTCACAGTCATACTCCGAAATCAAAAGGCCCCTGTTTTTTAAGAAAACAGCCGCCATGGTCATCAGCTCGTTTTTTCCGGGCAAAGTGATTTCCGTACAATATCCGGATGCGGAAACGTATTTAAAAAGGGAGTTTCTTTTATCGACCTCTTTTTCCGTGAAAATATAGTAAGTATAGTCCGGTGCATTTTCAACATAATCGGCAAAGGAGGACGAAGACTTAAAAAAGCCCGAATCATTTATGCATATAAGTCTGCGCTCCGAAAAAAAAGGCATGGTCTCGGACAGCGAAATAATATTTTCCGCCGTTATATCCTCACCGTTAAAATAATTCAGGTTCATTTCGCTGGCATCGGGCATCATCGCCTTTACCAGCTTATCACGGTATTGCCTTTTAAGTATATCCTCCGAACCATAGAGCAGGTAGATATGTGAAAATGTATTATTCTGAATATCGCTTCTAATCTTCTTCAAAGCATCACCCTTTATTAAAGCTTCCGATCTTCTCCCCGTATTTTACTTCGGTTTCATAACCTATTGCGGTGTTAAGAACAAAATCGATCTCGGGCTCAAAGCCTCTGTTTGGAAGCAGAAGAACTATCGAAGATCCTCCGAACTCAAAGTAACCCTTTTCCTCGCCGCGCTTTACATCCGCTTCCTCGGGATGATGGTTTGTGATCCTTCCGACACCCATTGCACCCACTTCGATCTGAGTTACCTTGACTCCGCCCTTACGGTATATGGTACAGTACTGTCTTGTATTCTCTGTATAGACATCAGCGAAATCATATACCATCGGATTTACGGTATTAAGGGTTCCGTTGATTCTTATATCCATGCTCTTCATGCCGTCAGCCGCATAGCAGTACCTATGGTAATTATCCACGCAAAGCCTTACCAGTATGAACCATCCGTTTTTATAATAGTCGGCAAGCTTCTTGCTGCCTGTCAGGCTTTCAATATTGTACAGGCTGTTTTTAATTTTAAATACAGAGTCACTATTTATCCTGTAAACAGATATTCTGCCGTCCGAAGGCGATATGAGTGCATCGGGATCATCCGAAACCGGTCTTCTGTTTTCCTTCACCTGTCTGGTAAAGAAATCGTTAAAGGATTTATATTTCCTGGGTATGTAATCCCGCAGATCCACTTCGTTTTTCTTTATGAAAGGATCGATTATCAGCGTGGAAATACGGCTGTTCAGAAACGCTCTTTCAATGTTTGCGAGAGTCACGGAGCTTAAAACCTTAAGGCAACCCCTTCCGAAAGAATTATTGTAAAGAAAATCAATTGCTTTTCCGGATTTAAGTTTTTTTTTGATAATATTACCGTTTCGGTCTTTATAAGCATTCAGTTCCATTTCATCTTTCCTTTATCTTTATCTAGACTGCAAGTACGCCAAAGAACAGGCACCACGCAAGAATTATGATTATCGCATTGGCCTTTCCGTGAGGCTTGGGCATCTTAAAATTATAAACGAAAAGAAAAGCAGTAAGCAAAAGCGCTCCGCTGTATACATAAGGAAGTACCTTGCATTTTGAGATCAGCGAGCCGATTATGTATGCAAGAGGCGCCATCAGACAGGAATTTGTCACGGGAAGTCCCTGATAATATTTTCTTCTCTCCGTGGTCTGCTGCTGTCTCTCTTCCTCGGTCACGTTGAAATAAGCAAGCCTTATGACCGCGGCAAGTATCAGAAGCACACCGGCGAAATAACCGATTATCATTGTATCCTTATGACCGTATCTCGCATAAAGAAGAATTCCCGTCACTGCCGGATTTACACCGAAGCACACCAGATCGCAAAGCGAATCGATCTGTATACCGAATTTCTTTTCACTGTCATTACGTTTGATCTTTCTCGCAACCGCACCGTCGAACATATCGCAAAGTCCCGCGAACATCATGAAAAAGAATCCCCATTTAAATATCCCGTGAAAAGAAAGATACATGCTGAGGCAGGTAGAAACCACTCCCGTATATGTTAAGATTACCGAAGGATTGTAATATCCGACAAACCGTTTTTTCACCGATCAACCTCCTGAACTGCTTATCGTTATTAGTATAACCTTTAAGGAGATTTTTGTCAACCTTTAATGGACGATACGGTATTGCCCTTCCTTTGAACTGATATGTATTTCACATCCGGTTTTCTTTAACTTTTTAATTGTTTCTTTTGCCGGATGTCCGTAGGAATTGTTGATTCCGCAGGAAATCATTGCGATATCCGGCTGCACTTTTTCAAGAAATTCATCACATGTGGAAAAACGGCTGCCGTGGTGAGCAACCAGCAAAACGTCAGCTTTTAGCTGATATGCCTTTTCTTCGCACTGTTTAATTATATACCTCTCTTTCTCGGCGGAAATATCGCCCGTAAACAATATTGTCCTGTCTCCGTCAACAAGCTTAAAAACCGCCGAGCTGTCATTATCCGGCTTACCGGCATTTTCAGTATCGGGAAACAGCATCTCAAGCCTTAGTCCAGCCAATTTAATGCTTTTGAATGAGCCTGTCGTAACCATATCGGCTCTGTCATTTTTAGCAGCATCAAGCACCGGGGCATAGGCACTCATATCCTTATATTCAGGGATTATGAAGCATGGTCTGAAGTCCGCTTCCTCAAGCATTTCTTCAAAGCCGCTGAAATGATCTTTGTCCGCATGGCTTACAATGCAATAATCAATCCTGTCATAGCCGTGATAATACAGAAAAGGAAGCAGAGTATGCTCGTAAATATCATCCTTATCCATGCTTCCGCAGTCGCACACTATGACATCTCCGTCCGAAAAAATCACATAGCAGGCACCCTGACCAACATAAAGCTGGTAAAACTCAAAGCCTTTTTCCGGAAACCCGATCAGAAGCACAAGCATCAGGGAAGATACCGCAAAGGCTGTTTTATGCTGACTTCTGACAGTTAAAAATAATATAAAGCCTACAATTATCAAAGCTATCAGAAAATGATAAAGCTTAAGCCTGCCGCTGACCGCTCTCGCACCCGGCAGTTCACCTGCAAAGCCTCCCGAATCAAAATAAAGATCCAGTATCAGCTTTGCCGGAAGCGAAAGATAATGCGTAAGAAACGGCGAAAACAAAGAAGCAATAAGTGATGCCAGAGAAAAGACAAGAAGTACAGGCATCAGAGGAACCAAAAGAACATTAATAAGCGGCGAGTAAACATTGTAAGTATAAAACAGATCAAGCTGCACCGGCAGTATCAGCATCTGAAGCATAAAGGAAAACATAATAGCCCGTATCATCTTCTGCCTTATCTTTCCTTTTCCGACAAGCTCTGCCTTTCTGCTGACAAAACCCGCGAGCCCTGCGGCAGCCCCGGCTGAAAATGACAAAAGAAACGAAGCATCCGAAAGATACAGAGGATTCTTGATAAGTATTACCAGAGCAGAAAACGAAAGCGCAGTAAGCAGGTCATATTTTCTGCCGAAATATTTTGCTCCGATGATAAAACAGAGCATGGTGCCGGCTCTGATGCAGGATACCTGTTCTCCGGAAAACAACGAGAAAAGAAATAAAAACATCATTGCCAAACCGCCGGAAAAGCCTATGCTCTTACCGCATTTTCTAAACATAACATATATACTCATTCCGATCATGGAAATGTGCAGGCCGGAAATTGCAAGCAGGTGTCCGATGCCGGAGGTCTTATAACTTTCCTTAACCTCTTCTTCAAGCCTTGTTTTGTCTCCGGTGAACATTGCGGAAAGAACTCCGCCCCGCTTTGTACCAAAAACCAGGATAAAAGAACGGGTAACTCCATTCCTCAGCTTTTCGAGTGCATATTTCAGCATATAAACGGCACTTTCATTCCTGCCTGTTTTAACAAGTTTATCAGGATATACATATGCCCCAATATTTCTACATTTGTAGAATCCTTTTGTGTCAAAGTCTCCGTCATTAATGATTCCGGGGTATGCCTTGAATTTTCCTTTGACTTCTATGATGTTTCCCGCGGAAAGCTGTTCAAAATGATACAGCATCAGCCTTTCGTTTTTCGTCTTATACTCTTTATTATTCTGTTTTATAAGGATCGGACTTGCTTCGATACGATATTTTCCGTCACTGCCGCAGCACGACTCGACGACTGCCGTAAAAACAGCTTCACCTTCGTCATCTTCAGCAAGTTTTTCGCATATGAATTTATTTTCTGTTCTTTCCATATTATAAAGGCCAAGGACGAAAAAAAGTGCAGAAATTGTTAAAAGAAATGCCGTAAGGGCCAGAACAGACGTTTTTTTACCGGATTTTATCAGAATTATAAGGGAAATGATCAGAAACAAGGCAGGAAAAAGGAGGCTTCCCTTAAACCTTGCCGTAAAAATACCAAGAACATACGCACCGGCCATCAACACAACCGGTCGTTTCATTTTCAACTCCTTAAATTAAAGATTATCACTGTTTTCAAGTGCATCATAATTGAAAGTCAGATTGTCAATACAATAGACATCACCGTAAAACTCAATGTTTTCCCAGTTTACGTTAAGCACCACACTGCTTATTTCAGGAAGCTCCGTCAGAGAATTTACGATAGAATAGACTGTAAGCTCCGGACTGTTATCATCGGACAGATTAAGAAATTCTCTGGAAAGGTTAACATAACACACTCTGTCTTTGGTAACAACATTTAAAAGCCTTGTTCCCTTCGGTATGCAGGGAACAATATCCTTCTCGGATGAATCGGGGCCTTTTATCAAATTTTCGATTATGAGCTGCTCATCGGTATAAAAAGAGCCGAGAGCCGCTTCTCTCTTTATTTTCTTAAGCTTGCCGCTCGCATCCGAAGGAAAATAAAGGATCAGCTCGGTTGTGCCTTCCGTAAAGCTCAGCTTGTCAAGAAAGCTGTCATTTGTCATCGTACCCGTAGCTTTCCCGTCGATTACAAGGGCCTGTTCACCGATAAAGATATTTACGCCGCTGATTTCGGCAAACTGGCAGAAATTCCTGACAAGCGCCGCTCTTACAAGCGCTTCGTCATATACAGTCAGATTGTAATAGCTTTCGTCAAAATACAAAGAAACAATACCACTCGAAAGCTCCCAGTTTTTAAGCGTGATACTCTCAGGGACAGGCGAACTGAAGGTATCGTCTCTGTAAGCCTGAAGGTCGGCTAAAAGGTTTTTGATCTTATCAAGCGGACTCGAGCCCTTTGCGCTGTACGCTACCTGTTCGACCGAAAACGAATTCTTGTCAATGACATACATTGAAAGCTTTCCGTTTTTGGATTCGCTTTTTTTTGCACAGGAAACCAGGCCTGCGAGCATAAGCGCCACAGACAGAACAAACAATAGCTTTTTGATTTCTGGCTTCATGATAAATACCTACTTTACAACTTCTTCTATTATCTTTACCGATTCTGTACTCGAGCTTATCGGCAGCCTTATGGTAAAGGATGTACCCATTCCTTCGCGGCTGAACACCTTTATCTCACCGCCATGCAATTTAACTACATCGTTTGCAATCGCAAGGCCCAGTCCGGTACCTCCGGTCTGTCTTGCCCTTGCCTTATCGACACGGTAGAACCGGTCGAATATATGCTTCTGTGCCTCATCGGAAATACCTATGCCCGAGTCCTCTATCGTAATGTACACATAGCCCGAATCGGAATTAAGGCCAATTCTCAGTTCGCCGTTGTCAACGTTATATTTGACACCGTTTTCGACTATATTTGTCAGTGCCATGATAAGCTTCGAATCGTCGACCTCTGCCTTTATCTCCCTGTAGCTTTCAAAGATAACCGTGATCTTCTTTTCTTCCGCAAGAGGTTTTACTCTCTTGATAACGACCTCCAGTATCTCATTCATGCTGCAGAGCGAGGTATTTAGCGTATCGGCCTTCTTATCCATCTTTACAAGCAGAAGCAGATCCTGTATTATCCTGTTTTCCCTGTCTATCGTTTCATTGATATCTGACAGGAATTCCCGGTAGATAGCAGGATCGTCATATTCCTGTGAAAGCAGCGACTCCGCAAGAACCTTCATCGATGCCATCGGTGTTTTCAGCTCATGTGACACGTCCGAAACAAATTCCCTCTGGCTTTCCTCAGTGGCCTTTACCTTTTCAAGCATCTCATTCACGGCATAGGCAGTCGAACGGAATTCCCATATGCCGTTTTCGTCAAGCTTTGCATCATAATTACCCGATGATATTTTCTCAAGATTCTTTTTATTTTTTCTCGATGACCTTATCAGCATGCTTAAAAGTATATTGCTTATCAATATAACGATTATCATGATGAGCAGGGTAAAAATATTGGAATTTCTTGCAATCCTTCTCAGTGTATTTGCTTCATCTTCAATCGAAAAAACAATATAGATAACACCGAGCCTTGAATTGGACGATGCACCCGTTATGCCGTATGCATAGCTTCCGTATTCAGTTTTCCAGTCAAAATCGATATTGTTTTCGCCCTGCATTGCCTTTATCATGGCAGGGTTGATGGCGGTTTTGCCTTCCGCACGCGAATAAGTGTCATACAGCACGTTTAAGGACGAACTAATGACTATGATCCTGCCATGGTAGATTTCGGCAACGATATCAAACTCGTTTTCAATTGTCCTGTTGGCAGAATTCAGATAGTCGGTTACGGTCAGCTGGTTTGACATTCTCGAAGCATAGCCGGAAACCTGCAGCTGTCTTTTCTCCTCAAAGCCTTTTCTGTACACGTTGGTCAGGCCCGTAGTCGTCATTTTACAGGCAAAATAAACAAGTATCAGCATGGCAAGAGAAATAATAACATGCAGATTATAGATTCTTTTTAGAAAATTTTTAATCATTAAAATAATATCCTACGCCCCACTTTGTATGTACATACTTGGGTTCACTTGGATTCTTTTCGATTTTTTCGCGAAGACGACGTATATGCACATCAACTGTGCGGGCATCACCGGGATAGCCGTAGCCCCAGATCATGTTCATTAAATCGTCCCTTGAATATACTTTGCCCTTGTTTGTAACAAGAAAATCAAGAAGATCGAATTCCTTTGATGTAAGGTTCATCTCAACGCCGTCGATCACAACGCGTCTTGCATCTCCGTCAAGAAAGAAACCGTCACCGTTGTAAACCGTCTTCTTTGACTTGTCGGCCGAATCGCCTGTTCCGGCTTTTCTTTCGGCTCTTTTAAGGATGGTCTTGATCCTTGCCTTAACCTCAAGTATATTGAAAGGCTTGGTAATGTAGTCGTCGGCACCGTATTCAAGTCCTAAAATCTTGTTGATGTCTTCACCCTTGGCCGTCAGCATGATGATGGGGACATCCGAAAACTCCCTTACTTCCTGACAGATCTCAAATCCGTCTTTTTCGGGAAGCATAACGTCAAGAAGAATGATATCGAAATTACCGTTTCGTATCTTCTCCATCGCCTCCAGTCCGTCATAGGCACAGTCAACTTCCATTCCGTCCTGCTCAAGACTGAATTTAAGTCCCTTAACGATCAGCTTTTCATCATCAACTACCAACACTTTTCTGGCCATAAAAACACCTTTCTCACACGGTGATCCAGTCTTCAAGCTCATGATATGTAGCTTCTCCTATTCCGCTGACATTCATTATATCCTCGGTTTTCTTGAAATCGCCGTGCTTCTTTCTGTATTTAATTATCGCTTCAGCCCGTGTTTCACCGATGCCGGGCAGTTTGCTCAGGGCAGCTGCGTCGGCTTTGTTAATGTTCACAAGGCTGTCTTTTTTCTCATCTTCGGCTTTGTATTCCCCCGAAGCCGCCTCTTCTTTTGAGGGAATGTAGACCATATCGCCGTCATTAACCTGTTCGGCAAGATTCACCACGTCGGTTGCCGCCCTTTCGGTAAACCCTCCCGCACATTCAAGCAGTTCTACTTTCCTGCTGCCTGTTTTTATTTCGTAGACCCCCGGTTTTTGAACTTCTCCGCAAATGAAAGCAAAGATGACAGCGTCGGGATCTTCTGTATCAAATTCAATACCAGATCCGGCAGGCCCAGAAGCATCCGCAACGGCTTCGGTAGCCACATCGGATATTTCGATTTTTTCTTTTTTTTCTTCTTTTCCCGAGCCATTATTCTTTACTCCGCATGCCAGAAGACATAAAACCGGCAACAAAATCAATAATTTTTTCAGTCGCATACGACACCTCCTGTAAAAGTATCGCAGCCGGCCGATATCCTTTTTTATAATATCATAAAAAAAAACAAAACACAAGAAAAAAATAAAGCCCGCATATCGCGGGCTTATACTTATCAGTTATCGGAAATGACCTCTTCGATTATGGAAACTGCCTTGTCAACATCCTCTTTTCTGATGACAAGCGGAGGAAGAAGCCTTAAAACATTCCCTCCTGCGGAAAGGACAAGCATGCCTTTTTCAATACATTTGGTAACGAGTGCTCCCACCTTGACGGAGCTGTCGATCTGAAGGCCCTGCATCATACCCAGACCCCTGTGGGCCTTGATGATCGGATACCTGTCCGTAAGTTCATCAAGCTTTGCAGAAAGATAAGCGCCTGTCTCCTTCACATTTTCAAGCACCTTTTCCTTTTCAAAAAGTTCAAACACTTTTGCGGATGCTGCGCATGCCAAAGGATTTCCGCCGTAGGTTGTTCCGTGGTCGCCGGGCTCAAAAGCAGCCGCAAACTTCTCTGTCGCAGCAAAAGCGCCGAAAGGAACGCCGCAGGCAAGAGCCTTGGCCGAAGTCACAATATCCGGCTTCACTCCGTACTGCTCATAGGCAAACATGCTTCCGGTCCTGCCCATACCACACTGAATCTCGTCAAGGATGAGAACTATATCTTTTTCATCGCAAACTTTTCTTACTTTGGAAATAAAATCCTTGTCGGCGGGATAAATTCCGCCCTCGCCCTGTACGGTTTCCATTATAATGGCAGCCGTTTTATCTGTGATATTTGAAAGCACAGAATCGAAATTGTTATACTCAGCCCATTTCACTCCGCCAACAAGAGGTTCAAAGGGCTCTCTGTAATGTTTGGTGCCCGTTACCGACAGCGCACCCATGGACCTTCCGTGGAAGGAATGCTCGAAAGCAATGATCTCGCTGTAAGCCTCACCTTTCTTTTTATAATAGTACTTCCTTGCAAGCTTTACGGCACCCTCAACAGCTTCTGTACCGCTGTTTGTAAAGAAAACCCTGTCCATACCGCTTGCCTTTGTAAGCGCCTTGGCAGCCTTAACGGCCGGCTCGTTATAGAAAAGATTTGAAGTGTGCACAAGCTTGTCAATCTGAGCTTTGAGAGCATCATTATATTCCTTATTATTGTATCCGAGCGCAAATACACCGATGCCCGAACCGAAATCCAGATAAGCCTTACCGTCATTATCATAAAGATAAACACCGTCACCGTGGTCAAGAACTATCCCGAACCTGTTATATGTTTTCATCAAAAGCTCTTCCGCTTCCGACATTATCGCTTTGCTGTCCATATTCTTTTCCTTTCCATTAATTATATACTGCTTCATCCTTTATGATTGCCGTGCCGATACCTTTATCGGTAAAGAACTCAAGCAGAAGGCAATGAGGGCTTCTGCCGTCGATTATATGCACTCTTGATACTCCGCTCTTAACCGATTCGATGCAGTTCTTAAGCTTCGGTATCATGCCTCCGCCGACATAACCGTCACCGATGAGATTTTCGGCTTCCGTAAGTGTAAGTACCGATAGAAGGCTTGAAGGATCGTTTTTGTCCTTATATACGCCCTCAATGTCCGTAAGGAAGGCAAGCTTTTCCGCCTTAAGCGCCGAAGCAACGGCACATGCCGCATCGTCTGCGTTTATATTGTAGGAATTTCCGGAAACATCCATGCCGATCGGTGCGATTACCGGAATATAATCATTATTGATCAGCGTATTGATTATGTCTGTCTTTACCTTGGTAACATTTCCTACAAAACCGATATCCTGACCGTTTGCATATTTCTTTTCGCAGGTAAGCATTCCTCCGTCCTTGCCTGAAATGCCGGCAGCCTTTACGCCGATCTGTTCAAGCATGGTAACCAGGCTTTTGTTAACCTTGGAGAGCACCATCTCGGCAACCTCCATTGTTTCGGGATCTGTCACGCGAAGGCCTTCAACAAATTTAGGCTCATGCCCGAGAAGACCTACCCACTTGCTGATCTCTTTTCCGCCTCCGTGAACGATAACCGGATGCATGCCGACAAATTTTAGCAAAGCACAGTCCTTGATCACATTCATTTTAAGCTCGGGATCAAGCATTGCGCTTCCGCCGTACTTGACCACAACTATCTTATCCTTGAATTTCTGTATATAGGGCAGAGCCTCGATAAGAGTTTCCGCCTTAAACACAACCTCATTCATTTTATCGGTAAAATTCATCTTACACCTCTTTTAACGGCATCAGTCTCAGCTTCTGTAATCGCCGTTGATCTTTACATAATCATAAGTCAGGTCGCAGCCCCAGGCAGTAGCTTTTTCATAGCCGGCCTTAACGTCAACCTTAATCGTAACTTCCTTCTGTGAAAGCATATCGCTTGCTTTTTCCTCATCGTAGGCTGTCGGGACACCGTCTGCGATCAGCTGAAGCTTTTTCTCATCACCGTCTATCTCGGTTTCAAGGAAAATATCGACATGGTCCGGATCGAACTCCGCACCGGCATAACCGAGTGCGCACATTATCCTTCCGCAATTGGCATCCGCACCGAAAACCATTGCTTTGACAAGGCTTGAGCTGACTACGGATTTTGAAAGCTTGACAGCATCTTCTTTTGTCTTCGCATTTCTTACCTTGCACTCGATCATTCTGGTTGCTCCCTCGCCGTCTGCTGCCATCTGCTTTGCGAGATCCTTGCAGACAACCATGAGCGCTGTCTCGAAATTATCATAATCCTTGTTCTTCTTAACGATCTTTTCGTTTCCTGCGGCACCGTTGGCAAGAACAATGAATGTATCATTGGTGGATGTGTCGCGGTCAACGCTTATCATGTTGAAGGTCTCCGAAACAACCTTTGAAACCGCCTCCTGCAAAAGCTTTTCATCAATATTGACATCTGTTGTAACTACAGAAAGCATGGTTGCCATGTTCGGATGTATCATGCCGGAGCCTTTTGACATGCCGCCGACAAAGATTTCGATTTCCTCATCCTCTATCATGAAGGAAGCCGCACACTGCTTGGGAACGGTATCGGTTGTCATTATTGCCTCGGTCGCATTAAGAGCTGCAGCCTCGTCGTCTCCTAAAGCTGTCACAAGCTCGGGAACCGCTTTTTTGATAACGTTCATCGGCATCGGCTGTCCGATAACGCCCGTTGATCCAACGAAAAGTGATTCGGGAGCGATTTTAAGCTCGGCTGCTACGGCCTCAGCGAACTCATAATTGTCCTTTTTTCCCTGCTCGCCCATGCATGCATTTGCAATACCGCTGTTAAAAATCATCCCGTGCTTCGGAATGCCGTTCTTCAATATGTCCTTGCACCAGAAAACAGGAGCTGCTTTCACAAGATTTGTCGTAAAGGTTCCTGCTGCCACACAGTCGGTTTCACTGTATACAAGTGCGATATCCTTCTTTTTATGTCTGATTCCGGCATATACTCCCGAAGCCTTGAAGCCTCTTGCTGTTGTAACGCCGCCCTTCATTTTTCTCATTTATCATTACCTCTCTTTCTTATCTGCCGCTTTATTTAAGGAAACATCGGAACAATCTTAAGTCCCATATTCTCGGGAAGACCGAACATAATGTTCATGTTCTGTACTGCCTGTCCGGCTGCACCCTTCACAAGATTATCGATCGCGCCCATCATTACGACACGTTTTGTGCGCTTATCAACCTTGAAATTGATATCAACAAAATTGCTGCCTTCAACGAAACGGGTTTCGGGACAGACATTCTCGTCAAGAAGCCTGATGAAATATTCATCCTTGTAGTACTTTTCATATACTTCTCTGAGTTCGGAATAGCTATAGTCTCCTGTAAGATTTGCATAGGCAGTTACCAAAATTCCTCGGTTCATCGGAACCAGATGAGGTGTGAAGTTTATCATTACCTCACTGCCGTAGGCATATGAAAGCTGGTCCTCAATCTCGGGTGTATGTCTGTGGCTTGTTACACCGTAAGCCTTTATCGATTCGTTTACCTCGCAGAAAAGATTCGGAAGCTTGGCACCACGTCCCGCACCGCTGGTTCCGCTCTTTGCATCGATTATTATGGTCGACGGATCGATCATTTTTTCCTTTACAAGAGGATAAATGCTAAGTACCGAGCAGGTGGGAAAGCATCCGGGGTTTGCAATGAGCCTTGCGTTTTTAATGTCCTCACGGTTGATCTCGCAAAGACCGTAAACCGCTTCGTCCAAAAGTGCCGGATTTCCGTGCTTAAGAGCATACCACTCCTCATATCTTTCAACATTCTTTATCCTGAAATCGGCAGAAAGATCGATAACCTTCGCCTTGTTCAAAAGATCGTCGCTCACCAGATTTGAGCAAAGTCCCTGGGGAGTAGCGGTAAAAATCACATCCGCCTCCTCGCAAAGCTTCGGAAAATCATCGCCGAGACATTTATCATCCACAAGTTTAAACATATTGGGAAAAACATTGGAATAACGTTTGTCCACATAACTCTGGGACCCGTACCAAACTATTTCGGTCTCCGGATGGTTAAGAAGCAGCCTTACTATCTCCTGGCCTGCATAACCGGTTGAACCGATAATACCAACTTTAATCATATAAGCCTCTCTCTTCTGTATATTTATGCGTTTTATGCAACGCTTATTCACTGTTCCTCGCTATTATATACCTTATAAATAAAATAATCAATAGCAATTTTAACGTTTATGAAAAATTTTTATTAATTCTTTTTGTGATTTTATACAAAGCCGATGAATTTTTTCTTTTTACAATAATCATAAAAAGCATTTAAAGGGAAACCAACAACATTGTAATAATCTCCCCTGATCTCTTTTATATGCTTTCCAAACAGCCCCTGAATCGCATAGGCTCCGGCTTTGTCATAAGGTTCCGAAGTCGAAATGTAATTTTCAATCTCCTCTTCGCAAAGCTTATCAACAATGACCTCGGTTTTTTCGGAGAAGATATCATACGTCGTTTCTCCGTTTTCCTTCACTCCGACAAAGACCCCCGTAGCAACATAGTGCGAACGCCCCGAGATAAGCTTTATCATTCTGTACGCATCCTGACTGTCCGCCGGTTTTCCGAGTATCTCGTTCTCACAAAAGACAAGAGTATCGGCGGCAATAATGATTTCCTTTTCCGAAGCATTCTTTAAAATATCAAGTCCTTTTGAAGCAGCTATTGCTTTCACTGTCTCCTCCGGCGTTGAAGCAAGCGGCTTTTCCTCCGAGGACGAAACCCTTATCTCGAATTCGTCAAGCAACGTTGACAAAATATCTTTTCTTCTCGGCGAAGCACTTGCAAGCACCCATTTATATCCGTTCATATTATGTCCTTTCAGGTCTTTTGTACTTTTGTAACGGCACCGTATGATATAATAGCAGACAGCGCGGTTCATTTCAAGGAAAACATTCCTTACTTATATATATCGGTAAATTTTTGTCTTGATTATTCTATTAAAATGATGTATATTAATTTATTGAAAAATTCCAAATTCGGAGGTTAATAATGAAAGATAAAGTAGTTCTCGCTTATTCGGGCGGACTTGATACCACAGCTATCATCCCCTGGCTTAAAGAATACTATGACTATGACGTAATCTGCGTCTGCATCGACTGCGGTC
>DFFN01000031.1 GCA_002369525.1 Lachnoclostridium sp. UBA3775 | reverse complement strand
GGATCGTACTTTTTCACTCTTTCCACTATAGTGGCAAGATCGGTGGTATTGTAAAGCGTTGCGCCGTCCGATTTGAGTATCATACAGGGCGGCATTTCCTTTGTGTCGGTATCTTCCTTTACATCCACCACAAGGGCGCCGTCGGAGATATGGGCAAAGCCGCCGTCCTTCATTCCCTGAACCATGTCGGCAATATAGGGCTGTGCGTCGCTTTCCTTTCCCCACACGTCAAAATGAACGTTGAGCTTTTCGTAATTCTTTTCAAGATCGGCTATGGAAACCTCCATTATGTGCTTCCAGAGCGCCCTGTAGCCGCGTCTTCCGTTCTGAAGCTCAAAGGTTGCATGCCTTGCAGCTTCCTTGAAAGCTTCGTCTTCCTTTGACTTACCGTTTGCGGTCGGATAGATATCCTCAAGCTCGCTCATGGTAAACGGAGCTTCTTTGGGGTATTCTCCTTCAAAGCCCTCGTCAAAATACGGTAAACCGGGTTTTCTTTCCTTTAGCTCAGTGATTATCAGACCGATCTGAAGACCCCAGTCACCGAGGTGCGCATCTCCTATTACCTCATTTCCGAGGAAACGGAGTATCCTTTTGATGCTCTCACCGATAACTGCCGACCTTAAGTGACCAACATGGAGCGGTTTTGCGACATTCGGACCGCCGTAATCGACAACTATCTTTTTCGGCGGGTCTGCGCTTTCTGCTCCGAGACGTTCATCCTCATACATCCTTACAAGAAAATCGTTCAGGAAGGAATCGGAAATCCTGATATTGATGAATCCCGGCATGACAGCCTCTATCATGCCGAACATTTCTTTATTTTTTATATTGCCGAGCACGTCGTTGGCAATCATTATCGGGGCCTTTTTGTAGGCCTTGGCGGCAGACAGTGCTCCGTTGCATTGGAACTGACAAAGGTCAGGTCTGTTTGATACCACGATCTGTCCGTATGAAGCATCATATCCCGCAGCATCAAAAGCAAGCCTTATTTCATCAGAAATCAGGTCAATAAGCTTCTTCATTGACTTTCTTACTTCCTTTCGCCTTATACATAAACATACATGCTAATATTACCACATTTCAGACAAAAAGTAAACTTAAGATTTTAGATTTTGGAGCCGATTTATTTTGAAAAAGCGACGAAAAATCCGCCTTAAAACTATAGTTTTACGTCAATATTACGAAATTTATTTTTTCTCTTGCAAGTTTTAACAAAGTATCATATATTTAGAGAGTATGAAAAGGTATATCAACCATTCTGTATCAAGGAGAATTTAAATGAACAAACCCAAAGTTGTCAAATTCGGCGGAAGCTCACTCGCAAGTGCCGAGCAGTTTAAGAAGGTCAAGGCAATAATCACTGCCGATGAAAGCAGGAACTATGTGATCCCGAGTGCTCCCGGCAAACGTTTTTCCGACGATATCAAGGTTACGGACATGCTCTATTCGTGCTATGCCCTCGCCGAAAGCGGAAAGGATTTTTCAAAAGAACTTGAGGGAATCTCAAAAAGATATGAAGAGATAATAAGCGGTCTCGGTCTTTCAACCGATCTGTCCGCTGAATTCGAAACCATCGCAACCAAATTCGGCGCAAAAGCCGGTAAAGACTATGCCGCAAGCCGCGGAGAATACTTAAACGGCATCATCATGGCCGACTATCTCGGCTATGCCTTCGTGGATTCGGCAAAATATATTTTCTTTGATGACAACGGAAACTTTCTTCCGGAGGAAACACACAACGCACTCTCCGCTTTTCTTGCGGAGGTACCTAAAGCCGTTATCCCCGGTTTCTACGGTTCCTACCGTTCGGACGGCAGAGTCAAGACCTTCTCGCGAGGCGGTTCCGACATTACAGGCTCGATCGTTGCAAGAGCAGTCGGCGCAAGCGTATATGAAAACTGGACCGACGTTTCCGGCGTTTTGATCGCCGATCCGAGAATCGTAAAGGATCCCAAGCCCATCGGTACGATCACTTACAAAGAGCTTCGCGAGCTTTCATACATGGGTGCTTCCGTTCTTCATGAGGATGCGATCTTCCCCGTCAGGAAAGCGGGTATTCCCATCAACATTAAGAATACAAATGCTCCGGAGGATCCCGGTACTCTCATCGTTGAGAACACCTGCAGGACTTCCGACTATATCATTACAGGTATCGCGGGCCGCAAGGGCTTCTGCTCCGTCAACATTGAAAAGGATATGATGAACTCCGAGATCGGTTTCGGCAGAAGGGTTCTTCAGGCATTTGAAGATAACGGCATCTCCTTTGAGCACATGCCTTCCGGAATCGACACACTTACGGTTGTCGTTCACCAGACCGAGTTTGAGGAAAAGGAACAGCAGGTTATCAGCGAGCTTATGAAGCTTACAAACCCCGATTCCATCGATCTCGAATCCCACCTTGCTCTGATCGCAGTCGTCGGACGCGGCATGAAATCCATGCACGGTACCGCAAGCAGGCTTTTCACGGCACTTGCAAACAACAATATCAACATCCGCATGATCGATCAGGGTTCGTCCGAGCTTAACATCATAATCAGCGTTGCGGACGAGGATTTTGAACAGGCTATCAAGGTAATTTATGATACCTTCGTAAACAAAAAACAATAAAGAGGTAAATAACATGTCAAACCCCATAGTTACTTTTGAAATCGAAGATTTCGGAACCATCAAAGCCGAGCTCTACCCCGAAATCGCTCCCAATACGGTTAAGAATTTCCTCAGCCTTGTCAACAAAGGCTTCTATAACGGACTCGGTTTCCACCGTATAATCGCCGGATTTATGATCCAGGGCGGCGACCCCAACGGAAACGGTACAGGCGGTCCGGGCTACGGGATCGACGGCGAGTTTTCGGCAAACGGTTTTAAAAACGATTTAAAGCATGAACCCGGCGTGCTTTCAATGGCACGTGCCATGAATCCTAATTCCGCAGGTTCACAGTTCTTTATCATGCATCAGACCTCTCCCCATCTTGACGGACAGTATGCTGCTTTCGGCAAGGTCATAGAGGGACTTGACGTTGTAAACAAAATAGCCGAGGTAAAAACAAGCTTTTTCAACGATGCGCCCGTAAAGCCTGTTATCATGAAGCTTGTTACAGCCGATACCTTCGGCGTTGACTATCCCGAACCCGTAAAAAATGACGTCAGATAATGAATATATGCGGTATTATTGCAGAATATAATCCCTTCCATGAAGGACACAGATACCATATCGAGAAAAGCAGGGAAATGACGAATGCCGGTCTCATGATTTCGGTCATGAGCGGCAGTTTCACTCAAAGAGGCATTCCTGCTTTTTTTGATAAGTTTTCGCGCGCCGAAGCCGCGGTAAAAAACGGTATTGACATAGTGTGCGAAATGCCTCCGGCCGCTTCTCTTTCAAGTGCGGAGTTTTTTGCTCTTTCCGGTGTCAAAGCCTTAAACTCTCTCGGTGCGGATGTGATATCTTTCGGAAGCGAATCGGGAAACATAAGCGAGCTTACCGAGCTTGCAGGGTTTCTTTTCAATGAAGATGAGACATTTTCAGAGCTTGTAAAAAAAAGGCTTGCAGAAGGATTATCCTATCCCGCGGCGCTTCAAAAGGCACTTGACTCTAAAGGACATCCCCTCTCCCGCCTTCTTGACAGTCCCAACAACACCCTCGGTCTGGAATATCTTAAGGCAATACGCTTTCTTGAGCTTGACATGAAAGCCGTTACCGTAAAAAGAGCCGGTCAGGCCTATCACGCCGGTGAGGAATTTTTCGATGCCGGCAGGGACACATCCGATGCTTCTTTTCCGTCTTCGTCTTCTCTCAGGAGCATGCTCAAGGCTTCCGGCAGTGAAAAATATCTTGAAAATGATGATTTTACCGGTGTTCTTTCCGGCAGGATACATTCGCTTGCAACTCCTTTTTCAATGCAGAGCCGCTATGATTTTTCCGTGTTTGCGGATATTTCCGCTGACCTCTCAGACAAGATCAATAACGAGATAAAAAAGCCCTTTACGTTTACCGATCTTGCAATGCGTCTTAAGACCAAAAACATGACGTTTGCCAGAATATGCCGTTGTCTCTGGCACATAATACTTGACATAAAAAAAGAAGATGTATTAAAGATCAGGCAGTCCCGCACCTGTGATTATTTAAGGATACTTGCTTTCAGCGAAAAAGGAGGCAGATACCTTAAGGAATACAGGCTGAGGACAGAGGAGGATCCTTCTCTTCCTAAGCTTGTGCAAAGGCCTGCAAGGGATCTGTCCGGCCTTTCAAACACTGCCCACATGGCATTCTTTAAGGACATAACGGCCTCGAACCTCTACAGGCAGGTCTATTATGAAAAATATAAACAATACATCCCCGATGATTATTCGTACACAATTAAACCCGGAACGGTCTGACCGCTCCGGGTTTTTTCATGTTTTATTTAATTATAAACGATCAGTCGTCAATGTGTTCAAAGAACTTATCCTCGTCGAAATCATAATCCTCGTCATCCTCGGGATAGTCATCATAGTCATCATCTGCAGGCTCATCATTGTATTCGGGCTCGTCTTTCTGTACCGGAGCAGCGCCCTGGTTTCCGGAATCACCAAACTCATCGGTAAGATAATCGGGATTGATCTGGTTGTAGATCTGAAGTCTGTTCTCAGCAACAGCCTCATAGTTTTCCCTGAGGGTGTTGATGAGATTCTCGGCTCTCTCCCTTGTTGACTCATATGCTTCGGAAAGGATTTTTTCCATATCGTACATGATGTTGTTGGCATAATTAAGAGCACCGCTTGTAAGCTGGTCTGCCTCATTCTTAGCCTTTGCAACCATCTCGTCTGCATCACGGCCTGCATCGGCAACCATCTCGTTAACTCTTGCATATGCCTGCTGCATGATCTCATGCTC
>DFFN01000089.1 GCA_002369525.1 Lachnoclostridium sp. UBA3775 | reverse complement strand
CATAGTTTGCGGTATCGACATAGTTCACGCCGCATTCAAGGCAGGCATCCATTATCGTAAGATCCTGATAGGGAAGGGCAACGTTAAGCACGACATCGGGTTGGTAGGACTTAATAAGCTCTGTAAGCTCCGAAACCTTGTCGGCGTCTACCTTGGCGGTAGTTATTTTTGTTGATGAAACACCCTGCTTTTCAATTTTATCCTTCAGGGCGTCGCACTTTGAAACAGTGCGGCTTGCGATGCACATTTCATCAAAGACCTTGTCATTCTGACATATTTTCTGAATTGCCACGGAGGCTACGCCGCCGCAGCCGATAACCAAAACTCTGCTCATATCGGGCTCCTTTCACCTAATTTCTGCCTTTGTTTTTTTCTTCTTCCTCTTCGAGGAGGTCTTCAACATATCTCGGAAGCATAAACGCTCCCTTGTGGAGATTTGTCGTATAGTACCAGGTTTTTATGTGCCTGTCATTCCATCTTTTCGCGTCAAAATCGAGCGGTTTGTATTTTTTCGAGCCGAAGCCGAAAAGCCAGTATCCGGCAGGGCAGGTCGGAATGTGCGCCTGATATACCCTGCTGATCGGAAAGCTTCTGAAAGCCTTTCTGTGCATTGAACGGCAGGGCTCCTCGTCCTCGTCAAAGAAGGGCGAACCATGCTGGTATACCATGATGCCGTCCTCGCGCAGCGCCTTGTAGCAGCTTCCGTAAAATTCCTTTGTAAAAAGTCCTGCAGTGTGTCCCAGAGGGTCTGTCGCATCATTTATTATCAGGTCATATTCGTTGTGACGGCTCCTTAAAAACCTCAGTCCGTCCTGATAGTATATCGTAACCCTGGGGTCCTCAAGTCCCCTTGCATTGTCCGGGAAAAATTCTTTGCAGACCTCCACAAACATCTCGTCGGGCTCGACCACCTCAATCGACTCGATCTCGTCATAGTATGAAAGCTCTCTTGCCACGCCGCCGTCGCCGCCGCCGATAACGAGTATTCTTTTCGCATTGGGGTGCACGGCCATAGGCACATGAACTATCATCTCATCATAGACGAACTCGTCCTTTTCGGAAAAGATGACGCTGCCGTCAGAGGTTATGAAGCGGCCGAATTCGGGCGAATCAAACACGTCAATACGCTGGAAATCGCTCTGCCCGCTGTATAATTGTTTTTCCACTCGAACCGACATCTTTACGTTGCCGGTGTGGTATTCGCTGAACCAGTAATCCATGCTCCGCTCCCTTTCTCAGTATTTTATCACGTTAAGTCTTGATATATCAGGGCTCTCGGGTCCCTGCATCGAGCAGCCTTTTTCCTTTGCATACTCGATATATTCAATGATTTCTTTTGTTATGATCTCGCCGGGTGCAAGGATCGGAATGCCCGGAGGATAGCACATTACAAACTCCGCGCATACCTTGCCTGCCGTTTCCTTTACCGGCAGATTTTCCTTCGGCGCGTAAAATGCCTGCTGGGGTGTTGCCACAACAGCGGGCGGGATATATTCCGAAATAAAGACGTCGGTCACGTCCTTCGAGTATAGCCGTTTAATGTCCGCAAGGGCACCTACGAGCCTTTCGATATCCTGAATTCTGTCGCCTATCGAAATATAGGCAAGGATGTTGCTTATGTCGCCGAATTCTATCTGGATGTCGTACTCATCGCGGAGAAGGTCATAAACCTCGATTCCTGCAAGACCGATATCCCTTGTATATACCGCAAGCTTTGTAACGTCGAAATCATAGACGCTGCCGCCGTTTATCAGCTCGCGCCCGTAGGCATAGTAGCCCCCGATGGCATTGATCTCGTCCCTTGCATAGCTTGCCATCGAAGCCACCTTTTCAAAGGACTGCCTGCCGCGAAGTGCAAGGTTCCTCCTTGAAATATCGAGGCTCGCCATCAGAAGATAGGATGCGCTTGTGGTCTGGGTAAGATTTATTATCTGGCTGACATAGCGCTCGTTCATTTCAGGACCCAGAAGCAGTATCGAGCTCTGTGTCAGGCTTCCGCCCGATTTGTGCATGGAGACCGCTGCCATATCGGCTCCCGCCTCCATCGCCGACACCGGAAGCTTCTCATCGAAATAAAGATGAGTGCCGTGGGCCTCGTCGACCAGTGCCAGCATCCCGTACTCATGTGCAAGAGACACAAGCTCCTTAAGATTTGAGCATATTCCGTAATAGGTCGGGTTATTGATGAAGATCGCAACGGCATCCTTATTGGCTTCCATCGCTGCCCTCACATCGCTCACTTCCATTCCGAGCGGAATACCGAGCTTTTTGTCGACCTTCGGATCGATATATACCGGAACGGCGCCGCACAGTACCAGTGCGTTTATCGCGCTTTTATGAACATTTCGGGGCATGATTATCTTGTCCCCGGCCTTACATGCCGAAAGGACCATTCCCTGTACGCTCGAGGTTGTTCCGCCAACCATCAGAAAGGCATGCGCCGCGCCGAAAGCATCGGCCACAAGCTCTTCCGCCTCCTTGATAACCGAAACGGGGTGACAGAGATTGTCAAGAGGCTTCATGGAATTGACGTCAATTCCGACGCAGCGGTCTCCCAGAAGCTCCACAAGCTCGGGGTTTCCGCGTCCTCTTTTATGTCCGGGCACGTCAAAGGGCACAACTCTCTGCTTTCTGAATTTTTCCAGCGCCGTAAATATCGGCGTCTGTTTCTGCCTGTCTATGTTCATTCTCGTTTCCTCATTAATAGTTTTTGAAAAACATGCACAGAGTATTCTACCATAAAGCTCAGAAATATACAACAAAAAAAGCCCCTAAAATCTGCCTTGACAGAACTTAGAGGCTTTTATCACCTGATACCGGTTTTTACGATCGGACTATACGTCGTCCTCTCCGACAGAATCATCATCATCCGGGTTTTCATCGAAATCATGGAACTCGGTTTTCTCAATGATTTCAGTCGAAGGTCTGATATCATCATCTTTGATCTGGCCGTGCTTGCTGTATTCGGCACTGATGTTGATCACTGCAGAAGCGCTTTCAGCGTCTACCGTATCTTCACCGCTCTGGAAGAAGCCCTTTGCAAGGCCTTCGCCTTCAGCCTTTACGTCCTTTGTTTCAAGCGAAACAAGATTTGCGTCTTTATCAAAGGTAAATACCATGTTTCCGGTCACGCTTACGTTTTCAAGAGGCTCGTCCATACCGAAAAATGAACTGGGATCAACCCCGTTAAGATCGATGGTTACCTTATATCCGTCAGCTGTTTCTTCAAGCTTTGCAGATTTCATTACTTCATTATTTTCGAGCAATGAATCAACGAATTCACCGGAATCGTCTCCAAAACTGTCTTCGTGGGTTCCTGTCCATACATCATCGGTTTCGGCCTTTTCCAATTTGGAAATGCCCGACTGTCCTACAACATAGTAAACTTCTTTTTTCTCATCGCCGTCAAAGAAAGCTCCCATACCGCTTATCGAGGAGGTCTCAAAAACATGTCCGTAGTTTACGGTGTAATCTCCCTCACTCTTGTTGGACATGGTCATGGTGTTCTCTTTACCGCCCATAACATATTTGATTTCGAAGCCCATTGAACTCTTCACACTGTAGTTGGCTTCTTTTGCGTCAGCATCTGCAAAAAGGCTGAGTGCGGAATCATATTTCTTTGCATCCGAAGCGCTTGATGATTCAGCGGAGCTTGATTCTGCCGAGCTTGATTCTGCCGAGCTCGATTCTGCGGAACTTGATTCTGCGGAGCTCGATTCTGCGGAACTTGATTCTGCGGAGCTTGACTCTGCGGAGCTTGACTCTGCCGAGCTTGATGCAGCCGATGAGCTGTCCTTTGATGAACTTGAGCTTGATCCGCATGCTGCAAGGCTTAAAGCCATGATAAATGCGCATGCGCCTGTTAAAATTCTTTTTCTCATTTGTTTGCTTTCCTTTCTTTTTCTTTCTCTTTTGAGAAATATTTTAAGGGGCAGCAGTTGTTGCTCCGCCACCCCGTAAAATCTATTTAATCTTTACTATCCAGCCTTCGGGAGCCTTGATCGTTCCCATCTGGATTCCGGTAAGAGTCTCACGAAGCTTTGTGCAGACAGGACCCATCTCTGTCATTCCCGAAGGAAGGAAGATGTCCTTGCCATGGTCGTTGATACGGCCTACAGGCGAAATTACTGCTGCGGTACCGCAGAGTCCGCACTCGTCCATGTCCTTAACTTCGTCGAAGAACACTTCCCTGTGCTCAACTTCCATGCCGAGATACTTTTCTGCAACGATGCAGAGCGAACGGCGTGTGATCGAAGGAAGGATGGAGTTTGACTTCGGAGTGATGAGCTTGTTGCCCTTTACGAAAATGAAGTTTGCTCCGCCGGTCTCCTCAACCTTTGTCCTTGTTGCCGCATCAAGGTACATGTTCTCGTCAAAGCCCTGCTCATGTGCCTCAACGATCGCATAAAGGCTCATTGCATAGTTAAGACCTGCTTTGATGTTACCTGTTCCGTGAGGTGCCGCACGGTCGTAATCGCACACTCTGATGGAGATGGGCTTTGCACCGCCCTTGAAGTAAGGACCTACGGGTGTTACAAGGATTCTGAACTGATATTCATCGGCAGGCTTTACACCGATAACCGAATTTGTACCCATGATGTAGGGACGTATATAAAGTGTTGCACCGCTTCCGTAGGGAGGTACATAGTCTGCATTTGCGAGAACGACCTTCTTTACGGCCTCGATGAATTTAGCCTCATCGTAGGGAGGAATCTTAAGTCTTCTTGCCGAGTCAGCAAGACGTGAAGCATTCAGATCGGGTCTGAAGGTTACAATGTCGCCGTCCTTTGTGGTATAGGCTTTAAGTCCTTCAAATACTGTCTGTGCATACTGAAAAACACCGGCGCATTCATTAAGAGTAATGTTATGGTCGGTGGTGAGTTCACCATCGTCCCATGCACCGTTCTTGTAGTTTGAAACAAAGCTGTAGGCAGTCGGCATATATCCGAAACCTAAGTTTGACCAGTCAATGTTTTTACTCATGATTTTGTCCTCCGAAAGCATATAATTGCGCTTTTCTTTTTTATTGCTACATTTTACAGCAGTTAAGTTGATAAGTCAAGACCATATCCGTTTAGTTTTTTCTTAATTTTCAACAAAAATCAATAAAAAGTTGCTACTTTATTATTAATATGGTAAAATAAGGATATTCATAAATGCATTGAGGAGGCATTTCCATGGCAAATTGGGTAATGGTTGTCGATGATGACACTGCGAACCTTAAAATCGCAGGTACGATACTTAGCAAGAACAATATGCATGTGACCGCAGTCAAATCCGGCCGTGCAATGCTTGACTATATTTCCGGCAAGGGAGCGCCGGACCTTATCCTTCTCGACATAAAAATGCCCGAGATGGACGGCTTCGAGACCCTGACCAGGCTTCGCGAGCTTGAAAAGGAAAAGGGGCTGCATGAAACTCCCGTGATCTTTCTTACGGCCGATGAAACGACCGGTACGGAAAGCAGGGGCTTTGAAGTCGGCGTTTCCGATTACATACGCAAGCCCTTCAATCCCGAGGTGCTGCTCCGCCGTATCGACAACGTCATCTCGATGCAGAGCGAGGTAAACAATCTCAAAAACGAGGCAACCCTCGACAAGCTGACAGGCTTCCTAAACAAATCCGCCACGGGAACCAAGCTCACAAAAATGTGTCAGGAGCAATCAGGCTGTCTGATGATGATAGACCTTGATTCCTTCAAGCTTGTAAACGACATCTACGGACACGAAATGGGCGACCGCGTTCTGTTTTCCTTCGCGCAGATAATCAAAAGCTGTGTGCCCGCAGGCAGCAAGAACGGAAGGATAGGCGGCGACGAGTTCGTTTCCTTTGCTCTCGGAATAAGCACTTCCGGCGAGGTTGAGGCAATCACGAAGGAGCTTAACGAAAAACTGGTTGCTTCCGCGAAAAAGATGATGGGCAACGACATGACCATACCCCTCGGTGCTTCCGTCGGTGCGATCATGGTGCCCAAGCACGGCAACGACTACGCTTCGCTATTAAAGCTCGCCGACAAGCTTCTCTACGATGTAAAAAAGAACAAGGGCAAACACGGCTGTTCGATCTATTCGCCCGAGCTTACCGAAGGCGACTCCTCATCGTCCGTTATGGATATCCGAAGCCTGACGGAGATCCTCAGCGAACGCAATGTTCCCAACGAGGCGCTTTATGTCGACATGGAATCCTTCTCCTATGTTTACCGTTTTGCGTTCAGGTACTTCATACGCAACAATATAAATGCCTGCCGCGTGCTCTTCACCCTGACTCCGAAATCCGGTGTAATGGACAATTCCTACAAAAACAGCTGCGAGGAATTCGGAAACCATGTGAAGGAAATGCTCAGAAAGTCCGATCTGCTTACAAAATGCCGCTTCAACCAGTATTATGTGCTGATCTCCGATATAAGGAAGGAATATGTTAACACCATAATAAACAACATTATCGGCAGCTGGCATGAAAAAGACAATACTGTCAATATCGATTATGAAACCGAATATGTAAAGAACGACGGAAGCGTGAGCCCCGAATCTTATCTTGCAAGCATCGCACTTATCGATGACGATCCTTCAACCCTTCCGATAGTTGAAAAATTCCTTGAAGGCACAGGCATAGGCGTAATGAATTTCCTGTCCGGCAAAGAATTCTTTGCCTACACGGATACCGCCGAAAAGCTTCCCGACCTCATTCTTCTGGATGTGGAGCTGCCCGAAATGGACGGGTTTGAGATACTGCGCCGCATAAGAAACCATGGAAACGAGCTTTCCTCTACTCCCGTTATCTTCCTGACGGCCGGTACCGACGAAAGCACGGAGATCAAGTGTCTCTCGCTCGGTGCGATGGAATTCATCAGAAAACCCATACTTCCCGAAATACTCCGTGCCAGGATCAACCACCTGCTTGAGCTTGTGAAACTCAGGAACAGATACAAAGGAAGCGGCAACAGAGCATAAGGAGAATTCAAATGAATACGAAGAGTGAAACCAACGACCTGTTCAGAACGGCTCACTCCGTTCTGCTGATAGGTTACTCGATATTTGTGGTTATGCACTGTACCATCACTTTCCTGCTCGGCTGGGAAAAATGGATATTGATCCCGATACTCGCCGGTCTGATCGCCGCCTGGGGCCTGCACCTTTCGCAGACCTTTACCGACAACCAGAGGCTCTGGCTGACTGCCGGTTTCATGATGTGCACTTATTTCATCTACGGCACGCATCAGACAAGCACCTATGATCTTTCGGTCGTAATGGCTGCCATCATCATGCTCTTTATCATGACCAGGGTAAAGGGCGTGATAACTTTGTGCCAGATCACTTTCTACATAACGATAAGCTATGATCTCATCATGATAGCAAAGGACGGCTACGAATTCGGAATACTCGATGCCTGCCGTATCGTCATGAACTACTGCGTTATCACAATGATCGCGGGCTTCATCAAGACCACGATCAACAAGTGGAACCAGGTAACAGAAGCCTCAAAAGAAGAAATACATGTTCTTACAGAATCCGCAAGCCGCTTAAACGACTTCCTTGCGAATGTCTCACATGAGCTCCGTACACCGATAAATGCGGTGATCGGGCTTTCCGGCATATGCCTCGACAAAGAAACCAATCCCGAAATAAGAAAAGATTTAAAATCAATACGCAAGGCCGGACACAGGGTTGCCGAGCAGATCAGCGATATTCTTGACTTTTCCGAGCTTGACAATGACAAGCTCGTCAAAAACTGCGAGGACTACACTATCACTTCCCTGATAAACGACCTGATCCTTGATTTCCGCGAGATGAAGAAAGACAACATCGAACTGATCGTAAATATGGACCCTCAGGTTCCCGCCGTAATGAACAGCGATCCCGCAAAGCTTAAAAAAATCATCAAAGCCCTTGTATCAAACAGTCTGAAATTCACCTCAGAGGGCGGCGTGTATCTGAAAATATACAGTGAGAAACAGCCTTACGGCGTAAACCTTCTGATAGAAGTTTCCGATACCGGCTGCGGAATGAGCGAGGATGAACTCGAAAGGATTTTTGACCGTTTCTATCAGTCAGACTCTTCAAGAACGAGAAAAACCGGTGGTCTCGGACTCGGACTTAGCCTTGTGCACGGCTTTGTTTCCCTGCTCGGAGGCTTCATGGTAATAAACAGCACCGAAGGAAAAGGCACCACGGTATCTGTCAGCATCCCCCAGACCGTTGTATCCGATGCGGCCTGCATGTCTATCACAAACGCCAGAAAGCTTTCAATCTGCACCTGCATGGACCTGAACAGATTCAAAAATCCTTTTGTCAGGGAATATTTCAGCGAAGCCTTCAAGACACTTGTACAGGGGCTCAGTGTTGAGCTCTACCGTGCGGAAAATCTCGAGGCTCTTAAGAAAATCGACAGCGAACTTGAAATCACCCACCTTTTTGTCACACAGGATATTTACATGGGCGGCGTCGACATAATCGAAAAGCTTGCCGCAAAGATGGTCGTGGCAGTAATGTGCAATCCCGGCTTCACTCTTCCCAAGGGTTCAAAAGCAAGGCTTGTCGAAAAGCCGCTGCATGGTCTTTCCCTTGTCAATATCCTTAATTCCGAGGTGAGTGACAACGAGAACCTCGGCCAGCTGAAGCTAACAGGAGTTCATGCGCTTGTTGTCGATGACGAGCATATGAACCTTGTTGTGGCAAAGAGCATATTCAAACGCTATGATATCGAGGTCAGCACCGCACCTTCCGGTCCGGTTGCGATCGATATGTGCCGCGATCATGTCTACACTCTTATTTTCATGGACCACATGATGAGCGGCATGGACGGCGTCGAGGCAATGAAGAAAATACGTGCGGATGTCAGGGGACTTAACCATGAGACACCCGTTATCGCGCTGACCGCAAATGCCATGAGCTCCGCAAAGCAGATGTTCATTTCCGAGGGCTTCGACGGTTTCGTCAGCAAGCCGATAGAATTCGAAGAGCTCGAAAGAGTGCTGAAGAAGGTGCTGCCGAAGGATGTAATCAGGTATGAAACGGATGAGGTGCAGCCTGCAGATACAAAGCCGGCTGAAAAAGATGATGATATCATGGAATTCAGTTCTGCTGATGACGGTGTTCTCGAATTCCCTGCTGATGACGAAGTAATGGAATTTTCTGCGGATGACGAAGTGCTTGAATTCGGTCCCGACGATGAGGTTCTTGAATTCGGTTCGGCGGGCGGTGATTCGAAAAACGGTCCCGGCTACTCTCCCGACGAAATAACAAAAAAGCTTACCGCTAACGGTATAAATGCCGAAGGCGGCCTGTTCTTCTGCGCCGGTGACACCGATCTGTATTTCAAGATATGCTTCGGATTCGCTCTCGAAATGGAGGAACGTGTCGGAAAGCTCAACGGTTTCTATGACAGTAAAGACTGGAAAAATTATGAGGTACTGATCCACTCCACCAAGAGTACCGCAAAGATGGTGGGCGCCCAGACGCTCTCGGACCATGCGCTTGCACTTGAGAATGCAGCCTCTGCGCACGACGAGGACTATATTACTAAAAATCATGCCTCTGTGATGGCAGAATGCACGGAAATCGGCGAAAAGATACTCTCTTCCGCGGACAGCCCCGAGCTTGCCGAAAAACTGGCTGACAGAGAGGAGGACGACTGATGTTTAAGAAGCTTCGCAACTACCTCTTTGATGACGACCTTGACATCAACCAGAGAATGTTTCTTCTCAACCTGATCAATATATGCTCCATTCTGACCATAGTCTGGATTGAAACTCTGTTTATGAACTCCACGGTCGGAGATATACTGGCTATCGGTCTGTTTGCCCTTGCCATCGGCCTGATAGGAACTGTCTGCCTGCGCAAAAAGAAAATAAAAACCGGAGCGGCAATCATTGATTTCCTCATGGTTTTCATCTTTTTCCCCATCATTTACTTCGGAAACGGAGGCATTGCGGGAACTGCTCCTCTCTGGTTCATCTACAACATTCTGATGATAAGCATTATTCTCGACGGAGGTGCACGCATTTTCTTCGGATTATCCCAGCATATCATCGCAATTGCCAGTGTTGTCGCTTCCTATTTGCAGCCGGATCTGGTAAAATTTTCCGGAACCATGAACGGAATCAAGCAGTACATTTATTCCTACACTGCCCTGTTCCTCATCGGAATTTCCGTTTCAGTCCTGCTCTACATCGAAAACAGGCTCTACATCAGGCAGAATGAGATTTCCAGGAAGCAGGCAAAAGAAATCGAAGGGCTTGTGGCTTCGCAGAACCGCTTCTTCTCAAGCATGAGCCATGAGATCCGTACACCGATCAATACGATCATCGGACTTAACGAAATGATACTCAGGGAGAACATAAGCGACGAGATCACGGAGGATGCGGTAAATATCCGCGCAGCCGGCAGAATGCTTCTTAACACCATCAACGACATACTTGACATGTCGAAGTTCTCCGCCGGTGACATGCACCTTGTAATCGATAACTACAGGACCGGTGACATGCTTTCCAATATCGTCGGCATGCTCTGGCTGCGTGCGAAGGAAAAGAACCTTGAATTCAAAATAAACGTTGCTCCCGACATCCCGACCGAGCTTAAGGGCGACGAAATGAGGATCAAGCAGGTTATCATGAACATACTGAACAACGCCATCAAATATACAAAGGAAGGCACCGTGTCGCTTTCCGTCGAGTGTGACAAAAAGGCAGACGGCATGATAAACATGATCTATACCGTCGAGGATACGGGCATGGGCATTAAAAAGGAAGACATTCCTTATCTCTTCACAGCCTTCAAGCGTGTTGACGAAAGCAACACCAAGCACATAGAGGGCACCGGACTCGGTCTTTCGATAGTTAAGCAGTTCCTTGACCTGATGGGCGGAAAGGTGACCGTTAACAGCATATATACAAAGGGATCAACCTTCATAGTAGAAATTCCCCAGAAGGCAGCAAGCGATGAACAGATCGGAGAATATGACTACAGCAAAAAGCATAAGCTTGCAAGAAAGAACCGGTACACGCAGAGATTCATTGCGCCCGAGGCAAAGCTGCTGGTTGTTGACGACAATGACGCAAACATCCTCGTCGTAAGCAAGCTGCTCCGCGAAACCAAGGTTCAGGTCGATACCGCCAAAAACGGCAGGGAGGCTCTCGAGAAGGCTCTCGACAATACATATAACCTCATTTTCATGGATCATCTGATGCCCGAGATGGACGGTATCGAATGCTTCAGGGCAATAAGAAGCCAGGTAGGCGGCAAAAACAAGGAAACGCCCATTGTCATACTGACCGCAAATGCCGGCGAGGAAAACCGCAAGCTCTATGCAACAGAAGGCTTCAACGGATACCTTGTTAAGCCCATAAGCGGCGAGGAACTTGAAAACGAGATCTACCGCCAGCTTCCGAAGGAACTTATCCAGGTTACGGGCACCGAGGGCATCGTAAGTGAGGACAAAGTTGCATGGCTTAACGCCAACCGCAAGAAAAGGATTGCGGTCACGACCGAAAGCACAGCGGATCTGCCCGATAAGATCGTAAAGAAATATGACATGGCAATTTTCTCGCTAAGGATAAAGACGAGAGACGGCATATTCCGCGAAGGAAAGGAAATAGACACCAACGGGCTTCTTAAATATTTGGAGGACAAGAACAACGTTGCCACTCCCGTGCTTGCAACCGTTGAGGATTATGAGGCCTTCTTCGCCGAGCAGCTAAAGACCGCCAACAACGTGATCCACATCGCGATAAGCGGAAGCTTCGAATCCAGTTCCTATCCCATTGCCAAGGAAGCCGCCAATGCTTTTGATAACGTAACCGTCATCGACAGCCGTCTGATGTCAAGCGGCCAGGGTCTCGCTGCAATCTTTGCCGGACGTATGGCCGAGGCCGGAATGGGCGTAGCCGAGATAGAGCACAGGCTCGGTTATCTTGTAAAAAGGATACATACGAGCTTTATGATCGGAAACATGGAATATCTTGCGAGAACCGGAAATGCAAGCCAGATCTATGCAAACCTCACAAGGCTTCTGACCATGCACTCCGTTTCCGTGATAAAAGACGGTGTATTCAAATCAAAGGGAATGATAATCGGTTCCGACAGGCGTGCATGGAAAAAATATATCTTGCTTTGCCTGTCCGGCAGGAAAATATCCAAGAATGCCGTATTTATCACCTATGTCGGCCTCAGCAAGAAAGAGCTTGAATGGATTAAAACAGAGATTGAAAAAAGACATAAATTTGATGCCTACTATTATCAGCAGACATCACCTGTTGTTTCGATAAGCTTCGGACCGGGTTCCTTCGGAATCTCGGTCGTTGACGAAGCATGATCATTTTCTTTTGTAAGTGCAAAAACGGAATTTAAGACCCTCATACTCTTTTTCCTCGGAGCATTCAGACATTTCCCACGAAGGATCTGAATCAAGATCCGGGAAGAAGGCATCCGCAGGAAGAAGGGTATCGGTTTTGGTAACTATGGCGGTATCTATAAAAGGAAGCATTGCCGCATATATGCTTGCTCCGCCGATAACAAAAATGTCTCCGTCGGTGTAATCGGGCCAGTTTTCGTCAATGATCTCATGGGCCGTATCTATCGCCTCATCGATGCTTTTAACATAAATAAGCCTTGTCTTGTCATCGACCGCGGCAGTGTTTTCACCGTTCTCCCTTTTTCTTGAAATAACGATATTGACCCTATTCTTAAGCGGCTTCCCTCCGGGGAAGCTGTCAAGGGTTTTGCGTCCCATGATAAGGATTTTTTCCCTGGTCTGTGTTCTGAACCACTTCATATCCTCGGGTATATTTACAAGCAGCCCGTTGCCGTTTCCGATTCCCCAGTCATTTGTTACATTTACGATACATTTCATGCCTTTTTCACCGCCGAAAATTATTTTTTACCGCAGCCGTTTACAGCCTATATGGCTACGGGAATCTTATCCACCGGAGGTCCGAACTCATAGTCATCAAGGCTGAAATCATCCTTGGTGAATTTGTAGAAATCATTGATTTCCGGATTCATCCGGAATTTCGGTGCCGGATGGGGTTCTCTTTGTATCAGCTCCTCTATCACCGGAACGTGGCGGTCATAGATATGCGCATCTGCGATCACATGTACGAACTCTCCTACCTCCATGCCCGTGCATCTTGCAAACATATGTGTCAGAGCGGCATACTGCGCAACATTCCATGCATTTGCCGCAAGTATGTCCTGCGAACGCTGGTTGAGTATGGAATTAAGCACCAGCTTATCCGAGCCCTCGGGCTTTGTGACATTAAAGGTCATGGAATAAGCGCAGGGATAGAGATTCATTTCCGAAAGATCGGCCTGGGTGTATATTCCGGTCAGTATCCTTCTGGAATAAGGATTTATCTTAAGGTCATACAGGACCCTGTCAACCTGATCCATCTTCCACATGCCGTTTTCGGCTTTTTCGGCGATAAGACGTCCCGAATCCGAAACTATCTTTATGCCGGAAATGCTGCTGCCCGGGAAAGCCTCAAGGATATTTTCTTCCTTAAGATCCCTGTAGGGCTGCTTTAACGACATCTGATAGCCGTAGGCCTTGCCGATGGAACCGTTTTCGTCCGCCCACGCATCCCAGATATGCTGGCCGAAATCATTTACATTGTTGGATTTCTTCTGCCAGATCCAGAGCACCTCGTCAACCGCCGATTTGATCGGGGTACGGCGAAGCGTGATCGCGGGAAATTCCTTTCTGAGATCGTAACGGTTTACGACGCCGAATTTTTTTATGGTATATGCGGGGCTGCCGTCCTCCCAGTGAGGGCGAACCTTCTCGCCTCTGGTATCGGTACCGTTTTCAAGTATATCCCTGCACATTTTTATGAAAATCTCGTCTGCTGCACTCATAGTCTTTTCCTTTGCATGTTTTATGTGAAACCTACACCAGTCTTCTGGGCACATATGCCCTGATATAGGTACCGTCTGCCCTGTATTCCTCTTCCACTATCTGACCGAACTTTCTGATCTGGTTAAGATAGGCCCCGTCGCTGTAGGGAATGATCTTTTCTATCAGCACCTTGCTTTCGCTTAAGACCTTTTCAATAAGCGCCGTAAGCTCATCAAGGCTTTCGCCGTATTTTGCCGAAATCTTTACGGCGTAATCCGCGCGAAGATCCTTTAAGATCACCGGTTCCTCGCTCCCTGTATCTATCTTGTCGATCTTGTTGAATGCCGTGATAACAGGCTTTCCTATGCACTTAAGGCGGTTTAGGGTGTCATATACCACCGCCATCTGGGTCGCGCAGTTCGAATTTGAGGAATCGACAACATGAAGTATCACATCGGCATAGTTTGCTTCCTCAAGCGTTGATCTGAAGGCATCGATAAGATGGTGGGGAAGCTTGTTAATGAAGCCTACCGTATCGGTAAGCAGTATTTCCTGTCCCGAAGGAAGCTTAAGGTTTCTTGTGGTCGCATCGAGAGTCGCAAAAAGCATATCCGCCGCCAGAATATCGGAATCCGTCAGCTTGTTAAGCAAGGTCGACTTTCCGGCATTCGTATAACCCACGATCGCAATGACCGGCACCATGTTGCGTTCACGCTGCTTTCTCAAAACCTCGCGGTTCTTTACAATATCCTCGAGTTCTTCCTTAAGGTGTGAAATGCGGTCCCTTATCAGTCGCCTGTCCTGCTCGAGCTTTTTCTCACCCGGACCTCTGGTACCGATTCCGCCTCCGAGCCTTGACATTGCTATTCCCTTACCCGTAAGGCGCTGCGAAGCATAACGAAGCTGCGCCAGCTCGACCTGTATTTTTCCTTCCTTAGTTCTTGCATGCTTTGCAAAAATGTCAAGAATGACCATGGTCCTGTCGCATATCTTTACCTTTAGCTCATCCTCAAGATTTCTCATCTGGGCGGGGCTCAGTTCATCGTCCGCGGCAATTGCATCGGCATCAAGCTCGGCGATCATTGCCTTAAGCTCTTCAACCTTGCCCTTACCGAAATAGGTCGCGCTTGAGGCTCTTTCACGGTTCTGGACCATCCTGCCGACCGGTTCGGCACCGGCGGTCTCAAGAAGATCCTCCATTTCCTTTAACGAAGCATCGATAGTGATACCGAAATTTTTTCCGTTGTCGTCGGTATCGACCGCGATCACTATGACACGTTCCTTCTTAAGTTCTTCCTTTAATACTTCCTGCAATATATAACCTCCGGGTCACATTATCTTACTTTGCCTGCTGAAAAACTCTTGTTCCGAGGTATTCATATTCGGTCTTTGCCGCCTCGTCATCCGGATATTCCGTAACAAAGCTTTCAAGCTTTTCCCTTGCTTCATTAAGCCTGCCCATCTGCTCCAGGCAGACTATCTCATTTTTCTTTAAATCCCTTAACACGCCGGACTGACCGTAGGTAAGACCCTTGTCGATCCATTCCTTTGCTTTTTCATAGTCCTTGTCGTAAATGCAGCAGCAGGCAAGATCGTTGCACACTGCGGGCGAATCGACACTGGCACTGGAAAGATAGCGTTCAAAATATTCCTTGGCCTTGTCGTAGTTTCCGTCCATAAGCTCCATTTCCGCAAGATAGAAGCACGCATCCTCTATGCCGTTGGCAAGGGCGTACTGCATTTCCGGCTTTGCCGAAGCATATTTTTTCTGATAATAATGCACAACTCCGAGATAGAACTTATCTCTGTCAGACTTGATGTCAAGAAGCGAAGCTGCAAAAAGCGCTTCTTCCGCCTCTTTATTATGGTCGGTCTTAAAGCAGCTTGCCGCAAGGCCGATATAGATTTCAAAAGCTTTTTCCTTATAAAGCAGGGCATTATTGTAATCATTTACCGCAGAAGCGTAATATCCCATCTCATAATTGATCTTTGCCCTTGCCTCATAGGCATCTCCGTTTTTGGGGTCGGTATCGATGATATCCGAATACATTTCAAGCGCCAGCCCGGTATTTCCCGACATTAAAGCCGCATTTGCCTTGTAGTATTTAATATCGGTGTTCCACTCAGGTACAATATCGATCCCAAGCGCAAGATCAAAATATTCGATGGCCTTCGCATAGTCCTTCTTTCTCATATGCGCCATGCCGAGGCCTCTGTAGGCATATTTGTTGCTTTTCTTTGCGGACTTTGAATCCTTCGTGCTTATGGTGGACTCAAAAAGACTGATGGCAGAATCAAGCTTGCTCTGCTGTATCATTATCATCGCATAGTTCTGTTTATAGGTCTTGTTGTTCTTTTCGAGATCGGTGGCTTTTTTCAGGTATTCCTCTGCCTGGTCGTAGTCACCGCTGTCATAGTACTTCATTCCCTCTTTATTATAGTCCGAAGCCTTTTTGCCGCCGCAGGCCGTGAGCATGGCCGCAAGCATAACAAGGACCGCAATATATTTAATTAACTTCATTGTCAGTTTTTGACCTTTCTCCCTACAGGCTTATTTCGTGCGTACGAGCTTTCCGTCGGGCTCGATCTTTGCGTTGATCGAATGCTTGTTCATCAGATCGAATACCGAATTGTCGCTTACATCGTCCGTACGGTAATTATGTGCAAGACACGGCATTACACTGATGTCATAGGAAAGACTCTGGGGATCGTAAGTGATCGTTACGATACAGGTTTCCCTTCTGTGGCCTTCGAAAAGGAAATTCCCGAGGCTGTAGAAGATTATTCCGTTATTATAGTATTCCATGCCCTGAAGCACATGAGGATGTGAGCCTATGATGATGTCGCAGCCCGCATCCACCCACGCATGCGCATACTGCTTCTGCACCGCATTCATGTCAAAGTGCATTTCATCGCCGAAATGAGGCATTCCGATGACAAGATCGCATTCCTCGCTGGCTTTTTTGATGTTTTCTATGGTTTTTGCGTAGGAATCATACTGCGGAAGATCCCACAGAGAATTCATGCCGGGTTTATCCGGTCCGGAAATCCAGTCCCTGTGCGTAATTACACCGTTTGCTGCAAAGATGGCGATCTTGATGCCGTATTTCTCGATTATGACCGGCTTGTTCGACTCATCGCTGTTTCTTCCGGCTCCTACATAAGGTATGTTATACTTTGTCAAAATATCAAGAGTATCGAGAAAGCCCTGAGGGCCGTAATCATAGCCGTGATTGTTTGCAAAGCCCGCAACGTCAATGCCAAGCTCTGCAAAGATGTGCTCCTTGTCGGTAGTCGCATGCTCAATATAGGTCTGGTACTTGACCGCATTGCTCTTGTCTATGTCGGTACAGCAGTACTCATGGTTTGCCACCATAAAATCCGCGCTTGTCATCTTGTCCAAAACCTTCTGTGATACAACGCCGAGTATTCCGCCCTTTGCATAATTGTTGCAAAGGCCGTAACTCATCAGCACATCACCTACAAAGGAGATGGTGAAGGGCTTGGCGTTCGGATCTATCGTTCTGGTGGGAACGGGAGTCACAGTCGGTTCGGGTGTGGGTTCCTCTGTCGGTTCCGTTCCGGGATCTGACGTGATCGGTGCCGGAGTATCTGCCGAGCTTTCGGCCGGCTTTGCCGTGGGATCTGCCGGAGCCATGGTTGTCCCTTCGGATGCCTCAGGTTTCGGGGTCGCGCTTCCAACAATTATCTTTCCGCTTTCGACGGTTCCGGTATCGGTTGATTTGCCGCAGCCTGCCGCGCAGAAGACCGCAAGCAATAAAACTATTATGATTTTCTTACTGAACACTCTATTTTTCATTGCTCTTATCAAAATTTCCTAACTTGTTGAGCGGCCATATTCTGAAAACCGCATGTCCTACTATCTCACTTCTCTTAAATGCTCCGAGAGACCTGCTGTCCTGTGAATTCCGTCTGTTGTCACCCATGACGAAATACTCATCATCGCCGCAGACATAGGCCGGAACACTCTTTCCGTCCTCAAGCTCAACGCTCTTGTTGGAGACCTTATTCAAAATGGTTTTTCTTTGGATTTCACCGTTAATGCTGATATTTTTGATCGACATGCTTTCGTCAAAATATCCATAGGGCTCGTCAAGCACGTATGCATCGCTCATGCTTCCGTCTTTCGGAATGATGTGGATTTTTTCGTCATGATCCACAAAAATAGTTTCACCGGGCAGGGCGATCACTCTTTTTATGTACATATCGTTGTTTGTTTTGGCGGATTTAACAGTCACAACATCAAAACGCTTCGGCTTGTAGCCTATCTTGTTGGTCCAGACAAAATTGTAATTAAACAGGGTGTCTTTCATTGAATCGCCCGATACGATCACAGGCTGTCCTATCCATTTTTTTATCGAAAGCGCAATAAGCACCACAACCGCAAAATACAGAACCGTTTCAAAAAAATTCTGCCAGAATCCCTTGGCCTGCTCTTTTAAGCGCTTTGCTTCTTTTTTGGCCGCCCTTTTCCTTTTCCATCTTTGAAAACCTGTCTCATTTTCCGGAATTTCCGGTTCACTGACAGTTTCAACAGCAGCTTCCGTAACCGTCCCGGTTTGTTTCATTTCCTCTTCCATAATCTTCCTTCCTGTTTTATCGCATACAAACAAACATATGCAAAAACACATACGTGGTCTTAGTTTACATCATTTTGGAAATAAAATCAATAAGAAGGTGCGAAATCCACACTTTTTTAAAGAATATCACTCTTCACCAAGCATTCTGATACTGCAGTCTTTTCTTATAAGCCTTCGGACATATAGAGACGCCGCAACACATAAAAATGTTGTGCAGCAAAAGGCAAAAAACATATTATTCCGGTTTTTTGAAAATATTGACGAACTGTCTTTATATTTTATTGTTCTTATAAAATCACCGGCACTGATTTCATATAAATCATTTAAAGGATCGACATAAAAAAACTTATCCCCGGCCTTCCAGACATAAGTTTTTGAAATGTCGCTTAATTTAATCAAGATAATATCCTTTCCTATAACAATGCGGAACCAAGAAAATCCTGATTCCGCACTATACTTCATTTTTCTTCTGGGATTAAAAGGTATTCAGTCTGACGCCAGAAAATCATTTTCTTTTCCGGGCTGTAGGTGAAGCTGATTCCCGAACTTGTTCCCTCTATTCCTCCGTCAAGATATACGATACTTAATTCAACTCCTTTGTCAGTCTCTCTTTTGCTGAACATGTACTCCTTCGAAACTCTCTCTGCCGTTTCTTTCATAAATATTTTTTTATCTCCTTCCGGGTTTTCATCAAAAAAAATACCCAGTTTTTTAACAATACGTTCCTGCATAAGCAAAGGCAAAATCACCGTATCGTCCTCACCGATCAAAAAAAACTCGTCCTCGGTATTTCCGTCTTTATAATAATGACCGGTCGGTATTTCAATTTCCTGCATAACTGCTGTTTCATCTTCTTTTCCCCGACACCCCGGTACCAAAAAGGCAACAACACAAATAAGTATGTATATTATTATCAGTTTATTAGTTTTCATTTTCTCTTTCAAAGTCACGCCATTCCTTCTTGAAAACGTCTTACAGCCGCATATACCGGATACTATTTAACAGTATAGTAATTATTATCTGTAATGTCAAGTGGCTTTATATTTTTAGCATATGTGAAAGGTTAAATTCCAGCTATGTAAGACTAAATTCCACAAGGGAAAAAGAGAGTGGAATTTAAAAATTCATTTCAGGTTTTTCAAGTTTTTATAAATTTCCTCTTTACTTATACCCCCTATATGCTGTAAAATAGTAATACATGGTTAACTAAATCAAAAGAAAGGAATATATAACTATGGCACTTGTTACAACAAAAGACATGTTTGCAAAGGCTTATGATGGCGGCTATGCTATCGGTGCTTTCAATGTAAACAACATGGAAATCGTACAGGGTATTACCGAAGCAGCCGGCGAGCTTAAGAGCCCCGTAATCCTTCAGGTATCCAAGGGCGCTAGAGCTTATGCCAACCACACCTACCTCGTAAAGCTTGTTGAGGCAGCTGTGATCGAGAATCCCGATATTCCCATCGCTCTTCACCTTGATCACGGTGATACTTTCGAACTCTGCAAGAGCTGCATCGACGGCGGTTTCACTTCCGTAATGATCGACGCTTCTTCAAAGAGCTTCGAAGACAATATCGCTCTTACCAAGCAGGTTGTTGAATATGCTCATGCTCACGGCGTAGTAGTTGAGGCTGAGCTCGGAACTCTCGCAGGTATCGAGGATGAGGTTCAGGTTGAGGCAGGTAAGGAAGCTTACACCAGACCTGAAGAGGTTGAGGAGTTCGTTACCAGAACAGGTTGCGACTCTCTTGCAATCGCTATCGGAACCAGCCACGGCGCATACAAGTTCACCGCTGCTCAGTGCACAAGAAATGCTGACGGTATCCTTGTTCCTCCGCCCCTTCGTTTCGACGTACTCGAGGAGTGCATCA
>DFFN01000183.1 GCA_002369525.1 Lachnoclostridium sp. UBA3775 | reverse complement strand
CCGAACTTCTTGCCGGTGATCTCTTCCATTTTTAAAATGTACTCATTGATCTGACCCTGGATCTCTTCATTGATCTCGCGGCCGTCCTCATAGTACTGTGTACAAGCCTCTGTAGTAATAGTGAATCCCTGAGGTACGGGAAGACCGATGTTGGTCATCTCTGCCAGGTTTGCGCCTTTACCTCCGAGCAGCTCACGCATGTTAGCGTTACCTTCGGTGAATAAGTACACCCATTTCTTTGCCATTTACCAAATCCTCCTGAAATAATTAGGGACAAATGCCGAAGGGCACCATATCCCCCTTAGGTAATAAGTATATAACAAAAAGCGCCTGTTTTCAACCATAAAAAGAAAAAATGCACCGCCGGGGCGCATTTTTTCAGTATTATTTTACATTTTTCCGTATATTTTAAACTTGCCCAATCCGGATCCTTGCGGACGGCCCGATCGTAGCTGCCGGAAAAGTCCGGCATCTATGAACAGGCATTTCCGTATCAGTAGCTTTCGATGATCCTTACGATGATGTCATGGAGCTTTTCAACCTCATAATCTCCGATGATGGGTTCGAGGTGCGATCCGCCGATTCCCGAGTCATCTGTCAGGAATACATATTCACCGTTTGTCATTATTGCAAGCGCACGCCCGAAAAGCTCGGTTTTTCTGTCAGCATTTGAAGCCACGACCGGAATAACATGGATACCTCTTTTTGCCGCCGCTTGAACAGCAGTATACAAGCCTTCCTCTTCGCCATCATGAGGCGGTGCATCAAAAATAAGAAATGCGATCTTTTTTCCGGACATGGTGTTCCACCCGGTATTTTGCATACAACCGCACAAAGCCTGTGCAACCGCTTCGGGCAGATCGCCTCCGCCGCCGGCGCTTTCAGCATTAAGTAATGTCTGTATTTCCTTGGCATCCGAGGTAAAGGGATTCGATTTGACAACATATTCATCTCCCACATCCTTGTAGAAATTCACAGAATAACTGATATTATCAATATTCACATCTTCCACTATCTTGGAAAAATCCTTCTGAAGATAAGCCAGCTCATCGCCCATCGAACCGGTCGTATCAAGTATGAACATTACCTGAGTCTCATTGCCTTTCCTGTTTTCTCCTTTTACCGTAATTGTTTTCTCAATGGGAGCATATTTATTTTTTCCGTTACCCTGGCTGTCTTCCGTTTTCTGAAGCTTTATAACCTCTTCTACAAAAGGTTTATATTCTGCTCTTACCGAAATTCCGATCTCTTCAAGATTGCTGTCATTTCTTAAGAACAGATAGGCTTTACCGTTTTTATCACTCACCGTTTCATATAACCATGAATCAAGATATTTTCCGTCGGTAAGCGAGCATGCGCTTACATTATATCCTTCCAAAGGATTTCCGTCCTCATCCTGCAGCGTGATCACTATTCTGTTTATCGGATCAAGACCATACGCAGGGAAAGCAATCTTTCCTGTATTTACAAGATTCATAAAAAATCCCCAGTTTGCATTGTCGTTCCACTGTCCTGCGGTAAGGAGCAAAGCCTCGGCACTGTTCTCATCCGGTTTCTTTTCCGGAAATCTGTCCGTGCCTTCCGGGGCCGGCACATCATCCGAAATTACGTCGCCATTCACATGTGAATAATTTTTTTCAGGTGACAAGCCCTCCTCCCCGATATCAATATAACTTACAGATTCCGAAGATGCCTCATCCGAAGCCACAGAAGCAGCTGCATCCTTTCTGCTTTCCGCACTGCTGCTTTTTTCCGATGCTGCAGATTCCGTTGATGTTTCGGATACCTCGTCGGTATTGTTTGTATCCATAACTAAACTGTCACTCTTTTTATCCTTGCTTCCTTTGCCGGCCTTAAGCCCGAAAGTAAGCGCTGTGACAGAAACCGCAAGTATAACGACCGCTGCGGCTATGCTGCCCCATTTTTTGAAATTCACTACCTTCTTTGCGGCTTTTGCTTCTGACACTTCGGTGCTCTTTGTCTCAGCCGTTTTGTCAGTCTCCGAAGCCTCTTCAATAAACTTATCGTCTATATCGTTAAGCATCTTCAGTTTGTCGATATTGTCTTTCATACTTCATAACCCTCCGTTTTTAAATGCTCCTTAAGAGCTTGCCTGAGCCTCATCAGGCTTACCTTGACATTGCTTATGCCGAGACCTTCCGATTCGGCAATTTCATCCATCGATTTCATATACCAGTATCTGAGGACAAAAATCCTGCGCTTGTCTTTGGGCTGCGCTGCAAGAAAGTCGTTGATATGCCTTGTAAGCTCCTTCGCCTCAAATGCAGATTCGGTGGTTTCCTTATCCGGAAGAACGTCTGCCAGCTCATCCGCAAGCTCGACAATCTCTCCGCCCCCGCGTTTTTGGGCATTTTCCCTTTTAAATCTATCAAGCGCAAGGTTTCTCGCAATTTTCCCGATAAAAGCCTTAAAACAGTTCGGTTTTGCAGGAGGTATGGCATTCCATGCAGTCAGATATGTATCATTCATTACCTCTTCGGCATCCTCTGCATTATGTAGAACATTTCCGACAACGGTCCTGCAATACTTTCCGTACTTATTTTCAGTCTCGGTGATAGCAGCCTCAGAGCGCTCAAAATATAAATTTATAAGCTGCACATCGTCCAAAACTTTTTCCTCCTTTTTTGTCCCTTCACTGATAGAGTAGAGTTATTAAGGGTTATGGTTACAAAAATATTACAACTAATTTATTTTTTTGTCAAATAAAAAAGCGGAACCGCCCCGAGGCAATTCCGCCGTAAAAACAATATTTATATTCTTAGAAGCTCAGCTTCTCTTCCAGGTATGCTTTAAGATCTTCTATCCTGATTCTTTCCTGTGCCATTGAGTCACGCTCACGCACTGTCACGCAGCCGTCGGTCTCGGAATCGAAATCATAAGTGATGCAGTAAGGTGTACCGATCTCATCCTGTCTTCTGTAACGCTTGCCGATAGCACCTCTGTCATCAAATTCGCAGTTCCAGTACTTAGAAAGATCCGTGAAAATCTTTTCGGCACCCTCGTTAAGCTTCTTTGAAAGCGGAAGAACGCCTACCTTTACGGGTGCAAGTGCGGGATGGAAATGAAGCACGGTTCTTACATCGCCGCCTTCAAGCTCTTCCTCATCATAGGCTGCGCAAAGGAAAGCAAGAGTAACACGGTCCGCGCCGAGCGAAGGCTCGATAACGAAGGGAGTGTATCTCCATCCCTTAGTTCCGTCTGCATTTTCCTTCTGGTCGTCAAAGTAAGTGAGGTCTTCCTTTGAAACCTCCATATGTCTTGAAAGATCGTAGTCGGTACGGTCCGCAATGCCCCAGAGCTCGCCCCA
>DFFN01000109.1 GCA_002369525.1 Lachnoclostridium sp. UBA3775 | reverse complement strand
AGGTTTTCGGACACCCTCGGGGGGGGTAGAAGACGATGAAGGTATTGATCGTGGATGACGAAATAAGTGCTCTCAGGGATCTCGAAAGAGCAATAAAAAAGGTGATTTTGCAGGTTGAGATTTCAACGACCGACGAAGCCTGGAAAGCTGTCGAAGCCTGCAGGAAACAATCCTACGATGTTGTCTTTCTGGATATAAACATGCCGGGCATGAACGGGCTTACGCTGGCGAAAAAAATAAAAGAGATACAGCCGATGGTAAATACCGTCATGGTGACAGCATATCCACAGTATGCGCTTGACGCCGTAAAGCTTTATGTCAGCGATTACATACTGAAGCCTGCCATGGCCGAGGATATCAAAAGAGCATTTGAAAATCTCAGACATCCCGTACATGATGATAAAAAAGGTCTTTTTGTACGTTGCTTCGGCAATTTTGAAGCGTTTTACGATTCTAAACCGATCCATTTCGGCAGAGCGAAGGTAAAGGAGCTGTTCGCCTATCTTATCGACCGTAAAGGATCGAGTGCTTCAAACGCGGAGCTCCGGGCGATACTCTGGAAGGATGAGGTGAATGACAGCGACAAACAGCGCAAATATTTTGCTCAGATAGTTTATGAGCTGAGAGCAAGGCTCGATCAGTACGGCCTTACCGATATTTTCATTCAGAACAGGGATGCTTATTCCCTGGTCACCGAAAAAATCCATTGCGACTACTATGAGGCTCTCAAGCATAATCCCAAGGCGGTTTACCTGTTTGAAGGGGAATATATGAGCCAGTATGAGTGGGCAAATATGCGCATAGGAACAATTAACAAAGAAATAGGAATCATGTGATATTTGCGTGATAGTGCACGTGGTAAAATAATCCCGGAATATATTGATCGGAAATGTAAGAAGAAGGAAAAGGAAAAATCATGTCGGATTATTATACTTCGATTTTAATTCTTTCATGGCTGGCGCTTCTGACGCTGTGCATTCTTGTATGGGAGAATAACCGGATAAGGAAAAGCGACAAGTGGATATTCTATCTGACATATGCGCTCATTGCGGTTTCATCCCTCGCGGAATGGATGGGCCTTAAGCTGAGCGGAAACGAGGATATCCCCGGGGAATTCCTGCGCTTTGTAAAAATGCTCGATTATATACTTACACCCCTTGCGGGAGGCGCCATAATCGGTCAGATAAAAATCAGGAACCGCTGGCATAAGTCGCTTGCGGTAATTATCTGCATCAATACCGTCTTCCAGATTGTTTCGGCCTTTACGGGCTGGATGGTGAAGCTTGATGACAGCAATAATTACAGCCACGGATCCTTATACTTTATTTATGTGATCATGTATGTAATGATACTTTCCATAGTAATAATCGAGTTCATTATCTACGGAAGAAATTTCAGCAAACATAACAGAAAATCTTTATATGCCATCATGGTGCTTATGCTTACGGGCATCGGTATACAGGAGGTACTCGGCGGCGAGCACAGGACGGCTTATTTCACTCTGACCCTTGCGGCCGCAATGATCTTTATTCATTACTGCGAATGCTGCCAGCTGCAGCAGGATGAGCGCATAAAGGAACAGCAGATAGCGATCACAACGGACCCGCTTACAAATGTGATGAGCCGTTATGCTTATTCGCATACCATGAAGAAATATTATGATGCAGGCTCCGTTCCCGATGATTTTGCAATCTTTCTTATTGATATTAACGGACTCAAACAGGTGAATGACAACCTAAGCCATGAGGCCGGTGATGAGCTTATCTGCGGTGCCGCCGATTGCATCGTGAAATCCTTCAATGAAAAAGACAAGGTGTTCAGGATAGGCGGAGACGAATTTGTCGTGTTTACGCACATGAACCGCCAGGAGGCCGAACTTGCGAACGAGAAGCTCATAAAACGCACTTCGGAATGGAAGGGTAAAAAGGTTGACAGCCTCAGTGTTTCCTCAGGCTTTGCCCTTGCGGGCGAGCATCCGGGCCTTATGCCCGAGGAGCTGACAAGAGAGGCCGATGCTGAAATGTATATTGCAAAGACGGCATATTACCGTCAGAAAGGCATAGACAGACAGATCAGGTGATCAGGCTCTGTGTTTCCTTCATCATGTCCGCCTCGAAAATTACAGACTGCAGAGTTTTTCGTATTGCGACTTGGCTTCGGAAAGAAGACCCGAATAGTCGGCATCGGTATGTGACCTGAGCAACTCCGTCATTTCGCTTACGGGTTTTGTAAGCGGGGTGAGGGAAAGGTTTGCATAAAGGCCCTTAAGTGCGTGAGCGGTTTCAAAAGCCGATTTGAAATCTCCGGCTGTGATCTGGCTCTCAAGCGTGGTAAGGCGGTTGTCGGCAACTGCCTTTCCGACAAGCATAAGATAAAAGTCTTCTTTATTCATGCAGCGCACAAGACCGTCATCCACATCGGCACCGTATGCGCGTAATTTATCCAGTGTAAGCATTTTGACCTCTTTTCTAAGCTTCTATAAGCTTTTCGAATTCATCCGCAGGCAGCGGCTTTGAAAAATAGTAACCCTGAATAATGTCACAGCCTATCGCTTTAAGCAGCTCCATCTGTTCCTTTGTCTCGACTCCTTCGGCAATTACGGGAACCTCGAGAAGCCTTGCGATTTCTATCATGATTCCGACAAGACGGTAGTCTTTTTTATCGTTGCAGATGTTGCGTATGAACTTCATGTCAAGCTTCAGGGCATCGATCGGAAGAGCGGTAAGCATGTTGAGCGAGGAGTAGCCGCAGCCGAAGTCGTCCATTTCGATCTTAAAACCGTTATTTCTGAGATTTTGTATCGTATCGATTATCTGCTGGGCATTGTCGGTATAGGCTGACTCGGTGATCTCGAGCAGAAGCTTGTCGTTGGAAAGACCGTTGATGCCGGTGACGTCATTCAGGATTTCGCAGAGCTTCGGATTGAAAACGTCGACTCTCGAAACGTTCACGGACACAGGAATGTATTTGCCGTATTTTTCCTTCCAGAGCCTGATCTGCGCAGCCGCCTCGTTCCAGACATATCTGTCGAGCTTGTGGATCAGACCATTGTTTTCAAACAGCGAGATGAACTGTCCGGGGCTTACCATTCCAAATTCGGGATGGAACCATCTGACCAGCGCCTCGGCACTTGTGATCACAGGTTTATCTCCGGTAATGCTGTATTTCGGCTGGTAGAAGACCTTGAACTGTTTTTCGGAAAGTGCCCTGTCCATATCGCTTATGAGACGTTCCTCATGAAGCTCTTTTACGTGAAGCTCTGCATTGTAGAAGTCATAGGTGGTTTCGTAGCTGTTGCGGAGTTTGCGGCAGGTAAGCCTTGCACAGTCGAATCTCTGCTCCATATCCTTGGGAGTGCCGTCATCGGAGTATATGCCGATCCTGACACTGATCTTCTGGCCTCCCATATCCTCGTTGATGGCCGCAATGTATTTGGCCAGCTCTTCATTAGGGTTGTCAAGATGGGGAATGTAGATCCCGAAGGTGTTGCTGCCGGATCTTGCGGCAAGTCCGCCGGTGCGGCACACAAATTCATGTATGCTGTTTCCGATTTTCTTTAAGATCAGGTCGCCGTAGGCCCTGCCGTAGAGCTCGTTTATCATGTGAAATCTGTTGACATCGAGGACGATGGCATCCATCGGTATGTTGTTCTGGGCATCAAGCCTTTTGCCGTACTCAAAAAAGAATTCCCTGTTGAAAAGACCGGTAAGCGAATCGCGTTCGGTTTCATGGATTATGATGCTGCCCTCGGCAAGCTCGATCGAATGGCCGACTCTGGCCCTGATCACATCCGGAGCGTCATAAGGCTTCGTGATGAAATCGGCAGCGCCGAGCTGAAGGCTCTTGACCTCAGCGCCCTTTTCGGCCGTCAGGACGATAACGGGTATGCGCCTTAATTCCACATCGGCACGGATGATCTTTAAAAGACTGTAGCCGTCAAGCTCAGGCATGTAAAGATCGAGTATGATGAGCGAAAGGGTAAGCTTGTTCTGTCTGATGATGTCAAGAGCAAGCGCACCGTTTTCGGCAAATTTAATTTCATAGAGATCGCTCAGCATCGCACCGAGCATTTCTCTTTCGACGAATTCGTCATCTACGATAAGTATGCTGCGATGCAGCCCTTTTTTTCGTTCGAGCAATTCCTGCATGACCATACCACCTTTTCTGTATATTCATATGTAAAATAATAACATATATAAACAGTGTTTTCAAGTTGGTAGTGTTAAAAAATACGTTTTTTTAACGGCAAGTTAAATAATTTTGTATGGAATATATCGTCATATTATGGTATACTGTTTCTGTGCATAAAAAGCTTTTAAATCATACATTTCTTATGGGGAGAAAAATCTTGAAACGTGCGATTTTACTCGACGATATAAGTGACGGAAGGCTTTACAAAAGCGGCAATACGGTAAATCTGGACGCTGACGGCTGCTCGGGCTGTTCATATTGCTGCAGGGAGATGACTGATACCATAATCCTGGATCCGTGGGACATATACATGCTTTCTTTGGGAGTCGGAAATACAGGCAATGATATTTCCCTTGCGCCTCTTTTAGCAAAGGGTTTTGTCAGCCTTTCGGTATTTGAGGGACTGACGCTTCCGAGGCTTTCGGCAAAGACGGGGGCCGATTTTTCGTCCTGTGTTTTTCTTGATGAAACCGGAAGATGCAGGGTGCATGCTTACCGTCCGGGCTTCTGCCGTCTTTTTCCGCTCGGAAGAATATATGAAGACGAAGGTTTTCATTATTTTCTGCAAAGCAGGGAGTGCCGTAAAGAAGAAAGAAAAGGGGTCAGGATCGATAAGTGGCTCGGCATTGATAATCTTGAAAAATATGAAGATTTTATTCTTAAATGGCATGAAATCCAGGAAAACATAAAAGAATATCTTAAAGGCTGCGACGATGAAAACGCAGGAAAAATAAACATGATGCTTCTGAAGCTTTTTTATCTTGCTCCGTATGATGCCGGCAGGGATTTTTACCTGCAGTTCGAGGAGAGAAGAAAAAGGCTTTTAAATGATTAGCGCAGGCGGAGGAAGGAAGTTATGAAACTGATACATTGTGCCGACATACATCTCGATTCGGCGCTGACTTCGAATCTTGATAAGGATAAGGCAAGGGAAAGAAATTCCGAGATAATGAATACTTTCCTGAGAATGATACGTTATGCCGCTGGTAACGATATCAAAGCGATACTGATATCCGGCGATATGTTTGACAAAAAGAAGGTGTCGAAAAAGACGGCTGAGCTTGTGTTTGATGCCATAAAAAATGCTCCCGCGGTGGAGTTTTATTATCTTAAGGGAAACCATGATGCTCTTAATTTTGCGGAGAATGCTTCGGCATGTCCCGCAAATCTTCATCTTTTCAATAGGACATGGACAGGCTACGATCTGTCTTCGGTAACCATTACGGGAGCCGAATTTGATGATGCAAACGCTCCGATACTTGCGGACGGCTTAAGCCTTGACAAAGACAGGGTCAATATCGTTATGCTTCACGGTACCGCATCCGAGAGCGGTCTGCGCTCGGATGGCGATACCATTGCCATAAAAAGCTACAGAAACAAGGGAATAGACTACATGGCGCTCGGTCATATACATGCCGTAAGCGAAGGAAGGATTGATGACAGGGGCGTATATGCCTATCCGGGCTGTCTTGAGGGACGCGGCTTTGACGAACTGGGAGACCACGGTTTCATCCTCCTTGACATAGACGAAAGCACAAAAACGGTAAGCCGCAGCTTCATTCCCTTTGCCGGCAGGAAGCTGCATAATCCGAGACCTGACATTTCCGGCGCCAGAACGGTTTTGGATGCTGAAAAGATAGTGGAGGATGAGCTTAAAAAGCTTGCCATCAACAGCCGCGATCTTGTGAAAATAAGCCTTACGGGCACCGTGGACGCCGATGCCGATATTCAGACAGAGCTGATCACAAAGTATTTTGAAAATGATTATTATTTCGTTAAGACCAAGGACGAAACAAAGACGAGAATCGATTACCTCGCATATGCAAACGATGCTTCCCTTAAGGGAGAGTTTGTCAGAACGGTGCAGGAGGATACTGCTCTTTCAGATGAGGAAGCTGCAGAAATCGTCAGATGCGGAATGCGTGTGCTTGCGGGCGAGGAGGTGTTTGACTGATGAAACTGATCAGCTGTCATATTGACGCTTTCGGAAAACTCAAAAATCTGGATATCGACTTCAACGGGAACTTCAAGGAACTGTATGCCGAAAACGGCTGGGGAAAGTCTACCTTTGCAGGATTCATTAAAGCCATGTTTTTCGGCCTCTCAGTGAAAAGGGGCAGAGAGCTTCAGGAAAATGAGCGCGCAAGATATCTGCCGTGGGATGACAGCGTTTGCGGAGGAAGCGTGGTTTTTACCGCAAACAAAAAGAGGTACAGGCTTAACCGAACCTTCGGCAGTAAGGCGGCCGCGGATACCTTTATGCTTTATGATGCCGATACAAATCTTCCGAGCGGTGATTTTTCGGACGACATCGGAGAAAAACTGTTCATGATCGACAAGGAGTCCTTCATAAGAACGATATATGTGGATCATAACGAGGTAAACTCGGTTTCGTCGACAAATTCGATCAATGCGAAGATCGGCGGTATATCAAATGTTGAAAACGATCTTAAGAATCTCGACAATGCTCTTGAAAAGTGCAAAGCATATTTAAACGCAAATGCTGTCGGCAAGAAGACAGGCGCATTGTATAAAATCAAAGAAGAAATCTCGATCCTTAAAAATACCGTTTCCGAAAAAGCTTCGATAGACAAGGCGATAGCGGACCGTCTCAGCGAAAAGGAAGAAATCCGGAAGAAGCTTAAAGGCCTGTCCGAACGTCAGAAGGAAATTACGGAAGAAAAGAAGAAGCTGGCGGACAGAAAGCAGTTGCTTGAACAGGCCGACAGATACAGGGAGCATAAGAAAAATGAGGAAAAGGCAAAAAAGGATGTCCTTGCGGTGCGTGCCTATTTTGAAGGCGAGCCTGCCACGGAGGATGAGATCGGCCGGATGAGAGAAGCCAATGAGGAGCTTAAGAATGTACTCGGAAAGCTTAATGAAGCAAAGAGCAGAAAAACTCTTATCGACCCTCTGGAGGAAGAAAAATATAAGGCGGAGACCGAAAGCCTCAGGCAAAGCATAATACAGAGCGAACAGAGCCTTAAGGATGCAGAGCTCGGACTTGGAGAAATAAAGCATAAGCGCGACGAGGCATTTGAAAAGCTGTCGGGGCTTAAAACCGAAATCGCAAAAATCGAAAGCACGATAGAAAGCAACAAAGGCCAGAGGGCAATACTTGAGGAAAATGTCAGAAACGAAGAACTAAAGGCAGAGAAGGCCCGGGCAAGATGCAAAGAGGCAGGACAGAAATATGAGGCCATGCTTGAAAAAAATGAAGAGCTTAAAAAGCAGGAATTACAAAGAAGCAGGGAAGCTGCCGAGAAGGAAAGGGAGAAAAACAAAAAGATAACGATGCTTATCGCCGTTTCCGGAATTCTCATTCTGTCAGGCATATCCCTTTTCATTGCCGGAATAAGCGCCGTTGCGGCAGCTTTGACGGCTGCCGGTGCGATCGGACTGATTTTGGGGATCTTCGTGAAAATAAATGCCGGAAAAAATGTTTTGCCGGAAGTCCGTAACAATTCGCTTGAAGAGGAGATACAAAGAGCCGGACGCGACGCAGAGGAGAACGAAAGGGAGGCAGGAGAACAGGCAGACGCAGTTCTTAGGGCAAGGAAAAAGCTCATCGATTTTGAGGCATCCAGCAGCGGAGAGGGCAGAGTGCTTTCAAACAAGAAAGAGGCAGCCGACGTCATGGCTTCTGACTATGAAGGCTTTAAGAATGACTATGAAAAACGCCGGAAGGCGCTTGAGGGCCTCGGAAACGAGCTTGCGGCAAACAGGCAGAAGCTTGAAAGCGAAGCGGAAAACCACAGGAAGAAGGAGGTTGACGCGGCAGCAAACGAGACTGCGCGTCTTCGTGATGTGAACACCTACAGCCGGCAGGCAGATGAAATCTTTGGCCGGGTAATGAAAGCGGTAAACGACTGCGTGAAGGAAAAGGTTAATCTGCCTTTCGACGAAAATGCTACGGCTGCGATTGACAGCAGGATACTTGAAATTTTAGAAAAGGCGAGGGCATGCGAAAACCTGCAGGCACTTTATAAAGAGGCGGCCGAAAAGGCGGCGGCATTTGCAGAGAAAAACCCCGCAGCGGCCGAGCTTTATCCGGAAGACAATGAAAAAGCGGCAAAAGAGAGGCTTGATTGCGAAAGCGGCGACGGTCTTGACGCAGAGCTTGACGGGATTGCAAAAAGGACAGATGAGCTGAATGAAAAGCTGAGGCTTACGCTGACGAGCTTCGACAGTGCCGCACAGACAAGGGACAATATCACGGAAGCAGAGGCAAGGCTTGCAATCCTTAAGGACGAATTGAACGAAGGCAAAAGAAAGCTTGCCATCGTTGAAAAAACCCGGGATATGCTTGAGAAATCGAGGGCAGGCTTTGTAGCAAAGCATATGTCCCCGGTTAAAAAGAGCTTTGATAAATATTATGAGATGCTGACGGGAAAGAAGCAGACGCTTATGGACCTGAATGCAAATATGGAGCTTGTGCTGACGGTAAACAGCCGGGAGAAAAAGCTGGAGGCTTTAAGCACGGGATACCGCGACCTCATCGGGCTTTGCTACCGCATGGCGCTGGTGGATGAAATGTACAAAAACGAGAAACCGTTTATCGTTCTTGACGATCCGCTCTCGAATATTGACGATGAAAAGACAGGGTACGGGATCGAGTTCATCAAAAAGCTGTCCGATGAATACCAGCTCATTTATCTGACCTGTAACAAGTCAAGGCTGGTAAGCGGGCAGGCGGCGCTTACGGACTGAGGGTGCGAGGCATATATGGACAATGAAACAATAAAAAGCCCGTCCTTTTTAGGGAGGGAGATATGCGTCGGAGGCATCAGATTACAGTCAAATGTTCTGATGGCTCCGCTTGCGGGTTATACCTGCTTTCCCTTCAGGCTGATGGTTGAAAAGCTCGGAGCCGGAAGCGCCTATACGGAGATGGTGAGCGTTAACGGGCTGAAATATAACGACAGGGCGACCTCGAAGCTACTGTATACCGATGAGCGCGAGAAGCTTAAATGCGTGCAGCTTCTCGGCGGCATCCCGACGTTTTTTGAACGGGCCGTTAAAAGCGAACAGCTGGAAAAATTTGACGTTATAGATATAAACATGGGCTGCCCCGTGCCGAATGTTGTAAAGGCGGGCGAGGGCAGCGCCTTGCTTTGCGACATTCCGAGAGCTTCAAAGATCATCGAAGCATGCAAGCGAAGCGGCAAGACGGTTTCGGTAAAGTGCCGTCTCGGAATGAACAGGCATAGTATAGTGATAGAGGAATTTGCCAGGATGTGTGAAATGTCCGGAGCGGATATGATAAGCGTTCACGGAAGAACAAGGGATATGATGTATGACGGTGAGCCCTTGTACGAATATATACGTGCTGCAAAGGAGGCCGTGCGCATACCTGTTTTTGCAAACGGAGGAATCACCTCGGAGGAAAAGGCAAGGGAAATGATGATTAAAACCGGAGCCGACGGAATCATGCTTGCCAGGTACGGAATCGAAAACCCTCTGTTGTTTTCGAAGCTTACCGGAAGAAACAACAGTGAAAGCAAGTACAGCCTCATTATGGAGCAGATAAGGATAGCGGAGGAATGCTATGACGAACTGTTTGTGCTTTCCTACATAAAAAAGATCGCATCCTACTTTTTAAAGAAGCTGCCGGGGACCAAGCAGCTTAAGCAGGAGCTGTACAGATGCGGAAGCATCAAAGAGCTTGAGGATATACTTTCAGTCCTCAGGGATAACAGCGAAAGTATCGGAGAAACGGAATAAATGTTGGTATCAGATCAGTTTGAAACAAAAGACGGCGTGCTTACGGCATATCTTGGAGACGGACCGTACCTTGCGGTTCCGGAGGGCGTGCATACCATCGGAAAGGGCGTTTTCAAGGGCATGAGCTGGCTGCTCGGGGTGAAGCTGCCAAAATCGCTTAAAAAGATAGATGATATGGCCTTCAAGGGCTGCAGGCAGCTCAGCGAAATAAACTTTCCCGACGGACTTGAGGAGATAGGCGAGTATGCTTTTCACAGATGCCACAGGCTGGAAAGCCTTGTTTTCCCGGATTCCGTGACCGTGGTGGGCAGCTGCGCCTTTTTGTACTGCGACAGTCTGAAAAAAGCGGTGCTTAAAGGGCCGAAGAGGCTTAACAAGGCATGCTTTTCCCATGACATAATGCTGAACGAAATAGCCCTTAACGAAGATGTTGATGCTTCGAACTTTTCGGACGAGGTCTTTGAGGGCTGCATACATATTAAAAAAATCACCTTGTCAGGGAAAAGCTACGAGATCGGCAATCTGATGGATGTGCTGAAACCGGGCGTAAATTATCCTGAGACCGTGATTAAAATTGCACGCGGAGTCTATCATGCCATGCAGATAGAGGACGGCGTTTTGTCTTCGTTCAGCGTAAATCTTAAATCCGTCATCCTTCCTGAAGGAATTAGAGCAATAGGCAAGGGCTGTTTTTTCGATAAAAAGGGGATTACAAGCATAACGTTGCCGGAATCGGTGTCCGAGATCAGGGCGAACGCTTTCTTAAACTGCCAGAGCCTTGAGGAAATAGTGATAAAAAACGATAAGATCCTGCTCGACGACAGAGCCTTCAGGGGCTGCTGCAATCTGAAAAGAGTGGTACTTGCGGGAGAAAGCCATGAGCTGTCGGAAATAGCCGACAATGAGCTTGTCGGACGCATACGCGACCAGGTGACAGGCGATTTTTATATCAGCGGAAGAATACTTGTCAGATATATGGGGAACGAAGAGCAGATCGCGATTCCCAAAGAGGTGGAAATAATAGGCGAGCACTGCTTTTTCGGTAACGAAAGACTTAAGACTGTCATATGTCCCGAGGCTCTTTCCGAAATAAGGGAGCAGGCCTTTGAAGGCTGTGTGGCATTGCAGAACATAGTCCTTTCTCCGCAGCTTAAGAGAGTGGAACGCGAGGCCTTTGCGGAATGCAGAAAACTGCTTAAATGCAACCTTCCGGGAGAACTTGAACATATCGGCGAATATGCTTTCAGACGCTGCCTGTCGCTTAGGAAATTCGACCCGTATCCCGAAAAAGCCGAAATACATCCCTTTGCCTTTTTCCTTGCAGGGCAGCTTGAAGAAAAGAAAGAGGATGTGGAAAGAAGAAGCGGGGACAGCATGCCCTGCAATATACGGGATAAGAGCGGAATCAGGGTTTTGAAGCTGACGGACACTGACAGG
>DFFN01000009.1 GCA_002369525.1 Lachnoclostridium sp. UBA3775 | reverse complement strand
TCATCCCATGGAATAAAGCCCTTGTGTCTGATAGCGCCAAGCATAGATCCGCCGCCCAGCGAGTACTTAAGCCCAAGTTCTTCACAGGTCTTATCTATGAATTTCAGTATTTCGAGTTCCGTCATCTGTATTTTTCTTAACTGGTTCATTGTCTCTTTCCATCACTTTCAGTTTTTCATGGAAAAACCATACCGGCGTTTTGGCAGCATAATCATCAATCACCCATTTTTCGCTTTTATACAGATTGTTAAATAAAAATCTTTTTTCTTCGAGCATTTCTTTGTCAAGCGGATAACGGTCTATTTCAGCGACATCTACGGGCTGGATAAGAACAGCATTTCTCTCATCAGCGCATTCCGAAACAACCCTGTTTACCAGCTTGTGCGTGTCATGACCGTACTCCCCGGTTTTATTATGCGTTGCAATAGTATGAAAATAACCACGTTTCAGACACCTTTTAACTGTTTTTTTTGCAGCAGACGCTCTATGCGGATCCGATAAAGCTCCGGCTGAAAGCAGCGGATAAATCCTATGCCTGACCCCATAGTATTTCATCACCTTGAGAAAATCCTTGAATCGTTTTATCGACCATCCGGTAAACAGAACAACTATATAAGGCTTTTTTTCTTTTATAAAAGAATGAAAAAACAAGACCTCGTCATCCGGGTGTGCGACAAACAAAACAGTATCTTCTTTGGGAGGAATAACAAAATCCCTGATATTCCACCAGACAAGAAACAGTCTGCATATACATAAGCCTATGAATTGATATATCCTGTGCATCATTTTGACAATCCTTTTTTTATCCGCCCAAACAGCATATGCATCGGAACCGCTATTATCAAGGTAACAGCTATGCAAGCTACCGAATACAAAACATCATTTGATATGTTGATATATTTTCCCCTCAGCAACTCCAACGCCAACATATGGAATAAATATATTTCCAGCGAAATGATTCCCACACGATTCCACAGTCCCGACGCTATTCTTATTTTACAAAGAAGCAATGAAATCATTAGCGCAAACATGGTCGATGACAGGCAGCGACAGATCAAGTATACGTAAGTCCCGGACAAAAACAGCGGTATTGCCGAGAAAGCGGCAAACAACGCTAAAATAACAGCCAAAACCGCCCAATATGATTTTTCCAATACAGTGACCAGTTTGTCCTTATATGTTCCAATGATGACGCCGGCCGGGAAAGAAATATTAGATATAAGCCAAAAAACAGGATAGTTAATGATGCTCAATATAGCCGTATGCGCCAGTACCAACAGCGACAAGGCGATTATCGACTTGCCGTTTGTTGACAGGAAGCGGAAGGAAATCCAGAAATAAATATAAAAACATATTTGAGCTATTAAATACCATGACGCGTTGGCAATCGGTTTCCCAAGCCACGCGAGCCTTATTATTTCCGAAAAACTGAAGTTTTTATCATTAAATGACTTGACGACCAGATATATTGCTGTATCGATAAGCAGAATAATTACAAAAAACAATATTCTCTTTTTCCAGAATGTCTCAAGATATTCCTTTCCCTTTTTTTTATATTGAGAAATCAGTCCAAATCCGGAAAGGAAGAAAAAAACAGCTACAAGAAGGTATCCCGCGTGTTGAAAATACGATAACAACGTATATCCTGTCAAACGATCTGACAAGTGGTTTAATACAACCCCAATGGCCATAATGCCGCGTAAATTTCCGGTGCTTTCAACGGGAAGAAAATTATCACTTATCTTTTTTGATAAAATCGATCTTAAAAAAAGAATTATTAACAACGCATAGACAATTACAATTATATTCATCAATAAAACCTCCTAAGCCATCCGAAGCCTTTTTTGTCCTGAAGCTTCAAAATAAGCCATGTAAGAAAAAGACCGAAGATGGCGGCAAACAAGAACTTTCCTATATTGGGGATCGTTATTTTGAAGGCCCATTCGGCAAGCTCGCATGTAAATAACAGTATAAACTGTGAAAAGAAAATTATCGTTGACGCCACGCGAAGAAGCTTTGCGCGTTTTATCTCTAATCCAAGATCTTTTATGATCATGAACAGAAAAACCGTAGTAGGAAGCAGCATGATGTAGCAGTCGGTAGAAGCTGTAAGGCCGCGGGCATTGGTAAACCAGGCCTCTGTCAAAAGCAGGGCAAGGCAAGCGGCAAGACCCGCATAGGCAATCGGTCTTTTACTTCCCTCGCCCTCCTGTTTTTTCGAATCTTTTACCGCAAAATACCTTCCGATTGCAAAATACGGAATCCCGACTATCAGGCTGCAGTAAGGACTGCCGAAAAGAAGCACGTATTTTTCGTAAAAGTCTCTCATACCAAGGCCATCCAGCGTTTTTCCATAGGCGCTGGTAAACACAGTCCATGCATATACCAATATGGACAATGCAATGACGATCGTCCGCCGGACAGATGTTTTTTGTTTTTCAAGCAGGTAAAACAAAAGCGCGCACCATATGCAGCTGACTATAAACCATGACCCGCTGAAAGTAGACGTTACAAAGAAAGATCGAATGAATCTGAATATTGTCTCAGGCAGCGGATAATCACTGCAAATGAAGCGGTCGAAAACTGTTTTTGGAAGAGAGACGATAAACCATGCCGCATAAAGGATCAAGAGCCTCTTGCAGTATTTTTTTGTATTATCCCAGGTAACAGGTTTTTTGAAAAAGAAAAATGCAGACGCGACAAAGAAAAACGGTACCCCAAGTCTTGCGATGCCGCCGCAGATCAACGTGTTCGCCAAAGGGCTTAAATCATACAACGCGTCCGCATGAAGCGCCACTATAAGTATACTGAATATAAACTTGAATAGATCGATAGAGTCGTAGTTTTTCTTCATTGTCCGGTGTTCCTTCTATGAAGATACGTATATACCGGCTTTGGCAACAAGCCGACTATCAGCGGTCTTAGACAGCATAGACGGTACCTTTGCGATAAGTGAAGCATCTTAACGGCGCTTAAGCTCACCTTTGCCTCGTTGATCCGATACTTGAACTTTCTTCTTGCATATGCATTTCTGTCATCGCGCATCTTGTACAGACACTCCGGTAAAGAATACATTCTGAGACCTTTCGCATACATCCTAAGCCACAGATCCCAGTCTTCAACCCTGATCCTGTCAACTGATTCAGCATACCCTCCTACCGCGTCAAAGGCTTCTCTCCTTACCATGCAGGGAGCGTGTGAAATCGGAGTTCCCTTTGCAAAATCTTCCGGCGACGGTTCTCTTCCGCCTTTTGCGCGTCTGAATTCTCCGTTTTCATCAAAATAAATCATCGGGCTGCTTACAACCGAAAACTCAGGATGTTCATCCAAAAAAGCTATTTCTTTTTCAAAACGGTCAGGCAGGCTGATATCATCTCCGTCCATTCGTGCTATTATATCTCCACCTGCCTCTTTCAGACATCTGTTCAGTGTCTTGTTCAGTCCGATGTTTTTTTCGTTTTTAATAACTCTTATCCTGTCATCCCGGGCCGCATATTTTTCGGCAACAGCAAAGGTATCGTCGGTCGATCCATCGTCGCACATTATTAATTCCCAGTTTTTATAGGTTTGGTCAATAATAGACTCAATGGCTTCGCCAAGATACGGAGCGCAATTATATATTCCCATAATAACTGATATTTTATGCATAATATTTCCTTTATACCTGCACTATCCCAAAATTTTGTTGTGTCCTACTACTGTGGCATTATCGGGAATGTCCTTTGTGACAACTGCTCCTGCACCGACAGTTACGTTGCTTCCTATAGTAATATCCCCTATGATCGACGAGTTTGCGCCAAACACACAGTTATTCCCGCATTTTGGATGTCTCCTGCCTGACGGATTATTTTTGTTCGGCGAATATGCGGCTCCAAAGACCACTCCGGGAAAAATAGTACAATTCTCCCCAATCACAGACGTGCTTCCGATCACAATACCTACAAAATGCGGAATATACAGCCCTTTCCCTAAAGTAGCCGAAGGATAGATATCGCATCCATACAGTTTTGCGTTTCTTCTGTTTAGGCAAAGTGCTCTAAACTGGTTGATGCGTCCACCCTTGTGGTAAAGCAGCGACGCCTTTACAAAACGCTTCAATGCTTTACGATTGAAACCGTCGAACATTTTATCATTCCAGAAATCCACTAGCTTTGATTTAACGCTCATTGAGTTTCTCCCTCAGCATGGTCGAACTTGTCCCTTTAGTATGAGGCAGATAAACGACCTCAGCCCCGAGAGCCTTCATCTCCGACTCGGTCTTCTTCCACCTCTCGTTCCCTTTCCAATCGTCTCCGATAAACAGTTTTTTAAACTTTAACTTCTTTTGAATTTCAACTTTATCAAGCGTATCGCATTCGACAACACTATCAACGTATCGAAGAGCTTTTATAATCTCCACTCTTTCAAAAAGGGGCATTATCGCACTTTTGTTCTTGTATTTTTTTACAAGCTCATCTGAATTAACACCCACTATCAGATAATCGCACTGGTTTTTCGCATTGCGTATTAAGTTAAGATGTCCAATATGGAACATATCAAAGGTTCCCTGAGTATAACCAATAATCATAATCCGACTTCTTTCTTTATTTCATCATAATCTATCGCGCTGCACTGAAACTCTTTTACACCATGATCTGTTCGTTTTTCGACGGGAGGCAATTCCATATAATTGTTGCCATATAATTGTTTAAGTATTATTTCAGGATATTGTTCCGCCCAAACGTAAGTGTTTTCAAACTCCATTTTTCGCGGTGTTCCGAATGCTGTTTTCGGATAAGTGGCCTTTTTGTAAGAATATGCTGCTCCCCAGTTGACAAGATAGTCTCCCCGTTTCTTTTCCGCAGTAAGAACCGACAGCAGCAATTTGTCCATTGTCTTTAGCGGAAGAATACCCGACAATCTTAGGAAAAATCTCTTTATCAACGAATCGGGATGATAGTCCTCCCCTTCCTTCAGTCTTGCAACTTTGTACTGTTTTGTGTAATACAGCCATTTTTTAATGGTATTTTGAAAAGCTCGAAAAACCTTTCTGTCGGGGTCTGTTTCGTCCAGTTCAAAAATGTCTATAGACAGTTCGCTATAACTTCCGTCATCACACAAAAAACAGAGCTTGGCAAATTCCTGATAAAAGTACGGATCTTTTTCTCTAGTGCGCAAAACGACAGGAGACTTGAGATGATCCTCGCAAGCCTTTACAAAACGAGCATAATCTTTGCGGAATATCATCATATCTATATCGTCATCCCACGGAATCATTCCTTTATGACGAACCATTCCCAGGCACGTTCCACCGCTTGCATAAATCGGTATATTGTACTTTTCTGAAATCTCATTCAAAGCTTTCAGAAGGTAAAGCAGATATACTTTGGCTGTGCTTTTATTCAAAAAACCATTGTATGTTTTCATGATGAAGCTCTGCCTCCTCGCGTTTTACTACGCAATTGCCTAAACAGATCCGCAATCATTTTTATTATTTCTTTATGCTCCGGAAGAACAAAGCCGAGAACAGCAAAAACCATTACAGCCAGTATCAGGAATAACAACCCATGCCAGATAACAGAAAACAGGCCGTTAACTTCCGGCAATGCATTTTTCAGCAGGATCATTGCTCCGGATACAACACCTGCAATAATCAAATAAACAACGTACCTAAAATAATAGTTTTTTGGGGATTTATTCATACCGTACCGCAGCACGAGCCACGGATCATACCATACAAGCGTGAATGTTCTGGCAATCAGCGTTCCTATCAAAGTTCCTATGAGTCCGATTTTTGTAATAAGGATATACGAAAAAACCAGATTGAGAGCAGCAGTGATCGCAGGCCTTACCCAACCCTTTCTGAATATTCCCATTGAATTTCTGAAAGTCGCAACGTTCATTCCGATTCCATACATAATAAAATTCAAAAGCATGATATAAACAGCGGCATCATTGAGGCTATGCCCGATCCATACCTTACAAAAATCCGACAGCACAGGGACGAGCGTTGCGGTAACCACCCCGTAAGTCAAAAACGTGAAATGAATGGATTTATAAAAAACATGCTCAAGATGATCCTTATCTCCCTCCGCGTTCAGATCCCCCACGCTGGCAAGCATTCCATCATTGAAAACACCCAACAATTCATTTAGAGCATTAAGAATCAGCATCACGCTGCCGTAAACGGCAGTAACCGCAATATCGATATACCTGCTGATCAAAAAAGTATCTATTGAAGCATCGAGGGTTCTGCATATTTTATATACGGAGAGCGACCCAACATCTTTTGCTATTATCTTGGCTTCGGATTTTGGAATTTTAGACGCTGATTTCCATGATAGCAGATAGCGCCGTTTCGAAACAACACCTGTAACAATTCCCTGAATAGCTGTTGTTATAAGGGACGATGCCAAGTATAAATAAATGCTTTTAAAAATAATAAGCGAAAGAATCTGGAGCGCATTTCGCAGAAAAATACAGACGTATTGGATGACAGTGAAAATGTATCTGTCCTGTTTTGCAATAAGTAAAATACTTTTGTAATTAATTACATGATTAGCGACGCTGTTGGCAAGGACAATAATATAAATACTCCATAGCGGCTCGGTAAATGAAGGAATCTTACTGATAAGATCACCCAAAAAAGGAATAAGACTAAGGCCGATAATGCCTACTACAATTCCGACAACATAACAAATCTTTCGGTAAAGAGCCAGATAAGCCTCTGTCCCTTCATTATCTCCCTCAGAGATGGTCTTATAAAGCCTGAATAAAATCGCATTACTAAAACCGAGATCTGCCAGATTTAAAATGTTGAGAACATCAGCAAAGAGCGTATTAATACCTGCGTATTCCAGACCGAGCAGACGTATAAAAAGCGCTCTAAGAACAAAGCTCAGCAAATAGTTTATTCCTGCGCATAACAGCCCAATCATTGAGTTTTTAGCCGTTTTCTGAGTCCTTGACATTATTTGCTGCCCTTATTTTTTGTCTCTGACAAAAGCTTGTGCATATAATTACATATTCTTTCTGTCCAAACAGGCATTGTGTATTTTTCTTCTACTATTTTTCTGTTAAATCTTTGCTCTTTTGCAGATATTCTATTTTTTACGCATTCCATTATTTTTTCAGAAAGCTGTACATGATTGCAAGATTCAAAAGAATATGTCGATTTGAAATCTGCCAGCACTTTATTTCCCGGAATATCCGAATAAACAACAGGAAGCCCCGAATACAGGCCTTCAATGTTTGCAAAAGAAAGACCTTCACTACGGCTCGGGCAGAGCAGGATATCTGTTTCATCAAACAACTCCGAAATATCGTTTGTCGGCGGTATTAACCGAAGCCATCCGGGGACATCCCGTCCGTATCGTTGTTCTATATATTCATATGTAGGCTGCTGTGCCGAAGCCAAAAGTATATATTCTATTTTATCTTTGTTCAATATTTCACATGAATCAAGCGCAATATCAAAGCCTTTAATCTCCGGCAAATATGCAAAGGTAAGTAGTTTAACCGGTTTTTCAAAAGGTATTTCTTCCCTAACATCCAAACGATCCGTATTAATGGCGTTGGGAATCCACTCACATCTATGCTTTGCTTTTAATGAATTGATCACATCGCACGTTTTGTCTGAAACAGCAATATGATATGTTTTTCCAAACCCTAATATGCGGTACTTTATCCAGTATTTCAATCGTTGTCTTCTGCTTTTCAGATCAAGTCCCAGCTCCATATGCCATATCAGCGGCAGCCTTGGCATGGCAAGCCTTGCCGTTATGTCCCAGCCGGTCATCCTGCTGTACATAAGGACTGCGTTTTCGTCCTTGCATATCTTCCTGATCCTTTTTACATTATCCCATGTATATTGATGATATGGGATAAAATATACACGGTCGGCGACAGAGCGCATTTGCCCGGTCCAGTCGTACTTACAGGCGAATTCAGGGAATATATAAACTGTCCTGTATCCCAGGCTTTTTACCGCTTCGTCATATGCGATAAGCGAAGGTATGAAATTGCCGCCGTAAGGCCCGCCATAACTGGCTATCATCACTATTGATCCGTTCATAGGCTTATCAACATTTCTTCCACTGCACGCACGGTTTCCCCTTTGGAAAAAGCTTTTCCGCGGATTGCCGCTGCCTCTGCGTATTTTTTTCGCAATTCACTATCCTCAAGCATTGTCTTTAGTCCTTTATATATACCGTCCGTGGAGTTTTCTACAACTATCCCGTATTCGTTATTGTCTCCAAGCAATTCATACGCGCCGGAACAACAGGTGCTTACAACCGGTTTTCCCAGTACAAGCGCTTCAGTTACAGCTGTAGAAAAGCCCTCGCGTCTGGACGAGCATACGTATATGTCGGCCTGTGATAAATATTTATAAGGATTTTCCTTAAATCCAAGCAAAACGAAAGTCTCTTCAAGCCGATTTTCCGAAATGTAATTTTCCAGTTCCTGCCTTTTTTCACCTTCGCCGAGAATATATATTCTGTGAGCAAGGCCCTCATCCAAGAGCCTTTTGTGAACCCGGACCAGACGGTCAAATCCTTTTGAATGCATGAGCTTGGCCACAGAAAAAACATTAACGGTATTTTTATCAAAAGCAATATCCGAAACCGGCTCCATTGCAAGCGTTCTTATCTGCTCAGTCTCATTTGTGTTGTATAACACCTGTGTATTACTGAACATCACTCCGGCACAATTCTCAAAGGCTTTTCTGACGGAGTCTGCAACAAATACAACCTTGTCGAAGCTTTTATATGCTTTAACAGCTTCTTTTTTTGTTCTAAAACCCTGTTTGAACAGTTTACCGCTGTTAAGTTCTATATGAACCCACGCAATCCGCTTTGTTTCCTTGTGCTTGCATCCGGTGAGTATGTGAGTTGCGGGGCCCTCAAGGTATGAAACGATAAAATCATATCTGCCTTTTACTATTAACCGATACAGCAGCCGCGCAGGAATAAAGCTCAGCAAAGTAGTGTTTCCGCGAAACTGCTTTTTTAAAAAAGTAGTTTTGTAATGCACTTTTTCACTTAGCTTGTCCCGATAAATGCCTTCATCAAACAAAGTCTGCACAGTAACGTCAAACTTGTCGTGATCCATATTATTAACGAGGTTGACAAGCACCCGTTCTGCGCCCCCGTATCCAAGCGTCGGTATTAAAAACAAAACTTTTTTCATTTTATTAAATCAAACTCCAAAGCCAAGGATCCTGAAGTCAAGCACCAGTCTGCCGCCTTTCATTGATATGTACATTTCAAGCAAAAATTCGGCCAAATACAATACCGCTGCTATGTATTTGACAAGAAGCACGGCTTTCCCTTTAAATATGTATGGAATAATCATAGGAACGAGCAGCAAAGGAACGTGTCTCATATACATTCCAATTCTGGCATACTGCGCCATTCTGGTAGCAAGGACCATAAAGCTGAATCTTATGACCTGCATATTTATCAGCACGTCCAGCGCCCGGTTCTCCACTACGGTTCTGGTTCCGCCCAAATGATATATTATTCCCAGAGCCAGCGGAACAGCTTCGACAAGAACATGAAGAATATTTGCCTGGGCTGTAAAAGTATAAATATAATGAGCATAGTCGTCGGAAACGATGTTTCCTATAAGGAAGTTCATCGGGCCCGGGAAGAAAACCGACAAGCAGCAAAAAGCAGCAAAAATCACAAGGCCGGTGTTCAGCCGCTTACCCGAAAACAAGAACATCAATGGTATTGTTACCAGGACAGACCTGTGTATAGTGCTTAACAATAAGGCGAGCGCAATGTATCTGGCATGTCGTTTTCTGCAGGCCCACACAAAACCGGGCAGCAATAAAACCGCCGCAAGACCTTGTCTTATCCCGTTCATGTTATCTGCAAAATACAACAAAAAGTACATAAATAAGGACAGCGGAAAATCATATGAATGTTTTCGAATAAACCATACGTCTATGACGGTAAAAATAACTGCCATAGTAATGCAAATAAACTGCGGATCTGTACTGATCAGCCGGAGCAGCCACTGTATAAGATCAAAGCCGGGGCTTTTTGACATGGCAAACATCTCGTCAATGTTTTCAGGAATAGCATTATAAGCCATCTTATAGTTTCGGGTATCCTCATAGCTATATCTGAATCCAATAACGACGATCAAAGTAGCCATAATCAAAAATATGATGATCCTGCTGTACCGGCTCTGATCAACATAATTGCTTATAGGCGTTTTCCTATTACGCTTTAGTATCTGAAGGAAAACACACAGCACTGTTATAATGATTGTCGTAATTACTACTGTGGTCATCTTTATTTAGCTTCTATTGTTTATGAAACTATATCTTTATATATGTCAAACATCCGGCCGTTTATAACCGAAAGATCATATGTTTTTGCTTTTTCAATATTATATTTTGAAAACGTCTCAACCAATTCAGGGGTTTCGTGAAGGCGTTTTATAGCTACAGCAAATTCCGCGCTGTTTTCCGGATCGCAAAGAATTCCGCCCTTACCGTCATCTATTATGTCTCTTAGCCCTCTGACGCATGAGGCTATTACCGGCAATCCGGCGGCACATGCCTCCATGGTCGATACGGACAAGCCTTCTCGCCGCGATGGATGAATATAGATATCCGCGCACGAGTACAACTCCTTCATGTCATATCTATATCCTATCAGCCTGACTCTGTCAGCAAGGCTGTTTCGGTCAATATATGACTGATATTCTTCTTCTTTCTCTCCCACTCCGGCGATCAAAAGCTTGATATTGCTGTTATCAAGCGATTCAACTGCTTTAATAAGCGTCAGATGATTTTTGTTCTCATTTAGATTGCCAACGGACAAGATTACAGTATCATTGTCTGAAAGCCCAAGTTCTTTTCGTTTGTTTTTTCTGGCAACAACATCGCGCCTGAATACTGACGCATCTATTCCCACACCGTTTACCAAGTCGCATTTTTTCGCGTGAAGTCTTTTTTTTGCGAAGCGATAATCTTCTTCGTTGATTGTGATCAACTCATCGGTGAAAAAACTGCAAAGCCATTCAATCGGAAAATACATCAGCCAGTTTTTTATCGGCGCTCCTTTGTAAAAATGGAAACCATGCGCTGTATAAACAACCTTTAAGCCTTTTTTTCTGTACTTTCTGCAAGCTATCCTCGCACATGCAGACGCTATCGGAGTATGTGTATGAACAATATCATACTCTCCGCCGCTGATTATATCCTTTAGTTCTTTTACCGTGAGCTTTAAATCCCTCAGCGATAAAGACCTGTTACACGACAAGTCAAACGTCTTGACTTCCAATTCATTATATACAGGTGCAAGTGGCCAGTTTTTCAGATTACATGCAATGTCAACTTTGTTTCCGTCTTTAGTCAATCTGGTTATAATAGACGTGAAAAAGTCCATCGTTCCGGAGACTGTTGCAACATACAAAATCTTCACTATAATATCTATCCTCTTTACAAAAAACTGATATCTTTCTTAACCACTGCCTGTATTTTCAAGCGTTTTTTAGTCAAAAATATCTTCGCTTTCCAGAATGATCGGCTCTACGTCAACATCTCTGAGGAAAACATAAGGCTTTTCATAGTGGTGGAACCGGTCTCTGACCACGTTATCCGCATTTCCATCTTCAAGAATCCTGATCGTGTCCTCGATCAGATCAAATCCCACATGAGCCATAACTCCGGTATATGCCATATGACGGATATTGACCTCGGTAACCTTGAGATTTCCGTTTTGATCCTCTTTAAGATCAAAGGACAAAATACCGTGAGCAGACACACCGAGTTTT
>DFFN01000033.1 GCA_002369525.1 Lachnoclostridium sp. UBA3775 | reverse complement strand
GGGGGAAGGCATACGAAGTAAGTAATACTGTTGTATATTCTTTTAGCGCAGATACAGAAAAATACAGAAACGGTAATTCTTTTAATGTAAAATACATGGATGAAGAAAACTATGTCACCGGTTCATTCCCGTATACCGATATAGCTAAACAGAGCGGTGACGCCACCTCAAAGAAACGCTATGAGCCGGCAGCAAGAAAGAGGGGAGAAATACTTGAAATTGATAAAGATAACAGTGATTATTATTTCTTTGCAACCGGATTGTCGAATATAAAAAGGGATATTCTTGTATTCGTAGACGGAAGGCCGTATCCGTATTTTGACGGTGAGTATTCCAGAAGGCTTGATTTTAATAACGGAAGCCGTTTCATGGCCTGTAAAATAGACGGAAATAAACTGCCGGGTGACGGAAAGCATTCTCTGCAGATTGTCACAGTAAATATTGAACGTACAAAGGATGGCAGTACCGAAGCATCATTTACTCCAAGGATGTGTTATGAGGTAAGATAGATGAAAAGAATCATTTGTTTTTTTGCTGCTGTTTCGCTTGCTTTTTTATCAGCCTGCGATAAAAAGGAGTCAGTTGACAACGGAAAAGAGAAAAAAGAAATAATCTCCGAGAATGAGGTCAATGCTATTGAGGAGGAAGTAAAAGAGCAGATCGAATCAGTTGATATTCCTCTGAATAAATATAATGACGAACGCAAAAATACAAGCGCTTTTAATCAAATTCTGACATCGGACGGAAATAAAGTACTGGTAAACCAGTATTGTTACATTGATCTGATAAAGAATAAAAAAGAAATCAATTGCAACATACCTGGATGTACCCATGAAACGAACAGCTGTGAGACTGCCATTTTGCAGGATGCCAATTCATTTCTCTATTATGAAGGCGGAATGTTGTTTACAAGAAAAAATGAGCTTTGTTTTACCAAAAACGGCAAAGAAGAGATTCTGTTAAAAAATACCCTGAAGAATAAAAGAGAAGAAGATGAAGGAGAAGAATCGGAATTTTTGTATTCGATAGTTTTTCTTGATTCCGAAAACATCGCGGTATGTGTTAACGGAAATGCTTTTTTCAAATATAATCTGAAAGACAGAAAACAGGAGAAGCTTATCGTAGCAGGGGATTCTCCGTCTGTATCTGTATCGGTAGTTGATAAGGAGACAATAGCAATAACCAATATTGATATGGAGCTTTATCTTGTAAGCTTTGATAAGGAGAATGCTGTTAAATTGTTTGACCATTGTCTGGATGCTATGGCTATGAATGGAACCATATATTTCAGACAGCAGTTTAACGGAGAAATATGCCTGTTATCGTGTGATATAAGAGGAGAAAAGCAGGAGCTTCTATGTTCAAATGTTTCACAGATTTATTTTGCGGACGGTAACGGAAAAGTAGTTTATGTAGATTCGCGCGATAACTGTTTGGTCCATTTGACAGATTCAAACACCGGAAAGGCGCTTAAGCTTTCATTGAAAAAAGACAAAACAAATCCCGTTAATACTTTTTTTATCAGATCGGCAGGAGCCTTTTCTTTCTCCGAGGATGTTTATGTATTGATCACCGGATATGATTCCGCAATGGAAAACCAGTCTTTTTCTTCGGAAGCCCGACATATGCTTGATTATGAATTATATGGTTTGATAAAAATCGATAAGGACTGGAAGTCCTGCTTTTACGGAGACATTTTTGATTATGTCAATATAGAAGAGGTAGACAGTAAAGAAGAGCAATGATTAAATTTATGATCTTTGAAGCAAAAAAACTGATGCGTGACAGGGTTTTTGTTTTTCTTATGTTTTCTGTTATTATATTTGTCGGATTCAGAATGTTTAAAATAAGAAAAGCTTTTACGGATAGAGACAGCATTAAATTTTATGATGAATTGCCCCCGGAGCCGGACAGGGTTGATTATGATGCGCTTAAGAACGAGACTGAAAAACTGATCGATATGAAGTTTTCGACGGGAACGGACAGTAAAATTAATACCTATATTTATTCCGGTGCATTGAAAAACCTTGAATATCTCTACGGCTACGAAAAAAGCATGCATGCTTATTTGTCTGATCTGGTGAGGAATGCAGCGATAGAAGGGAGCTTCGAAGACCGGGAGCATAAAGAAAAAGAAAGGCTTCTGAGAAAAGAAATCAAATATTATAATCGAGTGCGGAATCTGAAGCTGATAGACAGTAAAAGTTACGTCGGCTTTCTCGGAATGTTTCACAAAAGCGATATGAATACCGATATAAGCCTTGCTATGCTTTTTCTTGTTCTGGCGGTGTCTGTTATAGTATTTCAAAGAGATTATTATACCGGCTGTGCCGATATGGTAAAGGCAAGCGCATTCGGCGGAAGAAAAAACAGGCTGATAAAGCTTTTGGCAGTATATATATTTATATTTCTTCTGACACTTACGGAATTTTTATTTGAAATGGTTGTTGCGAGATTCTGTTTCGGGGTGAAGGAGTATGATGCGGCAATTCAATCGCTTGAAGAGTATAAGTTTAATCCCTTTGGAGTATCGGTGCTTACATACATTATAATATGCTGCGTATTTCGGATGGCAGTCCTGTTCTTCGCTGCTTCCGTTGCCGGTCTGTTATGCGTAAAAAGCAAAGGAATCATGCTGCCGCTGTTTCTTTCAATCCTTATAAATATTGTTCTTCCGATGACTGTAATGGACAAATATCTGAATCTTGCCCAGAGCTCCCGTATGACCGCTCTGAGAGCGGATGCTTTAAGATGTGTTGTTCCGCATTGCCTCCTGGTGCCCGATTATTATTTTAAAATGTTTGACAGTGTTAATATTGCCGGTTTTAATCTTTTCAGATTTGTGCCGTGTATATCAGTTTGTTTTTTGTTTGTTGCAATATCAGGCCTGCTTTTCATTTTCTTTAAAGACAGGGATAGGAGATAAAGATTGAAAAATGAATGTACATATTGATATAAATGAGATAAGCAAGCGCTACGGAAATAAAACAGCCGTGGATAAGCTTTCTCTGTCAATGGGCAGAGGTATATACGGGCTGGTTGGTCCTAACGGAGCGGGGAAAACCACTTTGCTTAAAATGCTTGCCGGTCTGTTGAAACCGGATGGCGGAAGTGTATTGTACAACGGAAAAGACATAAAGGATATGGGACGCGAATATAACAGGCATGTTTCCTATATGCCTCAGGAATTCGGTTTTTATCCTTTTTTCAAAGGAATAGAAATAATGGAGTATTTTAACGCTCTTAAAGGCTGCAACGCGAGCAGAGAAGAGCTTCTTGGAATACTTGAAGCAGTGAATCTTTCGGACAAATCATCGAAAAAGGTAAGAACCTATTCCGGAGGAATGAAAAGGAGGCTTGGAATTGCGGTTTCTCTTATCGGATCGCCGGATTTTATGATATTCGACGAGCCTACTGCCGGACTTGATCCCGAAGAAAGAGTGCGATTTAAAACCGTTTTGAAGGAAATGTCAAAGGAAAGGACGATCATTATTTCCACCCATATTCTATCGGATGTTGAGGCTCTTTGCGATACGGTTATATTTATGGAAAGCGGAAGGATCGTTAAAGAAAGTTCGCCGGAAAAAACAGACGGAAAAATAACAGGAGAACTTGAAGACAGATATCTGGAAATCATCGGAAGTGAAGCGAATGAAACTGATCAGCCTTGAATTAAAAAAAATCCATCCGCTTGTGCTTGCTTTTTTTATAGGACTGCTGGGAGTGTTTGTATTTGCTATGTATCGCTCGGACCGGGAAAAATATATCTATGAAAACCTGTGCCGTAAATTCATAGAAGAAATAAAAGCTGTTCCTGATGAGTCGGTTAGCACATATCTGGATGAAAGGATCCATGAGGCTTCATCACTGATTGAAGGACAGGATGAAAACAGAAGCAGATACATTCGTTCCGAGATAAGCTTTGATGAGTTTCATGAAATGAACATGAAAATCGAAAAAGCAAAAAAGGAGCTGGCAGTTCTTGAAAAGCTGCGTGTCAGAAGTCTTTATTTTGACTCTCAAAGGGAAGAGGGGAAAGAGACGGACTGGTTTTATGACGAAGACGTATCCCGCTTCCTGGTTTCATTCAGCAGTGCAGATGTTGTGTTTGTATTTGTTTTGGCTTTTGCCGCATTTGCAGCAGGGATTACCGACAGCCTCTATAAAAGCAGGGAGATGGTGTCGGTTACACTGATGGGGAAAATGATTCCGGCTCTGCGTATTCTTATTATTGTTTTGCTGTGCATATGCGCGGGAGTTCTAACCTATATACCGGCACTTGTACTTTTTGCAGTCAAAGGCTTTAATGAAATCGCTTCGATGAGAGTATGCAGTATCAGCTTGTTTTCCGGCTGTCCGGATTCGGTCGGATTAAGGGAATATCTCGCGATTGCAGGATTAAAAAGAGTTTGTATTGCAATATTAATTTGTATTCCGGTATTTTTGGTTTCCTTCTTTTTGCCGGGAAAGATCAAACGCTGAGAAAACAGTATTCTGCGGTTTTTAACGGAATTTTTTGACGTATATCTCCCCAAAACATATTGCCAAACCTTAAAATTAGTACTATTCTTTGAGCTGAACGAAAAAAATATATTTTGATCCGTATTTGGATTGAAATGAGAAATCCAGCTTTATCTGAAAGGAAATTTGATCATGGAGAGAGTTAAGGAAAAAAACTGAGCAACGTATTTTTTTTGACATCGGCCGCTTTAATGGCAGCAGTTCTTTGCATAGTAAGCCCGATGTCGATACCGATAGGTGACGTGCCTATTTCGCTGGCCACATTTATAATCTATGTGTCCGTATGGGTTCTCGGGCCCTACGGTTCTACTCTCAGCGTGGCTGTATATCTTCTTATAGGAATTGCCGGACTGCCCGTTTTCTCAAACGGCGGCAGCGGTATAGGAAAGCATTCGGGACCTACGGGAGGTTATCTTATCGGATATATTTTTCTTGCCTTTATTTCAGGCGTATTTTGGAAGATCGGCAAAAAGAATGTTCTGGTAACCGTTCTTGGGATGATCATAGCCACGGCAGTTCTCTATGCTTTCGGAACGGTCTGGTTTATAGTCCAGCTGGATGTTAAGCTTGCATATGCCATTAAGGTCTGCGTATGGCCGTTCATTCCTTTTGACCTGGTAAAAATAATTTTTGCGGCAGTTGTAGGTAAACCCGCTCTGATTGCGCTTAAAAAGTCCGGGCTCAGCATAGAAGATTAATACCTTGCCGGAAACCGAACTTAAAAAATATATTTTACAAAAGACCTGCTTTGGTGTATACTATATACTTAAGGATTTGGAAAAACGGCAGTTGAAAGCAGTTTTTCGGAAAGGACAGTATGAAGATTTCGGAAATACACAAGAAAAAAAAGCAGGTCTTATCTTTTGAGATATTTCCTCCCAAAAAAGAAGAGGATCTTGTAAACATAGGCGATACTCTGGACATGCTTTCGGAGCTCAGGCCCGATTTTATCAGTGTTACCTTCGGAGCGGGAGGCAGTTCAAATAATAATAAGACAATAGAGATCGCTAAGCGTATTAAGAATGAATATAAGATAGAGCCGGTTGTTCATCTTACCTGTATTCATTATTCAAAAAACGAGATAGATGAATTTGTAAAGGTACTTGAGGCTGAGGGAATAGAAAACATTCTTGCTCTCCGAGGCGATGAGAGACCCGATGTACCCGCAAAAAATGATTTTGCTCATGCAAGCGACATGATCTCGTACCTGAAGAAAAAAACAGGGCTTTGCATCGCAGGCGCATGCTATCCCGAGGTTCATCCGGCAACTCCCGGAAGAAGCAGGGTTACCGAGATACATAATTTAAAGACCAAGGTTGATGCGGGCGCAGATCTGCTGCTTTCACAGCTATTCTTTGATAACAATAATTATTACAGGATGCTTGAAGAATGTGCTATCGCAGGAATAAATGTGCCGATCACACCCGGTATCATGCCCGTCACAACGGCGGCTTCCATAAACCGCATGGTAAATATCTGCGGAGCGGTGATGCCTCCGAATCTTGACCGGGTGATAAAGAGATACGAGGATAATCCCGAGGGCCTTTTTGATGCGGGCATGGCCTATGCGATAAACCAGATCATCGATCTTCTGGCCAATGATGTTGACGGAATACACCTTTACACCATGAACAGGCCGGAGGTTGCGAGAAGAATATGCGAGGGTGTCAGAAACCTTCTGTAAAAACGCGCTTTTTATCAGTTTAGAAAAGGAGTAATAAGAGATGAAAGACTACACTATCAATACCAAATGCGTTCAGGCGGGCTACAGACCCGGAAACGGAGAGCCCAGACAGATACCCATCGTTCAGTCCACTACTTTTAAGTATGACACGAGCGAGGACATGGGAAAGCTTTTCGACCTTGAAGCAAGCGGCTATTTCTACACAAGGCTTCAAAATCCCACAAACGATTATGTTGCCGCAAAGATCGCAGAGCTTGAGGGCGGAAGTGCGGCAATGCTGACTTCTTCCGGCCAGGCAGCAAATTTCTTCGCGCTTTTCAATATCTGCGAGTGCGGAAGCCACATTGTATCATCATCATCGATATATGGCGGAACCTTTAATCTTATTTCCGTGACAATGGCAAAGATGGGCATAGAGGTTACCTTTGTTTCGCCCGACGCAAGCGAGGAGGAGCTTAATGCAGCCTTTAAGGAGAATACAAGGGCTGTGTTCGGCGAGACCATTGCAAACCCTGCGCTTACCGTTCTTGATATTGAGAAATTTGCAAGGGTTGCGCATGCACACGGTGTGCCGCTCATTATCGACAATACCTTCCCCACACCCGTTAACTGCAGGCCTATCGAATGGGGCGCAGACATAGTTACGCACTCCACCACAAAGTATATGGACGGCCACGGTGCCGCTGTGGGCGGTGCGATCGTTGATTCGGGAAGGTTTGACTGGATGGCACATGCAGATAAATTCCCCGGCCTTTGCACACCCGATGAATCATATCATGGAATTACCTATGCCGAGAAATTCGGACAGGGCGGTGCCTTCATTACAAAGTGTACTGCACAGCTTATGCGTGATTTCGGATGCATACAGTCGCCTCAGCATGCTTTCATACTTAATCTGGGTCTTGAATCGCTTCATGTGAGAATGCCCAGACATGTGGAAAACGGTCAGGCAGTTGCCGAATTCCTTGAAAAGCATCCCGCTGTTGAAAAGGTTAACTATTCCGGTCTTCCTTCGGACAAATATTATGAAATAGCAAAGAAATACCTTCCGAACGGCGGCTGCGGTGTCGTTTCCTTCGTTCTTAAGGGCGGAAGAGCGGCTGCGGAGAAGTTCATGAAGAATCTTAAGCTTGCCGCAATAGAAACACATGTTGCGGATGCAAGAACCTGCTGCCTGAATCCTGCGACCTCAACACACAGACAGATGAGCGACGAGCAGCTTAAAGAGGCAGGCATACCTGCAGGCCTCGTTAGAATGAGCTGCGGTCTTGAGGACAAGAAGGATCTTATTGCCGATATTGCACAGGCACTTGATGCAATAGGCTGAGACAGTAATTAAACAGGAAAAACAACAGGAGGAGAACACATGGAATTTCAGAAGGTACTCGAAGAACGCAGAAGCGTACGTTCATTTAAAAACGAACCCGTCTCAAAGGAAACGGTGGATCAGGTGCTTAAGGCTGCACAGCTTGCGCCTTCATGGAAAAATTCTCAGACCGGACGTTATTATGCGGTACTGAGCGATGATATGTTAAACAAGGTAAGAGAAAGCTGCCTTCCTTCTTTCAATGCTAAAAACTCCGCAAATGCCGCGCTTATAGTAACCGGCTTTGTCAAGGATGATGCAGGCTTCGGTGCCGACGGCCCGGTAAATGACATGGGAAACATGTGGGGAGCATACGATCTCGGACTGCAGAACGAAAACCTCTGTCTTAAGGCAAGGGAGCTTGGCCTCGATACACTGATCATGGGTATCAGGGATGAATCTGCCTTAAAGAATATTCTCGATATTCCGGACAATGTACAGGTTGCGGCTGTTATCGCTCTGGGATACAGAAATACCGAGCCGAAGATGCCGTTAAGAAAAGAGCTTTCGGAAGTGGTTAAATACTATTAAACATCATCAGGGTAGGAGGATAGATCTATGCCTGGAACAGTGATTGAAAATCCAAGGGTGCTTATTTTAAAGCACCCTTATATTTCGGTAAAAAATGAAAATTCATTCTCATTCGGCGGCAGCCAGATGTGGTTCGGCAAAACAAAAAGCGAAAGAAAGGGACTTGATGCGCTGAAAAGGGACAACCGCATACGCTGTTACGGCTGCGGACTTGTCAGTGCAGTCGATATTTTTTCCTATGTCAGTGCCTCGGCTCAGGATAAGGATGCGGAGATACTGTCAAAGGAAGATTATATGAAAAACCTTCGCGAATACGATGACGGTATGTTTCATACGCTGTATTACATGGGAATTCCCGGCACCAAGCTTGCCAGAAAACTCAATAAGCTGTTTAAAAAGCACGGACTTAAGTTTAATGCCGATTGGGGCGTGTCTGTTTACGAGCTTGTTGCAAAGCTTGAGGAAATGATAAAAAATGATATTCCGGCTACGCTTTCGATCGGACCGGCTTTTTTGAAAAAGGATAAGCTTCCGCTGTATAAGAAAAAAGAACTAAACGAAACATCCTTTGAATTTTACAAGGATGATGATGTCAAGGACCATTATGTGACAGTCACCGGAATGGTGATAGGCGAAAAAAACAGGATGCTTGAGATTTCGTCGTGGGGGAGAAAATACTATATAGACTTTGACGAATATGTATCTTTTGTCGACAGGAATGACAATACTTTATTCAGTAATATTGTTTATATAAAAAAGATATAGCACAATAGCAATTATACATTTTACAAAAAGAGTAAAAAGGTATAAAATTGACTTGTATTCAAAAATGAATGTATCTTTAAAGAGATAGTAACAGTGACGACTACTTAAAATGATAGATTCTTCCTTTATCCTCTCCTATGAGGGTAACCGTACCCCGGTTCCCTCATAGGATTTTTCTTTTATTGTTTAAACCTGTTTAAATATTTCCACAAGCTTTGATGCGGCGGGAGAAAGAGGCTTGTTTTTATCCATTACAAGCAATATCTGACGGTTTGGAAGCTCATCCAGAAGAGGTACCTCCGCAACTTTTTCGGAGTCGATCTCTTCTCTTGCAAGCTGTTCGGGGTAAAAGCCGATACCGAGATTATGTTTGATCATAAAAAGAATCTGGTCGGTTGTGGCAACAAACATCGCAGGCTTGAATTCGAGATTTCTTTCCATGAAAACCTTTACAAAATATTCGTAGGTGCTGGTATCTGTATCCATTGAAGCAAAGGAATAATTTGCAACCTCGGCAAGAGAAGCCTGACGATATATTTTATCCTTGAATTTAATCCCTGCCAGCAGTATTTCGCGGAATTCCTGAAGCACGTGACCGGTGAGGTTCTTATCGAGATGTACGGGTGTAAGCACGACGGCAAAATCAACAAGATTTTGTTTAAGTGCATTTATTGCCTGAGGTGTTGCATGACAGGTGAGCCTTATTTTGATTTTCGGATAACGGGCTCTGAAAAGTTCGAGCTTCTTCCCGGCGAAAAGCTTAAGAGCGGTTTCCGAACAGCCTATTGTTATGTGCCCGCTTTCGAGCTTTTTTTCACGCAGGAGTTCTTTTTCACCGAAATCCAGCTGTTCAACTGCGATCGAAACATGAGAATACAGCCGCTCGCCCTCCTCTGTAAGCCTGACACCTTTGTTTGAACGTATGAAGAGCTTGCAGCCGAGTTCGTTTTCAAGAAGATTAATACATCTTGTCAGATTCGGCTGATTGTTATTCATCGCCTCGGCAGCCTTTGAAAAATTCTGATATTTGGCAACATTGTAAAAAATCCTGTAATAGTCATAAGGTATCATGATAAAACCCCCTTAAAAGCAGATTTTCAATTAGCATAAACGGAAACTTTCAAATAGTCAAGCATATTCGTAAAAATAATTGACATTGTCGAAAAATAATTATATAATACCTTTATAAGAAGTATACATTACTTCGTTTCAGAAACTGATAAGTTATTATTGTGGTGAAATATGCCGGGAAGGAGTGAAATATGACTTATTTTGATCTGGTTGAAAAAATAAAGAAAATCTATTCAAAAAAAGACGCATCTGCCGTTAAAGAGCACCTTGCAATTCAGTTCAATATTTTTGGCGAAGGCGAAGGAGCTTACTATGTTGAGATAGCAGACGGCGGAATAAATGTCGAACCCTATGAGTATTTTGACAGGGACATTCTGATTTCAACAACTTATGATATCGCTTTAAAAATAGCCGAAGGCGAGCTTGATATTCAGGAAGAAGCTTATGCAGGAAGACTGTTTGCGGAAGGAAAGCTCGGTAAGTCCAAGCTCCTTAAGGAACTTGTCGTGAAAAAAGCTCCCGCAAAAAAAGCAGCAAAGGCTGAAAAAAAGCCTGCAGAGAAAAAACCGGCTGCAAAGAAAACTGCCGAAAAGAAACCCGCAGCAAAGAAAACAGCCGCTAAAAAGGAAGCAAAGCCCTTAGAAAAAGCGGAAGTAAAACCGGCTGAGACCAAAGCCGAATAAAATTATTGTAAGGATGAAATGTTATGGATATAGTTTGCCTTGATCTTGAAGGAGTTCTTGTGCCCGAAATCTGGATTGCTTTCTCGAAGGAAAGCGGTATACCCGAGCTGAAAAGAACAACGAGAGATGAACCCGACTATGATAAACTGATGAGATGGAGGCTCGCAATCCTTAAGGAACACGGACTGGGCCTTCGCGAAATTCAGGAAACGATTGCAAAGATCGATCCTTTGCCCGGAGCAAAGGAGTTCCTTGACAGGCTTCGTGAGCGCACCCAGGTTCTGATCTTAAGCGATACATTTACGCAGTTTGCATCTCCCCTGATGAAGAAGCTCGGCTGGCCGACCATACTCTGCAATACGCTTGAGGTGGCCGAAAGCGGAGAAATCACAGGGTTTAAAATGAGGATAAAGGATTCCAAGCTGACTACAGTACGTGCATTGCAGTCCATAGGATACGAGACCATTGCGGCCGGAGATTCCTACAATGATCTTGCAATGATCAAGGCCGGAAAGGCCGGATTCCTGTTCAGAAGTACAGACAGAATTAAGGCAGATTATCCCGAACTGCCGGCTTTTGAAGAATATGATGAACTTTACAAAGCAATTGAACAGTGTCTCGAAGGATAATTTACTTTTTGACGGAAAAACATTAAAAGCACTTCTTATTCCGCTTATAATCGAACAGGTACTTAATTCCCTTATGGGAGTTGCCGATACCATGATGGTGAGCAGAGTTGGAAGTGCTTCTATTTCTGCTGTTTCAAATGTCGACCAGATTAATATTCTGGTCATCCAGCTGTTCTCGGCGCTTGCAACCGGTGCGGCGATAATCTGTTCGCAGTATCTCGGCAGGAACGATGAGAAGAAAGCGGGTGAGGCAGCCGAGCAGGTGGTGCTTACCGTAGGAACGCTGTCTCTTATGTTTACGCTTATCTGCATGGTGTTCTGCAAGCCGCTTTTAAGACTGATCTACGGAAGCGTCGCGGCGGATGTAATGGATGCCTCGATAATATATTTCTTTATTACGGCGATGTCTTTTCCCTTCCTTGCCTTGTTTGCCGCAGGCTCGGCTTTTTTCAGGGCTGCCGGCAATGCAAAATATCCGATGAGAATCTCCGTAATCTCAAATCTCATGAATATCATCGGAAATGCCGTGCTGATCTTTGTGTTTGATATGGGTGTGGCCGGAGCGGCGATTTCCACTCTCGTTTCAAGAGTGTTCTGCATGGCGGTGATATTCCTGAAACTCAGAAAAAACGAAGAAAACCAGGCCATAAAACTGAAAAGAATGTTCATTGTAAAGCCCCGTTTTGGTCTGATAGCCACCCTGCTTTCGGTAGGCATACCCGCAGGAATAGAGAACGGCATGTTCCAGTTCGGAAAGCTTGCGATACAGTCGAGCGTTGCGACGCTTTCGACAGATCAGATGGCGGCACAGGCCATGGCCATAATGCTTGAGGGTCTGACCTCGATGATAGGAATAGGTATCGGAATAGGCATGATGACCGTAGTGGGACAGGCGATAGGAGCCGGCAGGATAGAAGAGGCCAAATACTATATCACCAGACTGACATTTTATGCGGAAATCGGTGTTACCGGCCTTTCGCTCGTTATAATGGCGCTTACGAAACCGATAACGATGCTTGCCGGCATGAATGACTACACTGCAGACCTGTGCATTAAAATGATGCTTGCGATCACAGTTGTAAAACCCCTGGTCTGGACCTTGTCCTTCATACCCGGCTACGGTATGCGCGCAGCGGGAGATGTGCGTTTTTCGATGATAGTTTCGATGGTAACCATGTGGACCCTGCGAGTTGCAATCTGTATTTTCCTGATAAGATTCATGGGCTTCGGACCTATTGCTGTATGGATCGCCATGTTTACCGACTGGACAGTCCGCGCGCTGATATTTCTTTTCAGGTTTAAAAGCGGAAAATGGCACAGTCACAACCTTATTTGAAAAAAAGTATACCAAATCCCGCAATTATATGGTATAATCGATATAAGTAGTATTATGCGGTGGTATACGTTATGATAAATGTCAGGAAAACCAGGCTTATGACTAAGTGTGCAAGCTATGAAAATGCCGAAGGCGCCGAGGATATTAGGATGTCTAAGTATTTCCGTGCCGATTATGTAAGGCTTAATTTCCTTAAGACTGTTTTCTATACCACGACAGGCTTTGCCGGAATCTGCCTGCTTTTTGCGGTGATAAACTATGACAAGATTGTAGGTGGAATGCTGGAGGCGGATTATAGGCGCCTGGCCGTTCAGACAGGCTCCGTATTTGCGGTTGTCATGGTTTTGAGCCTGATACTTACATGGCTTGTATTCACCATTAAATATATGCGCAGCAGAAAAAGGCTTGCAAAATATTATAAGCAATTAAGGCAGATCAATATTTTCAACGAAGAAGATATGCAGCTTAAGAAGCTGGAGGATAAATAACACAGTATGAAAAATTTTCTCGAGCTCAGGACCAAGCTGGTCGTTTTCTATCAAAAAACAGACTATCTTCTGAAACCGTTGTTTAAATTCCTGCTGACTCTTACGGCAGCGCTCAGGCTTCGCGCAATGTTCAATTATGACGATTTCTTTTCAACGAACCTTGCGGTGCTTTTGATCTCGGTCATTGCGGCTTTCATTCCGATGTCGATGACGCTTGCGATACTCGTTGTATATGCAAGCCTGCTCATACAGCCCGTTTCGGTAATGATGAGCATGATCCCGCTTTCGGTTTACCTGATATTTTTCTGTTTTTTCCTGCGGCTGATCCCGGAGTATTCCTGTGCGGTCATCGCGATGCCGGTACTTATACTGTGGAAGCTTCCGTATGTCATCCCGATGGCGATCGGACTTTTCGCAACTCCCGTAGGAATCATACCCACCTGTGCGGGAGTGCTTGCATATTATCTGTTAAACGGCATAAAGGCAGATATAATCACCATCGAGAGTGTCAGTAGCAAGGAAAATCCGGTAAGGATGGTATCGGATACTCTTAATGATGTTTTGAAAAACGAAAAAATGTATGCTTTGATGGCAGTGTTTGTATTTGTCATCATTGTAATGTTTCTTGTAAGAAACATAAAGATGGATTATTCCTTTGAAATCTCGATCGCGATCGGAGCTTCCGTACTCGCCATCAGCCTTCTGATCCTGCTGCTCAGGACTGACATGGGGATGGGGATCACCGAGATCATTATTGCTTCGGTCGTTTCGGGTATCATTATCTACATATCATATCTGCTCTACCGGCCCCTGTTTTATGCGGGAACGGAGAGAGTAAGATTTGAGGATGACGATTATTATTATTATGTCCGTGCGATCCCGAAGATAAAGATACTCGGTGCGGACAACGGCGTCGGAAGAAAGCTGGTTATCGACCCCTCGCTTGACGATGAAGAGGATGAGGAAGAAGCAGCTGAGGAGGATGTTGACATCGATGAAAACATTTTCGGTGTCACAAGGACCGCCGATGATGAGCAGGATGACTTTTAGGCAGGAGAGATGTAAAATATGCAAAGTATTAAAGAATGGTTTGGATCATATTTCAGTTATCTGTTGCCGAAGAACATTCTGTTTTCGGACATAATAGAGATAATATTGATAACAATAGTGCTCTATCATATAATCATCTGGATCAGGGACACCAAGGCATGGTCGCTGGTTAAAGGTCTTGCATTCCTTGTTATCATCTGGATCGCTGCCGAGATGTTCCAGTTCAATGCGATAAGATGGATATTTGTAAATACGATCAACGTGGGCATTATCGCCCTGATCATTATCTTCCAGCCGGAGCTTAGACGTGCGCTGGAACAGCTGGGAAGAAGAAACATTTCTTTGTTCTCGCTTGATTTTAAAAATGAGAACAAGAGATTTACCGACAGAACGGTCGCGGAACTTGTAAGCGCGACCTTTGATATGGCAAGGGTAAAAACGGGTGCGCTGATGGTAATAGAGGGCGAGACCTCTCTTGGCGAATATGAAAGAACGGGTATCAAGATAGATGCCGAGATAAGCGCAGGACTTCTTATCAATATTTTTGAACACAATACGCCGCTGCATGACGGAGCGGTGATCATAAGAGGCGACAGGATAACGGCTGCGACCTGTATACTTCCAGTATCCGACAATATGCAGCTGAGCAAGGAACTCGGCACCAGACACCGCGCGGGCGTGGGTCTTTCCGAGATTACCGATGCCTTTGTAATAATCGTTTCCGAGGAAAACGGTAAAGTCAGCCTTGCAAGGAACGGACAGCTTATCAGAGGTGTTGACGAAATGTACTTAAAGAGCAAGCTGACCGAAATACAGAAGAACAGTGCTTTGATAAACAATGCCATAAAGGCAGGCGGAAACAAGAAGCAGGGAAGAAAGGCCGAGAAAAGCTGACGGAATATGAAAGAATTTTTTAACAGATTTATACTTCACAATTTATGGACCAAGCTTTTTTCGATATTGCTGGCTGTCGTTGCGTGGGCAAGCATAATGAATGTTTCTGACCCGTACATTTCGGTTACTGTTAGGAATATCAGCGTTCAAAAGGAAAACGAGGCCATGGTTACCGATGAGAACATGATATACGATGTTGTCAGCGGTGAAACCGTAACGGTTACCTTTAACGGTCCCAGATCTTTTGTGCAGGGACTGTCTGCCGACGACATACTTGCTTATGCGGATCTTGAGGAGCTGAGCATCACCAATTCCTGTCCGATACATATTGAATTAAAGGACAAGGAAAAGGCACAGAACATAAAAATCACTTCAAAGTCCAATGAAGTAATGAAGGTAAAGCTTGAGCAGATGGTAAAGGAAAACAAGCAGGTTGTCTGCGAGACCACAGGAACCTCTGCTTCCGGTGTATATGCGGTCGTTTCCGTAAGTCCCAATACTCTGGAGGTTTACGGCTCGGAAAATGCCGTATCGGGCGTTGAAAGGCTTGTGGCGAAGGTAGACATCGCCGATGTTTCTTCGACTTCGACTGTAAATGTTGAGGTCTATCCCGTAAACAGCGCGGGTGAGAAGATAGAGTCTTCAACCATCACGATTGAAAAAAACAAGGTGGAGGCAACGATCACGACCTTCCCTACAAAGAATGTTAAAATAATCATTGACCCCACGATTTCGGCAATGTACGGTTTCACATATTCGGAGCTTAAATCGGCGCCGGATTCGATCACCATTGCGGGACCTATAAATACG
>DFFN01000187.1 GCA_002369525.1 Lachnoclostridium sp. UBA3775 | reverse complement strand
GTTGCTCTATCCAACTGAGCTACTAGCACATAAATTAAAAAATCCTTCGCTATGCTCAGGATTTTTAAGCAGGTGATGGGAATCGAACCCACATATCTAGCTTGGAAGGCTAGTGTTCTACCACTGAACTACACCTGCATGGTGTCCGTATGGCCTTCGGCTTTTCCTTAAGACTTTAAGATCGAGGTGACAGGATTTGAACCTGCGACCCCCTGATCCCAAATCAGGTACTCTAGCCAAGCTGAGCCACACCTCGTTTTCGGAACGCAAGTGTGATTATATAATAAAGGCTATCATTTGTCAACTGTTTTTTTATATTTTTGTTTTGTTTTTTTGTTTTTGTTTTTATGAAAATGCAGGCCGCCGGTACCGACGGCCTGCGTACTCATTTGCATACCATGCCTTTGCGGAAACATCCTTGCCTGTCTCAGGTTCAGGCTTTCTCTTTTCCATCAGATATTTCTTGCCGCTCTCGATCATGTTCTCCTATATTTCGCCCGACTTGTCTCCGGCCACCCGGTGAAGCCGGTTCATGGTAAGGTTTTTTCTTCGGGAGAAGCTTCGTTTAACTTTTTGATATTCCTTGTTTTTTCCGTCGGCAAATAAATAGGAACCGATCAAAAAAACGAAGAAAACCCAAAGCTGTCTTCGCTTAAAACCAACCGGTTTTAACAAAATCCTCTACCTTTTTTTGTTCGAAAACCGGCTCTTTTTCTCCTTTTTCGTCAAGTTCCATTATGACATATGGATAAACACTGTCAAAGGTCCTCGGCTTTGCTATGCTTCCTGGATTTACAACATAAACCCCGTCCTTTTTTTCAAGAAGAGGCCTGTGCGTATGTCCGAACATCGCGATATCGCATCCATCCGCCTTCGCGCTTAACACAAGGAAATCCGTGCCGTCATCAACATAGAAATGATGTCCGTGGCAGAGAAAAATCTTATGGTTTAAAAGTTCGAATATGTCAAGTCCCGGCTCCGAAGTGTAAAAATCCATGTTGCCGGCGACCATATGGCACGGACATTCCGCCATATCCCTTATCGCCTTCTCGTCACCGCAGATATCTCCGCAGTGTATCAGCATATCAATGGGTTTTTCCTTTTTCAGAGCCCTGGTTAAATTTTCAAGATGGCCGTGAGTATCGCTCACAATCATGATTTTCATAACGCGTATTCTCTTTTCTTTATCAGTCTTTAAGTTCCGAAAGAAGTTTCCTGAACTCCTCCGAATCCTTCATCGCCCTGAGCGCCCTGCCTCTGTGGCTTACCTCATTTTTTTTCTCAGACGGCAATTCTGCCGTTGTACAGCCAAGCTCGGGAACATAAAAAATCGGATCGTAGCCGAAACCGTTTTCTCCTTTAGGCTTAGTACCGATCACACCCTCTACCTTTCCTTCGGTGTGAAGTACCCTTCCGTCGGGAGTTGCCGCACAGATCGCGCACACGAATCTGGCGCTTCTTTCTGGGCCGACCGCTTCCGCAAGCCTGCCGATTATATAATGGTTTTTAATATCGTATGAAGTGTCCCTTCCGAGAAACCTCGCGGAATATATCCCCGGTTCTCCGTTCATATAATCCACCACAAGTCCCGAATCGTCAGCCAGAGCAAGCATTCCCGATTCCTTTGCGAAAAATCTTGCTTTTATCTCGGCATTTTCCGAAAAAGTCTTTCCGTTTTCCTCTACATCCGATGTGATCCCTGCTTCCGCAAGCGAAAGCACCCTGCAGTCAAGGTCCCGGAGTATCTCTCTTATTTCAACAAGCTTGCCCTTGTTCGATGTTGCAAAAAGTATTGTTTTCATCTATATATCCCTTTAAAATCCAAATCTACCGGCCTTCACGCTTTCTTCGGAGGCTTCGGCCCGAGAAAGCTGTAGTAGTAGGTTTTTATCATTCCGTTATATATCTTCCGGTTCCTGTCAGGCGCCTTCGGCAGATACTTAAGAGCATCCTCATAAGAGGTGATCAGATATTTCGACCAGGTCGGAAGCCTGTCAAATGCCTCTCCTATCTGTTTGTACAAAGCAGGGAGTGCTTCCTTTTCCTCAAGCCTCTCACCGTAGGGAGGGTTTGTGACGATAAAGCCGTATTCCTTATCGGAAACCAGATCCGCAACCGGAGCGCAGTCAAAGCTTATCATGCCCTCAAGACCGGCAAGGGCCGCATTCTGCCTTGCGATCTTAACCTGCTCCATGTCAATATCGAAGCCCGAAATATCAAGCTTCACATTTCTTTTCACACCGTATTCGGCTCTTTCTCTTTCTCTTTTGAAGATCTTTTCGCTCACTCTTTCCTTCCAGGCTTCGCAGGTGAAGCTTCTTTTTGCGCCCGGAGCCATGTTGAGTGCCTTCATCGCAGCCTCTATGCATATGGTGCCGCTTCCGCAAAAAGGATCGACAAGTACTCTGCCGGCATTCATCGGAGTAAGGTCAAGCATTGCCGCAGCAAGTGTTTCGGACAGCGGAGCCATACCCACAAGCTTTCGGTAGCCTCTCTTATGAAGGGAATCTCCTGAGGTATCTATTCCGACGGTGACCATATCCTTTAAAATGCTGACCCTCAAAGGATAAGAATTCCCGCTTTCCGGGAACCATGCGATACCGAATTTTTCCCTGAGCCTGTCAACTATCGCTTTTTTTACTATGGACTGAATGTCCGAGCTTGAAAACAGCGCACTTTTAACGGAGCTTGCCTTTGTCACCCAGAATTTTGCATCGGGCGGAAGTATATCCTCCCACGCTATAGCCTTTACCCCTTCGAAAAGCTCGTCAAAGCTCTCAGCCCTGAAGCTGCCGGTTTTCCATATTATCCTTTCAGCCGTGCGGAGAAAAATATTTGCCTGGGCGAAAGTCTCCTCATTGCCCAGAAAGCTTATCCTGCCGTCGCTGACTTCCAGAACGTCAAGCCCCAGATCCAGTATTTCATTTTTAAGTACAGTCTCCAGACCGAAATGGCAGGGAGCCAGAAATTCATATTCACTCATCTTTCGTACCATGCCGCAGGCGTGGTGCCCGTCCGGCGGCGCGCCTGCATTTTTTCCTTATTGTAATTCAAAACTATGTATAGTGCAAGCAAAAATTCATAAAATATACTTGACATTCCGTTTTTTTTGTTGTAATATATCTCGTGTTGTTAGAACACGTGTGTGTAGCTCAGCTGGA
>DFFN01000067.1:1212-14826 GCA_002369525.1 Lachnoclostridium sp. UBA3775 | reverse complement strand
CTTGAGGAAACGGTTAAGCGAGAGGTAATGGAGGAAGTCGGGCTTAAGGTAAAGAATATCAAGTATTACAAATCCCAGCCCTGGGGCATGGCGATGGACATACTGGCCGGTTTCTTCTGTGAGGTCGACGGAGACGATACCATAAAAATGGATGAATCGGAGCTTAAATTTGCCGAGTGGGTAGAACGGGAAAAAATCGAGCTGCAACCTTCCGAGTACAGCCTTACCAACGAAATGATGAAATTATTTATAGAAAGCAAGAGGTAGAACATGATCAACTATATTGCACGTGTAGGACTTAAATATGACTATGCCGGCGAGAAGATGCCGGAGCTCGGCACGTTTTTTGAAAAGTTTGTGGAAAAGATTCCGGACGAACATCAGCCCGTACTTAAACTCTCCCGTTTTACCTTCTGTACGGTGGTAATGCAGGCCGAAAATGTTGAGCAGTGCAGGAAAGTATTGAAGGATGCCTGGAATGAGGTTTATCCCGATACGGATGCCATTTCCGATATCCTTGTTTCAAAATATACCGAGACCGAACCGATTTCCGAAATCATGCGCTCCGTTTACAACAATCTCTACGGCGCCGATGAATACCAGGCAATGCTTACCGAGCTGACCGAACTCATTCCGATAATGCAGGATAAGGGTGCGGGTGACATAGTACGCAGAACAAACTATGTCTTTGCGATTGACCGCGGCTGCGGTTACACTACTCTCCTGTCCTCACTCGGCGACTATATCCACAAGATGAGGATATATCCCGAAGAGGAATATGAGAAGCGTTTAAAGTATTATAAATTCGAGCTCGGTCCGGACAACGATAACGGAAAGACCGATTTCGATACTTTCTTAAGCACGTTATATGACGATCTTGAAAATCACAATTATAATATAATAGGCCTCGACATTTCCTTTTATCTCGAAAAAAGCAAGCAGGATGAACTCAGGAATTTCCTGCACAGACTTGAAACATATCAGGATAAATATGTTTTTGCATTCAGGATCCCGTTCATGGAAAAGAAGGCGATGGACGAAACGATAAGCCTTCTGTCAGACGTGATGATCATAAGGCTTGTACAGGTTCCGCCTCTTCACGACTGCGTTATGATGGAGACTTTCTGGAACATAATCAACGACAAGGATTATGTACCCGATGTTTCTCTCTTTGATATTATTTCAAACAAGATCAGACAGGAAAAGACCGACGGACGTTTCTACGGCTTTAAGACCGTGGAAAAAATTGCCTCGGAGGTTATCATCCGCAAGACGGCCGATATCGTCGAAAAAACGAAAAAGGGTCTTGAGGCTGATAAAAGGGTGATCATGCCCGATGACCTTAACGGTTATGTTGATGAAAAGATTCTTGCACCAGGAGGTTATGATGCTCTCTCCGGCATGATCGGAATGGAGAAAATCGCCGATAAGATCAGGGAAATCATTGCCCAGGTTAAGGTGTCATTGTCTGGGGAAGGCCCTGACAGACCCTGCATCCACATGCGCTTTACGGGTGCGCCCGGTACCGGTAAGACCACCGTTGCAAGAATAGTCGGCCAGATAATGAAGGAGGAAGGAATACTCAGAAAGGGCGCTTTCCTTGAATACACAGGAAGGGACCTGTGTGCGGAATATGTCGGACAGACGGCCGTCAAAACAACTTCCATCTGCCGCGATTCCTACGGCTCGGTGCTTTTCATTGATGAGGCCTATGCCCTCTACGATTCCGACCATACAGTAAATGATTTCGGCAAGGAAGCTATCACCACCCTCGTTTCCGAAATGGAAAACCACAGGGATGACATGCTGGTTGTCATGGCCGGCTATACGGACGAAATGAATTCGCTGATGAAAGCAAACCCCGGTCTCAGAAGCCGCATGCCATATGTAATCGATTTTCCGAATTATACAAGGGAGCAGCTTTTCAAAATTTTCATGCTTATGGTAAAGAAGCATTTTACCTATACGCCCGAATTTGAAAACGAGGCAGAAAAATATTTTAATTCCATTTCGGACGAAATGCTTTCTTCAAAGGAATTTGCAAATGCGCGATTTGTAAGAAACCTTTATGAAAGAACATGGTCCAAGGGAGCTTTGAGAGCATCATTGTCAGGAAACAAAAAGATCGAGCTCGGAAGGGAGGATTTTGTATCCGCAAGCTCGGAGAAGGAATTCAGTGAAAAACTGACAGTGGCTAAAAAGATAGGGTTTTAATTTTACAGAGCTTGGAGCAAAGGTGGAAGACATTCCGAGGCTTGTTGAAAAGTTCGGTTTAGGTGACGGAAAAACCGGCGGTTTTGTACATTTAAGTTCAGATGATGTTGCTGAGATTTACAGGATTGCAGCAAGGGCAGAGCTTTAAAATGAGGAATATACGGAAACCTAGATATTGATTTTATAATATACTACCGTTATCTCAAGATGGTGTAGGCCGGAAGTATCGGTCGGATGATGTGAAAAATCGGTAAATAAGAGGATGTGGCAATATTTATTGAGGGTTGACACTCTCCTGCTACTAAATCTTGACATTTTGGCCGAGGTGATGAATGGTAAGAACCTTGGGAGTATAGAGGACAATTTCAATATATAGGGGCAGCCGGAAAATTTGGCATTTTAAATGAAATACTATATCTTGTGGTTGAAAAGGTTTCACGTGAAACGTGCAATACAAACTGAAACTAAAATGAATTATATGATCCTCGCCTAGCGCTGCGCTTAATGTCGGCTCCGGATCATATAATTCATTTGTTTTGAAAACTGCAAAATGATTAGCAATTTACGTGATTCGGTTAAATATGAAATTGTTTCACGTGAAACGTATCTCGGCGTTTAATGTCGGCTCCGGATCATATAATTAATTTGTTTATGGAAAGCGCAAAATGGATTATATGTTTTGCCAGGCTTATGTGGCTTGAAAATACTAGAAAAGTTTCACGTGAAACTTACAATGCAAATCGGAGATAAAATGAATTATATGATCCTCGCCTAGCGCTGCGCTTAATGTCGGCTGCGGATCATATAATTCATTTGTTTATTGAAACTGCGAAGTAATTCTATATAGGACCGGATTTTGTGATTTGAAAATACTGGAAATGTTTCACGTGAAACATGAAATACAAACTGGAACTAAAATGAATTATATGATCCTCGCCTAGCGCTGCGCTTAATGTCGGCTGCGGATCATATAATTCATTTGTTTATTGAAACTACGAAGTAATTCTATATAGGACCGGATTTTGTGATTTTAAAAACACAAGAAAGGTTTCAAGTGAAACACAGACAACAAACATAATTAAAATCAATTTTATGATCCAACTCCTATCCCTGCACTTAATGTCGGCTCCGGATCATATAAATTCATTCATTTTGAAAATTGTAAAATGATTAAATGGATATATGGCAATTTAAGTGATTTGGGAACATGAGAAATTGTTTCACGTGAAACCTGAAAAGTAAAATGAATAAAAAACGAAATTGATTTAGAAAGAAGTGAAAATGTTTCACGTGAAACGTATTACACGAAAAGTTAAAAATATGATCAGCAAACAGGATGTTCCACGTGAAACATTTGAAATCGGAAATAAAGAATGAAGGATACAAAAATATGATTAAGGGAATACATCATGTTTCTTTAAAGTGTGAGACGGAGGAAGAATTTGAGAAGGCAAAAAAATTCTATATTGAAATTCTGGGTTTGGAAATCAAGAGAAAATGGGACGAGGGAATCATGATTGACACAGGCTCGGGATTGATTGAGATTTTTAACAATGGTCCCGGGCAGAAACTGAAGGGTGCTGTGAGGCATTTTGCTTTTTCGGTGGATAATGTTGATAACTTGGTGGAAAAAGTGGAAAAGTCCGGATACGAGGTTTTTGAGGGACCGAAGGATATAGTGATAAAATCCGATCCGCCGCTTCCTGCCAGAATTGCTTTTTGCCTCGGACCGCTTGGTGAAGAGATAGAATTTTTTTGTGAGAAGATTTGAGGCATGCGAACAAAAATGTTTCACGTGAAACATTTTTCAACACAAGATATTGTGGATGAAAATGATCAAATATACAGGTATGCCTTACAATATCTTGAGCCATATTCGGCTGAAATCCGGTGCAAACCCTTGCAGAATAAGGCTTTGAGGCTCCTAAATATAGGAGGGTTTCAGGCATAAAAACAGCATATTTTGTGCTTATTTTGAAAAAACCGGAGTTTTTAAGTGATTTCGGATGAGAAACAGAAAATACAAAATATTGTATGTAGAGGCAATAGGATAAAAACACAATATATGGACCACACACATGAGTAAGTATTTGGTAGGGACCCCAAGGATTGTGAATGTGGGGGAGGACCAATATTTTTGGCGAATAAATCATTTTATATTTTGCCGATGAAAAAGGGTCACAAACTTCCGACTAAAAACCTCACAAACTTCCGATTTAAGCTTGAACGTATTACTTGTTTGCTATATAATACAGTTCAAACGGAGATCGAAATGAAAAAAATGGTCCTAAACCAATACTTGTAGATGAATGGCAACATGTCAAAACAGGCGAATTCGGTCAATATATTTTAACGGGAAGCGTTACCGACAAAAATATAAGCGAAATGTCTCTCTACGAAATAGGAGACAGTAACGGTACCATTATGCTGCCTTAAAAATTAGGATAGGTGTTATAAATGTCAAAAATATTTTTAATGTGCGGAAAAATCTGCAGCGGAAAATCAACCTGTGCAAAACAGCTCAGCAGGGAGCATAAGGCGGTGATACTGTCAATCGATGATATCATGCTTGCTCTGTTTGGGCAGGATGCCGGCGAAAAACATGATCATTATGTCGAAATGACAGAAAAATACTTATATGAAAAATCCCTTGAAATCCTGGAACTCGGGATAAATGTTGTGCTCGACTGGGGGTTCTGGACCAGGGAAAAAAGAGACTATGCAAGAAATTTCTACGGCCCACGCGGTATAGAGTACGAGTTCTGCTACATAAGCATAAGCGACGAGGAATGGAACAGGCGCCTGGATAAACGAAACAAGGATGTTAAAGAAAACAGGTCGGATGCCTACTATGTTGACGAGGGGCTAAGGAGAAAGTTTGAAGCCATATTTGAGGCTCCGGAGAACGAGGAAAAAGTCATAAGGATGTAAATACAATGGTACAGACGATACAGGAAAAATTATTCAGCCTTCAGGACGAAAAATACCGCGATTTCCAGGCAAAGCTCATCCCGGGCTATGATGCATCGACAATGATCGGGGTCAGGACACCGGAGCTTAAAAAGCTTGCAAAAGAAATGGTGAAAAACGAAGGAGTACAGGAGTTCCTTTCGGATCTGCCCCATAAATATTTCGACGAAAACCAGCTGCATGCTTTCATAATTTCCGAAATTAAGGACTATGAAAAATGCATGGCTGAGGTCGAAAAATTCCTTCCTTATGTTGATAACTGGGCGACCTGCGACCAGCTGTCGCCGAAGGTTTTCAAGAAGCATACGGAGGAGCTTCTTGTGAAAATCAAGGAATGGATGGCGAAGGATAAGACCTATACCGTCAGATTCGGTATCGGAATGCTGATGCAGTATTTCCTAAATGACAAATTCAAACCGGAATATCCCGAAGCAGTTGCAAAAATCCGCTCGGAAGAGTATTATATCAATATGATGATCGCTTGGTATTTCGCGACAGCCCTTGCAAAGCAGTATGAAGCGGTGCTTCCCTTCATTGAAAAGCGAAGCCTTGACAAATGGACCCACAACAAGGCCATACAGAAGGCAGTCGAGAGCTGCCGCATAAGCGATGACCGGAAGGCATATCTAAGGACTTTGAAGGAGAGATAGGAATGGTTTTCAGCTCTTACATTTTTCTGTGCTTTTTCCTTCCCGCAGTGCTTTTGCTGCATATGGCGGTGAAAAATACAGACATAAGAAATGTACTGCTCGTCATGGCGAGCCTTCTTTTCTATGCCTACGGAGAGCCATGCTATGTACTTCTTTTGCTGATCTCGGTGGCGGTGAATTATTTTGCCGGCCGGGCGCTTGACAAAAACCCAAAAAAGCCGGTGCTTGCGTGCGCGGTTGTCTTTAACGTGGGTGTTTTGTTTGTGTTTAAATACCTTGATTTCTTTTTTGTTAAGACAGGCCTGAGGCTGCCGATAGGCATTTCTTTTTATACCTTTCAGGCACTTTCATACACTATTGACGTATATCGCGGCAGGGTAAAGGCACAGAAGTCCTTCCGCGATCTTTTGCTGTATATTTCGTTCTTTCCGCAGCTTATCGCAGGACCGATAGTTAAGTATGCAGACATTGAAAATCAGTTAAAGACAAGAAATCCCGGGACCGCTGACATTAAGGACGGTCTTTTGCGCTTTTCTGCTGGACTCGGCAAAAAAATCCTGATAGCCAATGTAATGGCGAAGACCGCAGATACGCTTTTTAACTTTAAGGGCAGTGAATTCGGCCTGCTTTCGGCATGGGTTGCGGCCGTGGCATATCTTTTCCAGATATATTTTGATTTCTCGGGATATTCGGACATGGCGATAGGTCTTGGAAGGATGTTCGGCTTCAGGTTTCAGGAAAACTTCGATCATCCCTACACCGCCGGAAGCATCACCGGCTTCTGGAGAAAATGGCATATTTCCCTCACCTCATGGTTCAGGGATTACCTTTACATTCCGCTCGGCGGCAACAGAAAGGGAAGAGCCAGGACCATAATAAACCGCTACATTGTTTTTGCACTTACGGGGCTCTGGCACGGCGCGAACTGGACCTTCCTTGTCTGGGGGCTCTGGCACGGAAGCTTCATGATGCTTGAAAGGCTTGGAACAAAGAAAAGTGAGAGCAGGGTGCTTAAAGCGATCGGGCACATATATACCCTGCTTGTCGTTACCGCAGGCTTTGTTATTTTCCGTGCGGATACTCTCGGGCAGGCCTTCGGGATCATAAAGGCCATGTTCGGCTTCGGTGCAAAGGGCGGCGCAGCCTATGCTTTCGCGCTCGGATTTTTCAGGCCCTACAGCATAATGATACTGCTGCTTGCGATAATAGGCGCAGGCAATGTCCCGAAGAAAATGTTTGCGCGCATGAAAGAAAAAAGCGAAGCGGGCTCCGAGCTTCTTGCAATGTGTGCCTCGCTTCTGGTACTGATACTCTGCATGAGCGCGCTTGCCGTGAACTCCTATAATCCGTTTATTTATTTCAGGTTTTGACAATGAAGGAAAAAAAGAGTATTATTTTTATTACAATATATCTACTCCTTTTGCTGCTCCCTGCGGTTTCGATGCCTTTTTTTAAGAATGCCGGAAACAGCGAAAAGAGGGAGCTTGCGAAGGCGCCTAAGCTTTTTGAGGACGGAAAGCTGAATATCGGCTTAGGGAACGACGTTGATGCCTACATTTCCGATCACATCGGCTTCAGAAACATGCTGGTAAGCTTCGAGAACAGCATAAAGGCCGCCGCATTTAAGGAATCCGGAGTTGAGCGGGTGATACTTGGCGATGACGGCTGGCTTTATTTTGCCGAGGATTTAAATGACTATCTGAACATCCCGACCATAAGCAGGCGAAACGCCGCCAATATCGCAAGAACCTACAAAATGGTGCAGGAGCAGCTTGAAAAAGAAGGCAGAAGCTTTCTGTTTACCGTGGTGCCGAACAAATCGAGCCTCTATGACAGGCTCCCGTACTACTATGTTCCGCTTAAGGGCAAGGGAAATATCGAACTTCTTTCGGAAGCATTTAAAAGCGAGGGAGTGAGATATGCGGACCTTTACGCGGCCTTTAAGGAAAACAGCGAGGTGCTTTATTTAAAAACCGATACTCACTGGACCTATAAGGGAGCGCTTTTTGGCTTTAATGTCATGATGGAGGCGGCGGGCTTTGAGCATGAGGATTTTTCGGGCGAGAGCTTTACTGAAAGAAAGGATCATGTGGGCGACCTTGCCGAAATGCTTTACATGGATAAGGCTGAGAAGGATGTGCAGAGCTACTGTGACAGGGAGTTTGAGTTTGGATACACGAGCCATGAGAAAAAGCCGGACTCGCTTTTGCTTACGGCCCATAATGACAAGGGCAGAAAAAATACTCTGTATTTCAGGGATTCATATTTCGATACCCTTCATGTTTTCGCTGCGGAAAGCGCCGAAAATTCGGTGTTTTCAAGAAGGGTGCCGTATGAAATTTCATATGCGGCAAAATATGATGCAGACCTTACGGTGATCGAAATAGTTGAGAGAAACATAATAAATCTTGCAGAAAGGGCACCGAAGGCGGAAGCGCCCGAGGCGGTGCTTGACATAAGCGCGTCGCCCGCGGATGAAGGGCTTGTAAGACTTGAAACAGAGGAAGACGGAGAGTTTGTTCATTTTTACGGAGAAGTGGACGGGGAGCTTATCGGCAGCGGGCAGTACAGGGTTTTCCTGCTTCTGTCGGATGCAGAAAAAAGCACGGCCTATGAGGCTTTTCCGATTTTTGAAAAGGAACTGATGGGAACAAAGGAAACGAAGGATAACGGCTTTTCGGCCTATATTCCGGATGAAAAAAGCAAAGGAAAAAGCATTTCTGTCATAGTGCAGACGGAAAGCGGAAATTATATTTATGAAAAAGCTTTTGAAAAATAAAAAGATTCTTACCGCCTTTCTTGTTACAGTATTTATATGTGCGGTATTGGCGGGCATTTTGATCGTACACCACGTGCGCAACGGCTGGAAGGAAAAGGACGGAGTTAAAGTCTACAAGGTTTCGGGAAAAAATCTCACCGGAATCAATGAAGTGGAAGGAAAAACCTACCTTTTTGCAGATGACGGGGCCTTTGTCACCGGCTGGACGGAGTATGAGGGCGTTAAGTATTATCAGGACGACGACGGGCTTTATACCGGAGAAAAAACGATAGACGGCACAAAATATAATTTCGAAGAAGACGGAAGGTTTTTCTCTTCTTTCTTTGAGCTTGACGGTAAAAAGTACTACCGGACCGCCGAAGGATATGCGGTAAAGGGCGGCTTTGAGTACGAGGGCAGGCAGTACATGACCGCAGATGACGGTACCGTGTTTACCGGCTGGGCCTCGGACGAAGGACCCTTTTACAGCCCGGATGACGCCGCAATGGTAAAGGGCCTTAAGGAGATCGAAGGCAAAACCTACTTCTTTGACAATGACGGAAAGAAGGTTCACGGCTGGTACGAAAACGAAGAAGGGAAAAGATATTTCGACGAAGAAGGCGTGATGCAGACAGGCTTTCTGGAGCTTGACGGCATTTCATATTTCCTTGACGAAAAGGGACTTGCGAACAGCGGACTGATCAAAACCGAAGGAAAAGCATATTACCTGATGGCAGACGGCGCTCTCGGAAAGGGCTGGATCGAGACCGGTGACGGCTTCAGGTACTTCGATGAAAAAGGCGTGATGTTAACGGGAGTGCAAGAGCTTGACGGGGACGTCTATTTCCTTTCGGATGACGGCGTCAGATATACCGGCTTTAAGACCATAGACGGTAAATATTATTATTTCGATAAAGAAGGAAAAAGGTTTTCGGGCTGGATCGAAACCAAGGAAGGCTTCTGGTATTTCGACGAAGAAGGCGCGCGGGTTGACGGCTGGCAGGAAATTGAAGGCGGAAAATATTACTTCGCGGACAATACCATGTGCACCGGCTGGAAGGAAATCGAAGGCAGCTTCTATCTTTTCGCAGAAGACGGCAAAATGCAGACCGGCTGGCAGAAAAAGGACGGTAAGAAGGTATTCCTTACGGCAGACGGCAGCATGGCCGTCAGCGAAACAACGGCAGACGGCATCAAGATAAACTTTGAGGCGGACGGAAGCTACAAGGAAGGCTTTGTTGACGGAAAGTACTATGCTAACGGGTATTTAACGACCGGCTGGCAGAAGATCGGAAACAAGTATTATTTTATAAACGAAGACGGAACACCATACCGGAACGGAGGGTGGCTTAACGCAGGCGGAGCTTTGAGATATTTTGAAAAGGACGGAAGCGTAAGCGTCGGCCGGAAAACGGTAGACGGCAAGGATTATTATTTCACGGCTGACGGAAGGGTGACCACGGGCTATGTCCAGATCGGCGGCGCATGGTACTTCTTTGCAAACGACGGCGTCATGATCAAAAACAGCTGGCAGAACGTTACCGGCGGAAAAGCCTATTTCGGCGGAGACGGAAAAGCGCTCAGCGGCTGGCAGAATGTCGGAGGCAGGAAGCTTTATTTTGTCGGCGGCGGCAAGGTGGCGACCGGTTTTGTGAAAATCGGCGGCAAAACCTGCCTGTTCGATTCGGAAGGAAATCTCTATAAAGCAGGCTGGACAAGCGCAGGAAAGAAAAAATATTATGTAAACTCCGACGGCACTGTTGCTGTGGGATTAAAGGACATTGACGGAAAGACCTACTATTTCGGAAGTGACGGCGGGATGCTTACCGGCTGGCAGAAGATAGGCGGAAATTCCTATTATTTCTATGCGGACGGCAGCATGGCGAAGAATACGAACATCGACAAGTACACGATAAACGCCAACGGCATCGCAACCAACCGCTTTGCCACGATAACCCCGGAAAACCTGGATGCATATGTCGAGTACCTGTTGAAAACCAAAGGCAGCAGCCTCGAAGCAATATACAATTACGGCAGAACCTTCAAGTATTTTTACAGAAGGAAGGATACCCTTGAAAACATGGCCTGCAGGATGTTCAACACCGGAAAGGGTGCCTGCTGGGACTATGCCGCCATCACCTACCTGATGATAAAGAAGGCGGGATACAACTGCCAGATAGTGGTCGGCGAAGGCTACTATGCGACCGAGCACAACTGGGTGATCGTCGAAGTTTCGCCCGGAGTATGGAGACATATCGACACGGAAAGAGGAGGGCTCAAGGTCTTCCTTGTGACGGATGCCCAGCTTGACGCATGGGACGGCATATGGCCGAGCGTAAGGTACAGATGGCCCAAGAATAAGTATCCGAGTGCCAAGTAGGGAGAAATGAAATGCAAGGTAATTTACAGGAAAAAATGCAAAAAAGAATAAAAAGGCCGGCAATGCTGTTTGCCGCCCTGCTCATCGTTTTTGTCCTTATCGTCTGCGGCTGCGGAAAGAAAGCTTCCTCCTCCGACAGTCAGGCGGAAAGCAAGGCGGAGAATGAAGAAGCGGAAGAAACTCTTGGGATTAGCCCAAGTCCCACTCCGAGTTCGACACCGAGCCCATCCCCGACACCAAGTCCCTCTCCGACGCCAAGCCCGAGTCCCACACCAAGCCCGACGCCGTTGCCCGAGCTTTTGTCCTACGAGGCAGATGCCAAAAGCGTAACGCTTTCATGGACCGGGGATCCCGAGGCAGAGTATGAGCTTTTCTACCGTAAAAAGGGCGCGGAAGACTGGACATATAAAACTGTAAACGGAACAGGGGGAAAGGCCTGCGGTCTTGAAAACGATTCCGACATCGAAATTAAGATCATGAAGGACGATGAGCTCTGGCTTGAAGGCATTGAGGCACACACGGAGGCCTCAGGAGCGGGCGACCCCTTCATGGATATATATACAACGCTTATGGTGCACGGCGAAGGAAAAACCGTTGCCATGAGCTCCGAAAAAGGCTGCTTCGGAGCAAAGGTATGGCCGCAGCATAAATGCAGCTATTTCCTCGACCCGGAGCTTGGGACCGAAACGGGAAAGCTTGCGGGAGGCGAGGCGCTTATTGTAAGCGAAAACGAACGCGGCTACTGCTACCTAAGGAAAAACGGCAGGTACAGCCTTTTCGTAAGAGGCAACAATGCGGCAGGAGACGAAATCGGAGGCTGGGTGGACGCCGACCTGATGCTTGTCGACGTGATCGACCTTTTCTCGCCGGCCGAAAGCATGTACGGAATACAGATCAACAGGACCAATGCCTACTCATCGATCTTTTCGGCAGGCGGCTCCGCAACAAAGCTTGATACCGAATCGGAACAAAACACAAGGTTTGACGCGATCGCGGACAAAAACAATGTTTTTGTCGAGAACGGATATAATCCGATCGAAGGCATCAGCGGGCTTGCGCTTCCGAAGTACGGGCCCATGTCACAGATGCCCGTTGTGTGGGACCTTGCGCTTTCGCTGATCACATGTCAGAAAAACGCGCTTGAAAAAGGCACGACGATACTGATATATGACGGGTACCGCCCGAATTCCACCTCTCATGCCGTATGCGACAACCTGATCGCAAGCAATTATCTGGGAATCGCCGTTAACGGCACCAATCTCGCAAGAGGCTTCGGCAAGATAAAGTACGGTCCGAGGGATTATATCGGCTATAATTCCAAGCATAACAAGGGCGTGGCGGCCGACCTCACGATCATGGCATTCAACGATACCGAAAATCTTGGCGATGAGCTGGTGATGCAGACAAAAATGCATACACTGGATTTTCGCTGCAATATGTTGTATAATAATGACAATGCAAATCTGCTTTATGAAATCATGATGACGGGCACGGGGCTTCAGCCGCTTTCAAACAAGGCCGAGTGGTGGCATTTCGAGCTCACAAACGATACCGCGCTGCACCCTCAGGTCGGCACATATATTTATGCGGATTACGAAATATAGGCAGTAAAACTCTTAACGGGGAGAAAGACAATGAGAAAAAAAGTATACATGACAATGGCGGCGCTTGCATTTTCCTTAATGCTTGCGGCCTGCGGTTCGGACAGCGAAAGCAGCAAGGCTTCGGTAAAGAACGAAAGCAGCGCACAGGTGCAGATCAAAACGGGTGAGTCATCCTCCGCGGAATCATCTGCCGGGTCATCGGCCGAGTCGCCGGCCGAATCATCCTCTGCAGAATCGTCCTCTGCAACGTCCTCGTCCGAGGAGCAGCCGGAAATCGTCGATGTCGGCGGAAAGCCCGGAGAGAAGTCCGAAAGCGGCGAAAGCGGGGAGGATTCCGCAGAAAAAGAAAGTTCTTCGGAAAAAGAAAGCTCCGCAGAAAGTTCTTCAGGTCAGGACGACCCTTCAGCGCCTGTTGCGTCGCAGGGCAGTTTTTCGGCAGAGGATATGAGCGTCACACTGAACGGAAACAAGCTTGCCTGCGGTGATGATTTCCTGCCCTATGTCGACAAGATGGGCATCAAAGCGAAAATCGAGGAGGGTCAGGCATGCCTTGAAGGCGGCTTTGACACAAACTATTACTATGATAACGCTCTCACGGTCTATACGATCGCAAAGGACGGAAAGCAGCTGATCTACGATATTTACATCACCGGCAGCGGTTTTCCTGACAACAAGGGGATAACGGCGGGAAAAACCACAAGGGAAGCGGTTCGTGCCGCCTACGGAGAACCCTCGGAAGAGCTTCCGGGAGCAGACCAGTATGTTACGGGCAAAAAGATGCTCTCGTTTGAGTATTCGGACGACATCGTTTGCGGAATTTCCTTCTCGGATGCATCGGTAAACTGAAAGGGGTTATATGCAGCACAACTTTTACGGCCGTGAGACGGCGGATGTCGCACCTGCGGCTCCGGGCTATGAAAAAATCAAGGACCCGCGAGAGCTTTATGAGCTTTTGGACGGGATATGGTGCGAATACAGTTGCGCGCCGAGGCTCAGAGAAGGCTGGAGCGAAGACAACAAAACCCTCGGGCAGTGTTC
>DFFN01000067.1:0-1043 GCA_002369525.1 Lachnoclostridium sp. UBA3775 | reverse complement strand
CAGTTCGGCGACGAGGTGCTTGACTATTCGGACAATCCCGAGCAGTTCCGCGAGGTGCATTTCGCAAAGCAGGAAAAGAAAGAGCGCTACGAATATCTGAAGAAAAAGCTCGAGGAAAAACTGCGGGCAGGCATCAGGCGCGCACAGAAAAAGGACATACCCGGGATACTTTCCCTGCTCTTACAGGTTGACATGGTCCATCACGATGGCCGCCCCGACATTTTTAAAGGCCCCGCGACAAAGTACAATGCCGCGCAGCTTGAAGAAATGGTCGGAAATGACAGTCTGCCGATCTATGTTTACGTGGATGAAAACGAAAAAGTGCTCGGCCATGCCTTCTGCGTGCACAAGCAGGAGCTTGACAATCCGGTGCTTACGGACATAAAAACTCTTTATATCGACGATATCTGCGTTGACGAAAACGCAAGGGGAAAGGGTGTCGGACGCGCGCTTTACGAGCATGTGCTTAAGGAAGCAAAAAAAGGGGGCTTTTATAACGTGACATTAAACGTATGGAGCTGCAACCCGGCGGCAATGAAGTTTTACGAAGCCATGGGGCTTAAACCGCAGAAGATCGGAATGGAAAAAATATTATAAGGGCAATGCCCATAAACGGAGGAGGATCTATCATGAAAGCATTATTCATCGGAGGTACGGGGCAGATCAGTGCCGCGATCGTCAGAAGGCTGGTTACGGAGCTTGGCTGGGAGGTCTGGATTTTAAACAGAGGGATCAGCAGGGCGGAGCTCCCCGAAGGAGTTAAAACAATAACCGCCGACATCAATGACGAGGCGGACGTTGCTGAAAAGATCAAGGATTTAAGCTTCGATACCGTCTGTGAATTCATCGGGTTTACGGTTGAGCAGGTCGAAAGGGACTATCGCCTGTTCAAGGGAAAAACAAGACAGTATATCTTCACAAGCTCCGCATCGGCCTACCATAAGCCGGCCGCAAGCTACATGATCACCGAAGGCACGACTCTTGCAAACCCTCACTGGCTTTACTCGAGGAACAAGATCGCCTGCGAGGAATTTCTGATGAAG
>DFFN01000013.1 GCA_002369525.1 Lachnoclostridium sp. UBA3775 | reverse complement strand
AGCCCGCTCGTCAGGCTGTTAAGGACATGGTTGCTCATAAGATCAAGAACGTACTCGGTTCAGACGGTAAGGCTTGATAAGCAGTCTTTAAACAAGTATGACAAAAGGCTTCGCTTCATGCGGAGCCTTTTTATTGATTTTTTTACGGATTTATAATATGATTAAAGTACCCCAAAATGATTATGCCAAAAAACGGAGCTGACATGTTTACAAAAGGAATCCCCTCAGGAAAAAAATATATTCTTTTTTCGTTTCTGCTGACTTCCGCACTGCTTTTCGGCAGCTGCGGTAAAAGGTCAGCGGAATCCGCCGCTTCCTCAAGCATTCCTGTTACCGACAGCAATTCCGACCTTTCTTCACCCGTCATCACCATGCTAGAAAATACTCCTCCGGTCACTCTTTCTCCGCTTCCTTCCCCTTCCCCGACTCCGCTCCCTACCTTTACTCCGACTCCTTCACCTCTTCCGGAAGTTTTAAAAGACTGCGAACAGGCAGTTCTTACATCAGACTCAGGGGCATTAAATTCAAAGCTTTTTGACGATAATTTCATGACCTTCGGAACCCTTACGGGGGGAAGCCATATAAAGCTCACAAGCAACAGACCGGTTGACAAGCTTTATATAGTCTGGAATGACCACCCTCTCTCGTGTTCGCTTTATACCTCCGCCGGCAGTGTCGAGATCGGCAGCACCGGCTTCATGCACGAGCTCGTCTGTCTTCCCGAAGCAACTACAAGCATCTCGTTAAATGCGCCGTCAGAGGATATCGGAGTCTGCGACATCTATGCATTTACAGAAGGAAAGCTGCCGGACTGGGTCCAGGTCTGGGAACCTCCGCATGAAACGGCGGATATACTCCTGTTTTCCACCCATTCCGATGATGAATTCATATTTTTCGGCGGCATAATCCCGTCCTACGGCAAGGAGAAGGGGTACCGTGTTCAGCTGGCCTACATGACCTCTCCTTACATCGGAAGCGAACGATACCGCTGCCATGAGCTTTTAAACGGTCTGTGGACGGCCGGCGTCACTCACTATCCCGTCACCACAGGCGCAAGGGACCGGGGCCAGAAAACCCTCGAAGCCGCCAAAAACTATTACGGTTATGATAATTTTATGAAATTCCAGGTTGAGCAGATAAGACGCTTCAGGCCTCTTGTTGTTCTCGGCCATGATCTGAACGGCGAATACGGTCATACCGCGCATATGCTCGGTGCCCTGACTCTTAAGGACGCAGTTCCCGCGGCTGCAGATTCGTCAAAATATCCGGAGAGCGCAAAGCTTTACGGCATCTGGGACACTCCGAAATTCTATCTCCATCTTTACGGCAAAAATCCCACCGTACTCGATTATGAAACCCCTCTGAAAGCCTTCGGCGGCAAAACCGCCTTCCAGGTGGCAATGGAGTCCTATGCCAAACATCTTTCGCAGCAGCGCTGGAGTTTTACCGTCTATACTTTCGGTTCACCTGTTGACAGCCACCGTTTCGGTCTGGTCAGAAGTCTGGTCGGTGACGACATAAAAAAGAAAGACCTCATGGAGAATATCTCTCCCGAGGCCTTCCGCTGATTAACCTATGATGTTTCACGTTCTTTGTTTTTGCTGCCCTTAAAGGTCACAAGAAATACCGCTGCCAGACAGTATACTATCGCTCCCACCATCATCGGAGTAATGAAACCTTTCCCGGGCAGTATCAGAAGCTCGGCAACAACCGGGGCAAAGGTAAGCAGAACATATGACATAACTACTGCAAATATAAGGGCACCTGACTCGTCCATTTCCCTTTTGACCACATCCAGATCCATGAAACGGTCCATTACCATCGGAGTTCCGAAACCGTCAAGGAAGCCGAGAACCATACTTGTGATAACTATCATAATAGCCACCGGCGGCAGATGAAGTATGAATATGCTTATGCCCGTAAGCAGGAACGCAAAGGAAATGCTGGGCTTTAAGCCGAAGCGCATCTTTGCCTTGCTTACAAGCGCAGGTCCGATATATATGCCGGCAAGTCCGTTTGCTATGTAACAATAACTGAGCATAACCGAGGAAATACCCTGGGTCTGGCACACTGCGGGAACCAGAGTCACGCAGAGCATTACGCCGATATTTAAAGGTATGCCTATCAAAAGTATGAATGCCAGCATTTCACGGGATTTCAATACCCGTAAAATATTTCCGACCTGAAAGCTTTTCTTTTCTCCCTTTTTGTTCTTTTCTGCAGCATTGACGCCGAGCAGCTTCCACGGCGGAAGTATTGCGGTCGCGATAAGATAGAGCAGGAAAACAACCGACGAGAACAAAAATGTCATTGAATAACCGGCATTTGCGGACAGAATAGCACCGAGGCCGGCTCCGCAGGTTGCTCCGGCGAGCAGTCCCGCATTATCCTGTGAAATATTTTCGGCCCTTCCTTCCTCGCTTTCATAACCGCTTGTGATAAGGAAGTTTGAAACCTGCTTAAAGCCCGAATATGCAATTCCCGCAAGACCGCGGCAGATAACTATCATAAGCGCTCCGCCGGTAATGAAAGCTGTCATGTTGCAGCCTATCATGAGAACCGCAGACAAAAGCATTACTTTTTTTACATTGATTCTCTTTACAAGCGCAGGCAGCGTGAGCATGCCAAGCATCTGTGCGATGCTTTCAAGCGTCAAAGGAAGCGCCGCCGTCATTCCGACCGAAAGCCCGAACAGCGATTCGCCGCTCTCCCTTATCAGCATGGCAGCATACGGAACACACATACACTCTGCCGAAGACATAAGAAATCCCGTAAATCTAAGTGACAGACTGACCTGTCTTTCCGGAAAGCGTTTTCCCTCTTCCATCTGTCCCACCGATGAAAGCTCGACAAGATTGTTAAGCTCAAACACGAAGATCAGGAGGATTACCATGGTCGATACGATAACCATGATAAGATTTCGGGATTCCTTATTGATAGCTTCCTTGGAGATTTTAGCCTCGAGATATAAGGGTCTTTTTTCTGCGCTTCCAGAATGCAGCTCGAAGGTTATATAATCTTTATTATTCTCGGTTTTCGAAATATCCTCGCTAAGCTCCACGCTCTTAAGGAAATTAAGTGAAACCGCCTTTTTCTTAAGATAATCGTCAAGGTCGTCCAGTTCCCTTAGATCCACTCCCTGTGCACCTACACGGCTGACAGTCTCCTCGATACCGCCGAGGGATTTCTTTACCGAACTTTCTATCCTGTTTCTGTAATCCTTCTGATAGGTATTTAACAGGAGTCCCGAAAGCACAAGTATTCCGCAGCCTACTATCAACGCGGATACAATTCTTTCCGTACGTCTTTTACGTTTCGTCCTTGTCTTTGAAAGCCATTTTTCGCTTCGTACAACACTGACAAACCATAGAATGGCGCATATTTCAACAATAATCAGTATACTGCAGATGAGCCTGGATGATTTCCTTATGTCATCAAAGCTTTCCGAAAAAATATCCCTGGTATATACACAGCCGAAATAGCCGACAAGCTCTTCGCCCTCATGTATCGGAGAAAAAACAGCATAATCATCGTCCGAGATGACAGGCTTGCCCTCTTTTTCCGAAAGCTTCGGAAGAGCCAGCTCAAACTCTCCGGATTCCACAAAGCGGATGACCTTGCTGACATTTTTATCCGCATGGCTTCCCTCAGCAACATAAAGCAGTTCTCCGTTCCTGTCGATTATGAAGGGAGTCGGACCTTTGTACTGAGCAGAGAAGGATTCAAATACATCCTCTATACCATAGTATTTATCAAAGGTTTTACCGAAGGAAAGGGCGGTTTCGACCTTTGAAACCATATCTCCTTCCACTCTTCCGATAACCTGGGTTTCCATTTCTATCGCAAGGCTGCGATAGTTCAAAAAGCCCATAATGGTAACGAAGACAAGACTGAATGCAGACACGGCGATCAGCAAAAGACTGAAAATATATTTTTCTTTTTTGTTTGCTTTCATGAACCGCTGCCCCCCGTATAAATTTCATCACAAACGGCAAGGAATTCAAACCGTGACGGATAATCTATCATTTTCCCGATGTCATAATTGTAATATATGCTCGGCGAACTTGTATATATGCAGGGCAGTTTGCCCGCTTCATTTCCCTTGAATATCTTAACTATCGTATCAGCAACAAAACGGCCGACGTTTTTATTGTCATAAGCCGAGATCAGCATCGTCGCTCCCTTTTTTACATAGGAAGCATCATCTATCATATATACGGGGATCTTCCTGCTGTAAAGAGGTTCAAAGAAGGTCATAAGAAGAGAGGAATCGCTTATCACGTCACCCGCAAGCAGAAATGCGTCGATGCCGGAATCAGCCATTGCCTCAAACCTTTCCATGAGCATGGCGTTGTAGGCCTTGATATCCTCTTCTGTTTCACGGGGCTGTACCGGATAAACATCCTTTACAAGCTCAAATCCTATCAGCTCGGAGCACAGCTCAACATCGGGGATTCCGGCGCTGATCTCGTCTCCGTGAACGATCACGCCCAGCTTTTTAAACGGGCTTACCGAATAATAGTATTTTAACTGCCTTAAGGGAAGCGAAGGCTCAACCTGAGCCCAGACATTAGGATTTCCGCTGCCTTCCGTCGAAGATACGATAATGCCCGATGCAACGGGGTCCGTAGCGGAGAAGTCCACCATCGGTATCGGAAGGTTCATATCCTTGACAAGTATGCCGGCACTTGTACCGAAGGTGATGACCATGTCGATCTCGCTGCCGGCCTTCGATTTAAGGTCGGCTGCGATATCCTCTTCCTTTTCGTTGTAAAGATAGTGGAAACCGCCGGGGCAGACCTTGATATAATCACCGAGATCGGCCTTTTCCAGTGCCGAATACATCATTTTTGTAGACATTTCTTGCTGCTCGATCTCCTCGATCGTAAACGGCAGGCTATCCTTCTTTATCCAGCCGCGTTCTTCAAGCCCGACAAGGATGTAATAGAACTGGCTGCTCGCGGGCATATACTCATCATAATCAACATAAGCAAAGCTGTACTTGCTTCCGTCCGCCTTGGTATGCGGAGAATAATCAAAAATATCCTGATCCTTGCTTACAAACGTATCATATTCCTCATCTACCTCGTTAAGCCTGTTGATAAGCCACAGAGAATAAAGCGTAACAGCAATCAGTACGCAGATCAGGGAAATCAGATTTATGATTCTTCCTTTGCCTTTCATTCGACCAACACCTTTTCCAATCTTCCGGCTGTAATCAGCATCCAGTCACAATGTACATGGTCTATGCCGTTACGGCTTACTATTTCTTCCGCATTTACTCCCGGCTTTCCGAGCAGGACTGCCTTGTCGCCTACAGAAACATCATCATTTCCCGTAATGTCAACACATAGATTATCCATGCAGGCTTCATCCGCAAGCGAAAACAGTCTGCCTTTTATCAGAACATAAACCTTCTTCTGGTTTAAAAGCATGGGACAGTCCGCATAACCAATCATTACGCGTGCTATCCTTCTTGTTCCGTCGGTAACGTTTTTTGCCTCATAACATAGCGGGACGTCCTTGTCAACATCATGAACCGAAAAAACTGTTCCGCATATGCTCATTACCGGCTTAAGCTTACCTCCGTCCTCAAACGGCATGCCATACAGCGCAGATCCTGTTCTTGCCATGTCATAGGAGTATGAAGGATACTTGAAAATAAGCGCGGAATTCTGCACATGCACAGTTATACGCGCCCTGTATGCGGGATTTATCCTTTTAACAAAATCATCGAAAACCTTAAGCTCTCTTTCTGTCTCGACCGTATCCTCATCATATGAAGAATATATATGACCGAACAGACCGCAGATATCAATATACGGGCTTGAAAACAATTCGTCCTCAAGCCTGAAATAATCCTCATGTCCGAGCCCCATGCCGGAATCCCACTCATCGATCCTTATATGCACCTTGATCTTTTTGCCAAGCTTTTTTGCCAGCTTTTCGAATGCAAAAAACTGTCCGGCGTTCCAAACCGAAAACACCGAAGTTTCAAACGAGATCAGACCTGCAGTAAAAGCCTCCTCCAGCTCGTCAGCCATGCAGAACCCGAGCACCAGTATTTCGGACCTGCTGCCCGTTTTCTCATGCAGCTCGATAAGCTCGTTCATGGTACCGCAGGAAAACATCTCGCAGAGACCGTTATCTTCAAGGTACTTTTTGATCGTTACGATTCCGAGGCCATAGGCATTGCCCTTCAGAACAGCGCATATCTTTGTCCCGGGATCAAGCAGGGATCGCATAACGGATATATTGTTTTTAAGGGCCGCAGCACTGATCTCGGCCCATGATGATTTCCTGATTTCCATTTTACAAAATGTTTTCCGGGAATAATTCCTTCAATTCCCTTCCTATCTTTTCATACCACCCCTCCGGGCGTTCGTCCGGGCGGGTAAGGTCCGCAAACATCTCACTGATACCGATAAGATGAGCATCCCTAAGACTTATATTTTCCATCATTTCCCTAAGCCTGCCGGTTCCGGTTTTTCTGATCATAAACTCAACCGGCCCTGCAACATTCGCAAAGTCATCCGTTCCGTAAAGAGCGAACATCGGGCCGCAGACATAGCCCGAACAATCATATTTTCTGACTGTTTCCGCCTCGCTTTTCATCCCAAGACCGGAAAGCAGGTCTGCAAACATCTGCTGCCACTCGGGGAGATACTCCGTCTGGAACACCCCTCCGAACCACGTAATGCCGCGTTCAAAAAAGCACGAGCACGCTATAAGGAAAAATCCCGGTATCAGGCTTTGGTTTAAGATAAGTTCTGTCAGCTTTTCCGGGTCGGCAGGAAAGGCAATATCATTTCCTTCCCAGTCCCTGCCGCGAAGCATCCTGTCCTCATTAAGACTTAAGTTGATTTTCCTGCCTTTTTTATCAAGAGCCTTGAAAAGTATATCCGTTACCGGTGCCCCGTCGCTCTGCTTGATGTTTTTCATAAGCCCGAAAGCTCTCTCATCCGAAAACAGGCGAGAAAGAGGAGTTCTTTTTTCGCTTATCTCCTTTGCAAGTATCGGCGCATTAAGCCTTTCGGCTTCAAGGTAAGCAAGTACCGGGCCGTCTTCCCCGAACAGTTTTTTTGAGAGCACGGCTCCGGCACGGGTAACCTGGTCCTCAAAAGCAGACGACCCTTTCACCTCATCACATTCATAAACTTCTTTTACAAGTTCCGAAAGTCCTGCTTTATCATTTTCTGACAGGCCGCTTTCTTTAACCATACCGTAAAACCGCTTAACCATCTCCTCACCTACTGCCGGAGCGGCATATGCCGTTCGTGCAGCCGGGCGGGAAGAAAAGAAAGGAAATCTTTCCATCTGCCTGCCTGTTAAATGCAGGCATATTCCTCTTGCATAGGTCGAACTGTCAAGCTCTACCTGCCCTCCTGACATCACAGGTACCAGGGCGGTTTCATTTCCGAGCTCTTTTAATATCTCGGCATAAATAAGGTCA
>DFFN01000195.1 GCA_002369525.1 Lachnoclostridium sp. UBA3775 | reverse complement strand
CAGCGATATACTCCCGGAAAACTACGATGCATCCTATGCAAATCCTGATGTGGCCGTGGAAAAATTCGGAAAATGCGGAAAGCTTCTATCTGCGCTTTATTATATGCTGATAGTCGAGATTCCGAAGGTTTTTATTGCTTCAAAGTGGGAAATGACGGTGCTGTATGAGCTTGTCATTGAAATCTACGGGATCATTCACGGAGACGAAGCCGACAAGTCTGCGGCTGTTAGACGTGCTATCTACTATTTCAGGCACGATTACTGCCATGATTTCAGCAATTTAAGACAGAAAAGGATGCGCACGCCCGAAGGCAACGAGCTGATAAGGATTTTCAGGCAGGGATATGAATCGGGCAGAAGCCTTCTTTATGACTATGGAGAGTATATTTCAAAAGAGGTCGCCGAAACCTATGATTATCTGGCGAGCCTTCCTGAAGAAAAGATAGAATCCATCGCTGCAACCTTTGCAGACGGGTATGTCAGGGGTTTTGAAGCTCAGGGCATCGACTTTTCAGACAGAAAAATTGTTGAGATAAGATACCGTGTCGGATTTGAGAGGATAATCGAAAAAGCAATCGGACTGTTTGAAAAGATGGACAAAAAGGTACTTCTCTATCAGTACAGGGTGTCTCCGAACAGACAATGCGATTATGATCATCGTAACGATCATGTTCTCTGGCTTGACGAAAGGTTCAAAAATGTTTCGGTCGATGCGCTGGAATGCGCTTGCAGGGAATATAAGGACAGTATGGCTGTTTATGCCGGTCCGGCATGCCTTGAAGCCTTCGGAGAGGCAGAGTTTAAGCCTGTTAACAAGGACAGTGTGGTAGTTCCGGATGAAAAGGAAAGAAAGCTGATGGTTGAACTTCAGACCGCACAGTCGTCTGTTATCTGCCGTTATATTGACATGTCAAAGCGTTCGTTTACAATTATGGCTCTGCCGGTACCTGAAATCGGAAACGATTTTGAGGAGATCTTTAATGAGGTGATCAGGGTAAACACGCTTGACAACGAAAAATATAAAGAAATCCAGAAAAAAATGATCGATATACTTGATGAAGGAGAGTATGTGCATATAAAGGGTTCGGGAAAGAACCTGACGGATATCAAAGTGATGCTCCACAGGCTTGCCGATCCGGAAAAGGAAACCAATTTTGAAAACTGTACGGCAGATGTCAATATCCCGCTTGGAGAGGTATTCACATCGCCCGTGCTTAAAGGTACCGACGGAGTTTTAAATGTGTCAAAGGCCTTTCTTAACGGCTTTGAATTCAGGGATCTGAAATTCATATTTAAGGATGGCAAGACATGTGACTATTCCTGCACTAACTTTGAAACCGAAGAGGAAAACGGGAAGTATATAAGGGAGAAAATACTGCATAATCATGAGAGCCTGCCGGTAGGGGAATTCGCGATCGGAACCAATACCACCGCTTATGCGATGGCAAATAAATTCGGAATCTGGGACAAGCTTCCGATACTGATCGCCGAAAAGACCGGACCTCATTTTGCGGTTGGCGACACCTGTTATTCCGACATGGAGGATTTCATGACCTACAATCCCGACGGAAAGGCGATAATAGCAAGGGATAACGAGATAAGCATTCTTAGGAAAGAGGACAGAAGCAAGGCATATTTCAACTGCCACACCGATATCACCATACCCTATGATGAGCTTGAGTTTATCAGGGTGATAAAGAAAGACGGCAGCAGCAGGAGTATCATCGAGAACGGCAGATTTTCCTTCGAAGGCTGTGATGAACTCAACCGGATGCTTTAGGTTTGATGATTTGCTCTAAGTTTTAAAAAAGCTTTACTAATGGGCTGATTTTTGGTACAATAATAATTTGGAAAGAACTGTAAAAAACAGTAATAACCACTTAAAAAGCAGGAGGGTAATATGGCACAGGTAAGTATTGTGATGGGCAGCGACTCTGATCTGCCCGTAATGAAAAAGGCGGCGCAAATGCTGGAAAAATTCGGGATATCCTATGAGATGACGATCATCTCCGCACACAGGATGCCGGAAATTTTCTTTGATTATGCGAAAACCGCAGAGGAAAGAGGAATTAAGGTTATAATCGCAGGCGCAGGCGGTGCCGCACATCTTCCCGGTATGTGCGCTGCAATTTTCCCGCTTCCTGTAATAGGCATACCGATTTCCACAAAAAATGTTGGCGGTCTTGACTCGCTTTATTCAATTGTCCAGATGCCCTCGGGTATCCCCGTTGCCACGGTTGCAATAGACGGAGCCGCAAATGCAGGCATCCTCGCAGCCAAAATTCTTGCGGTTAACGATCCTTCGCTTCTTGAAAAGATTAAAGCCTACAAAGAAGAACTTAAAGACGGGGTTGCGGCTAAGAAGGAAAAAATCGAAAAAATCGGTTATGCCGCATATCTTGAAGAGAAACAATAAAGAAATTCATTGCCTCAAAATAGCTGAGGAGATAGGAGTATAAATGTCACTTGATTACAAATCATCCGGCGTTGATATTGAAGCCGGCTACAAATCAGTTGAATTGATGAAGGAACATATCAAAGGCACAATGCGCCCCGAGGTGCTCGGCGGAATCGGCGGCTTTGCCGGAGCCTTTGATCTTAAGGGAATAAAAAATATGGATGAGCCTGTGCTTTTGTCCGGAACCGACGGCTGCGGAACAAAGGTTAAGCTCGCTTTCCTGCTTGACAAGCATGACACGATCGGTATTGATGCCGTTGCGATGTGTGTAAACGACATAGCCTGCTCGGGCGGCGAACCGCTGTTCTTCCTTGATTACATTGCCTGCGGAAAGAACTATCCCGAGAAGATTGCCCAGATCGTAAAGGGTGTTGCCGAGGGCTGCAAGCAGTCGGGTGCGGCGTTGGTCGGCGGTGAGACTGCTGAGCATCCGGGACTTATGCCCGAGGATGAATACGATCTTGCAGGATTTGCTGTGGGTGTTGCCGACCGTAAGGACATGATCGACGGCAGTACCATAAAAGCAGGCGACAGCATCATCGGTATTGCATCCAGCGGCGTTCATTCAAACGGTTTTTCGCTTGTAAGAAAAGTGTTTGAAATGAGCAGGGAAAGCCTTGATACCTACTATGATGAGCTTGGAAAGACGCTTGGCGAGGCGCTTATCGAGCCTACTGTGATTTATGTAAAGGCTCTTAAGGCTCTGAAGGATGCCGGAATCAGGGTAAAGGGCTGCAGCCACATCACAGGCGGCGGTTTCTATGAGA